>JBOGYJ010000359.1:0-2959 GCA_050696795.1 Solirubrobacteraceae bacterium | reverse complement strand
CTGAGCTCGCGTCGCGCTGGGGTCACCTCGACGGCGTGCTGCACGCGATCGCCTTCGCTCCCGAGGACGCGCTCGGCGGCAGGTTCATGACCGCCCCCGCCCAGAGCGCTTCGATCGCCTTCCAGACAAGCGCGTTCTCGCTGAAGGCGCTGGCCGCCGCGCTGGCGCCGCTGATGCCGGCGGACTCGAGCATCGTCGGCCTCGACTTCGACGCCTCCGTCGCCTGGCCGATCTACGACTGGATGGGTGTTGCCAAGGCGGCGCTCGAGTCCGTCTCGCGCTACCTCGCGCGTGACCTCGGCGCGCAGGGCATTCGCGTGAACCTCATCAGCGCCGGCCCGCTCGGGACCGTGGCCGCGCGTGGCATCCCCGGCTTCGAGAAGCTGGCCTCGCTGTGGCAGCAGCAGGCCCCGCTGGGCTGGGACATCGAGGACCCGAGCATCGTCGCGGGCCCGATCTGCTTCCTGCTCTCGGATCTCTCGCGCGGCATCTCGGGTGAGATCGTGCACGTCGACGGCGGCTTCCACGCCATCGGCGCCCCTGCCGTCTGAGCCGGCACAGTCCGTTGATCCCATTGCACCGGTTGAGTGATGATTGTCGCGCGTCTATCATCCCTGCGCTTTCATCACTTGTCCACCCAAGGAAGGGATTACAGATGCAGAGACGCATATCTCGATTGCGCAACCGGCGGATCGTCTGGACGGCTGCGGTAGTCGCTGTCGCGATCGCGGCTGCCACGGTGACGCAGGCCTTTGCGTCGGACACGTCCGGCAACACCGTCTACGCGTGTGTGTCGAAGTCGACCGGCGCCGTTCGTATCGTCGCTGAGAGTGTGACGTGCAGGCACGACCAGTACGCCACCTCATGGAGCGTCACGGGTCCGCAGGGCGCAACGGGTCCGGCTGGGTCGCAGGGCCCGGCTGGGTCGCAGGGCCCGGCGGGAGCTGTCGCACCGAACCCTGCCCCGCGTCAGAACGTGGTCGGGACGGTGACACTCACGCCGGCCACCGACTTGCTACCCGACACTCAGCCCATCACATTCAAGATCTACGACTTCTCAGCTACCAGCGACCAGGCTCTCAACATCGGATCGCAGTCGGGCGGTGCCGGCGCGGGCAAGGTCACCTTCGAGCCGATCACCATGACGAAGCTACCCGACGCGGCATCGCCAGAGTTGTTCCAGATGCTCGCCTCCGGCGCGCACTTCAGATCTGCGGAGGTTCAGCTTTACGCCAACGACGGCACCACCGTAGCCGAGACATTCGACTACGAGCTCGTCGTGTTGCAATCGATCACAACCACCAACAGCGGTGCCGCATCGGATCAGCTGTTCGAGCATCTGACTCTCGAGGTCGGCTCGGTGACGGACACGGTCGGGTCGTCAAGCACGAGCTGGAACCGCGTGACGAACTCATCGACGCCGTGACGTGAGGATTGACCGTCGGCATTTGCTGGTCGGCGGGATTGGAGGGCTCGCCGGCGCCCTGTTCGGCGCCGGCGGAGCGTCTCCGCGGAGACGCGCGAGGTCTCGGGCTCGTCAGCTATGCCCTGATCGCCACGAATGCGATTCCCGGAGGGCCGTCATCCGCCGAGAGCCCAGCAGGAGCATCGGGGGGACCGGTGTGATAGAACGGCGTCGATGATCGTGGCTGAGTCCGGTGCGATGCGATGAGCTCTGATTCCGTCGGACGGTCCGCTGCGCGCGAGCACACGGTTCGTCCTTACAACCAGCGCATGGCCAGGCGGGTCGCCCGCAGGGCTCATCTCGACGGCGAGGAAGCGGTGGCGGTTGCGTTCACCTTCAACAGCCTCGGCACGATGCTCGCCTTCAGTGCGATCGAGGACGCCGCGAGGTTCGTTCCCGCCATCGGTGCCCTGCTCGACCTGGCGCTCAGCATCCTCGGCTTCTACTTCCACCGGATCGTGCTGGTCACGGATCGGAATGTCTATGTGTTCCGCGACTGGCCCTTCCATTTCCCCGGCAAGTTGCTGATGACCCAGCAACGGGGGCCGGGAGTGGTGAAGCTCGGCGCTCCGGCCGCCTCGTCCTTCATGCGGTTCATCCGGCGCGGTCAGCTGACCTTCCAGGACGGAACGATCGTCTATCACTCCGTGATCTTCATCCGCCGGGCGCGGTACGTCGAACAGGAAGCCAACCTGCCCGCAGGCCAGTAGCGCCCACGCGTCCACGCATTCGCCAGCGGCGGGCTTCTGGCCCGCTGGCCCGCTGGCGCGAAGCCCGCCCTACGCTTGCGCTCCGTCGCCCACCGTCACCGCACGCTCCCGTCGAGCACCTGCAGCGTCTTCAGGTCCGAGTAGAAGTCGAGTGCATAGTTGCCGCCCTCGCGGCCGATGCCGGAGATGCCGATGCCTCCGAAGGGGGCGGTCAGGTCACGCACGAGGAACGTGTTGACCCACACGATCCCGGCCCGCACGGCGCGGCCGATGCGGTCGGCGCGGCCCATCGAGCTCGTGTACACGATCCCCGACAGCCCGTACTGGGTCGAGTTGGCGAGCGCGATCGCCTCGTCCTCGTCGGCGAAGGTCTGGGAGGTCAGCACCGGGCCGAAGACCTCGCGCTGCACGATCTCGACGTCGTTGGCCCGCGGCTCGAACAGGGTCGGCTCATACAGCAGGCCGTCGAGCCGTCGGCCGCCGCGCACCAGCGTGTTGCCGTCGGCCACCGCGCGCTGGACGAAGCCGTCGACGCGATCCAGGTGCTGCGGGTGGATCAGCGGCGAGACCGTGGTCTTCGGGTCGCGCGGGTCACCCAGCACGTGCCGGTCGGCGGCGGTGTGGAAGCGCTCGAGGAACTGCTCGCGGATGCTCTCCTGCACCAGCAGCCGCGTGCCCGCCAGGCACACCTGACCGGCGTCATCGTACTGGCCCGCCGCCTTGCCGGCGGCCGCGTCGAGGTCGGCGTCCGCGAACACGATCAGCGGGCCCTTGCCGCCGAGCT
>JBOGYJ010000358.1:0-4851 GCA_050696795.1 Solirubrobacteraceae bacterium | reverse complement strand
ACACGCTCGGGGTTTGAGGCAAGGTTGTAGAACCAGGACGGGTGATCGGCAGTCCCGCCACGCGAGGCGACGATCAGCCAGCAGCCTTCGCCCTCAGGGAAGGCCATCACAACAGAAGTCCGAGGCTGACCGCTCTTGGCGCCGATGGTGTGCAAATGGAGCAGCGGCTGGCCGGACATCTTGTTGCCGGTGAGCCGGTGGACCCCACGAGCGACGGCCATCAGCCCGCGGCCAAGCGCACCGCTCGGCGGCGCTTTGGCTCCGCGCGTGCCCGCCTGTGGAATCTCGATCGCCACACCACAAGTGTTACAGCCATCCCAAGGCACGGCAAGCCGCGTGCAACACCCCCGCGGCCTCACGCATACCGACCACAACCTCTCAAGGCGATGGGATCGCCGCCCGCGTCCGCGCCGGCACGACCGGCTTACCGCGAAGGCCGCTCACCCGAGCGCCGGCCCCGAACCCGGGCACCGCATCCCGCGCGAAGGAGGGCTCTCGGCAGAGACCTGAGAAGTCGTGTGGGTGAGCTAAAGGAGGTATGCCGACAGCTGGAACCGATGGAGCGCGGAAGCCTCATGATGGTGCTCGACCCCGCCGGAGACTTCCGCGCATTCGTGAACGCAGGACTCTGCAGCGTCCCGGGCTAATGCGATAGTCGAGGACATGCTGCTGCTGATCACGGGCGCGAGCGGCGTCGGCAAGTCGACGATCCGGACGGCGGTCACGCCGGAGCTGTCTCCCGAGGTTGAATGCGTCGAGCTCAAGGACCTCGGACTCCTGAGTACGCCGAGAACGCGCGGTTGGCGCCAGCAGCTTGCCGAGACGGCCGTCCGCCGCGCGGTCGAGCTGCAGGCCGGTGGGCGGCATCTGCTGCTCGCCGGAGATCCGGTCGCTGCGGTCGAGGTCGTCGCGGCCCCGTCGGCTCCACAACTCGACGCGCTGGCGGTGTGTCTGTTGGATGCCAGCGCTGAGGCGCAGGCCCAACGACTGGCCGGGCGGGGAGATGACCCCGCGCTGCTGGTGCATCACCAAGCGTTCGGGGAGTGGATGCGTCACCAGGCGACCGATCCGCTGCACATGCTGCACGTCGTGTCTGATAGCGGTTGGGAGGAGATGCGCTGGGAGAGCCTGGACCAAATCGGGGACGGGTGGCGCATGCACACGATCGACACCTCCCACCTGAGCCGCCAGGCCGTCGCAGGCTTGGTGATCGAGTGGTGCCGCGCTGCGTTGGCCGGCGACGCGCCGGTCATGCAGATCAAAAGCGCGGCCATCAGAGAGGTGAGGGACCTCTGATCTGAGAGACGCGCGGGGCGAGGTCAAACTCTGCGCGTCTTCTTGTCCTCCGTCGCCGAGACGGCACTCTCGACGAGACTGCCGCTCGCCGCGCAGAGCGAGGCTGGCGTCGGTACGTCCAGGATGCTTGCCGGACGTTGAACGCAGGTCCCAAGGTTTGACCTGGATGTGTAACGCGCGCGCAGCATCTTGGCCTGAGCCGGCGACGCTCGACCCTCGCGCCGCGCGGCGGTTAGGGGGCGCTGGTGGTGCTGGTCCCCGTCGTCACCGGCGCCACTGTGGTTGTTGTCTGTATCACCGGCAATGGGGTCGTGACAGTCGACGCGTTCGTCGCGGTGCCAGCCGGTCCGCTGCCAACAATGAACTCGCCGATCGCGGTCTTTCCGTCGGACTCGTAGACGGTCATTCGCGTCGGCGGCGCGTTGTTCTCCGCGAGCGCCTGCTTGATCGTCTTCGGGCCCGGCGGATAGAGCTGGTAGGCGTACACGTAGCCGTCACGCCCGTTGGTGGCATGCGCCGCGACAAGGTCTGGGATCCCGTTCTTGTCCTCCACGCCGTATGTCTGACCACTCGCATTCACACCCCACGCGCTCACCGCGACGCTGGAGTAGGTTGCGGTCAGTCGCCAGCGCGCTCCCGGGGTTGCGGTGATGGTCGTGCTGTCCTGACCCGCCGTGATCGGCATCGCGTACGTCGATAGTTGGTTGTCTCCGCCGTTGCCGGCGTCGCATTCGGCACCAGCTCCGTCCGCGAACGTGAAGGTCCCGGCGGTCAGGCAGGTGAAGTCGATCTCGAGAGCCGTCGTTCCGGCCGGCGGGGTTCCCAACTGAACGGTTTGGGTTCCGACCCCGGTCACGGTTACTGGCGCGGCGAGCGGCGTGACTACCTCGCTTCCCGGCAAGGTCCACACACCGGTGCCGTAGGCAATACCGCCACCTCCCACGATGAGACCCGCAACGATTCCCGTCCTCGCGGTCCAGCGTCGAGAGAACCACGACGACAGTGGCGTCCGTCCGCTCGAGGTTTCGGCCTGCTCGACCAGCAGGTCACGCAGGGCAGACGCGAACGTCTCATCCATATGCAAGCTCATCTCGCACCTCCACCAGGGGAGTAGTCCCCGCTTCGTTGGTCGACCAGATGGGCGCCGAGCTTGGCGCGGATGCGATGCAGTCGCGTCTGCGCCGCCGCCGAGCTGAGATTGAGAAGCGCCGCAGCGTCGCTGACCGAGTACCCCTCGAGCGCCACCAGTGCGAACAGCTGCCCATCGGTCTTTCCGAGCGACCGCAACCCGTCTCGGAGAGCCGCACCGACTCCGAGCGCATGAGTCCCAAGCGCGACCTCGGCGGCGTCAGGGTGCTCGTCTCCGCGCGGCAGCCGTTCGATGAGCCGTCGGTACCGTCGCGTCCCCCGGACCGTGTTGCGTCCAAAGTGCGTTGCCGTCACAAGCAGCCAGGGCAGAACCGAACCGTCTACTACGCGGACATGATCCCGGTGTCGCCACAACTCCAAGAACGCCGAAGCGACGAGATCCTCGGCGTCCTGTCGCGACGCCGCGACGCGACATGCATGGCGAAACACCCGATCGCGATGCAGATCAAACAAGCTGCCAAAGGCCTCACCATCACCCGCCAGGCTGCGCCGCCAGAGGTCCTCCTCGCTCTTGGCTGATGATCGGACACCGTCTCTGGTGGCAGCAGACTCCACATCAGTAAGTGTCCGGACGGACCTCAAACCGTGCAAAACATTTCAGACCCGAGCTTTCGTTCCAGAAGATCCATTCGGGCCAGCCCGTGTTACGAATGCCCGCAACCGTCCGTGACCGCGCAGTCGTACCAGATTCCGCGCAACTCAGGTCTACGGGTGCGGGCGCCAAGATGCTTGTCGGCACATGAATGTAGGGGGTTGGTTCGCCATTGCAACGGTACGGACGTGCCGTGGTCAGTCGTCCCAGGGATACTCGCGAAACCAGCGCAGACGGGTTTCGGTGCTCGACCGCATCTTTCGTTCGGTTGTGGAGACCAGCAGCGACCATGCGAGTACCTGCAGACCCCTGAGCGCGACGAATGCGTCGAGGTAGTCGAGGCCTGGATCATCGCCGTATGCGACTAGCGTTGCTTCGGCTCGTTGCGCTCGGGTCCCGGTGATCCGGGCGGTTGAGACCAGCGCCGCCAGGTCCCAGATGATCGGCCCGATCGAGCTGTCTTCCCAGTCGTGCCACACGCCTCCAGTAAGGACGTTGCCGAGGCCGGCATCACCGTGCAGCGGCTGGACTGGTAGTCCGTGCCCATTGAGGAGAGCATGGGCGTGAATGAACGCGCGGCGAAAGATCAGCCGGTCCTCGTCCTCGATCACTACCGAGTGGACGATGCGTTCAGCTTCATCAAAGAGGTGCGCCAGCGGCGGAAGCTCGCCAGAGAAGCTGCGCAGGGCGTGGTGGCAGTTCCGCAACCCATCACCAGCGGCTAACTCGGATTCCCAAACTCGGGTGGTTGCGCGCTGATCGGCGCGGATGTGCCCGGGTTTGTTGAGGTTTTCGTCTGCGAGAGTGCGGGAACTGGTGCTAGTTCGCGGAACGATAGGGTCGTAGTCCTGGGGTCGTGTCACGCAGCGGCGGGTTCCTGGAAGGACGAGCTGGGACCGGAAGTCAATGAACACGGGCCTGTCGCGGGTCGCGCGGAGGGCTATCAGCACCATAGCGTCCGAGCAGGACTCTATGGTTCTGGTCCGTGGGCTCAGCGAAGCGCACCAGTTCAGGTGGTCGAGCGGACCGGCGGCGTGCTCGCGCGGGGTTCTTCCTTGAACCGGCCGGGGTTGCGCAACGCCGCTACGAGGCGATGCGCGCGTATTTCGTGGAGAACGCCTCGGCCGTGGAGGTCGCTGAGCGGTTCGCCTACGCGTCCTCGACAGTTGTGGCGATGGTCCGCGACTTCGCCCCTGAGCAGAGCGCGTTCTTCGCCGAGCGCAAGCCCGGCCCGCGGGTCGCGCCGTCGAAGGCCGCGGCACGCGAGGAGGTGTTGCGCCTGCGCGCGATGGGACGGTCGGTGACTGAGATCGCGCAGGCACTGGCTGGGAGCAGGACGCCGTTGAACCGCACCGGCGTGTGGGAACTACTCGCCGCTGAGGGGTATGAGCGGCTCGGGCCGCGCGCTCCGGGTGAGCGCGGCGCGCCGACGCGTGACCATCCGCCACGGGTGCGGGTGATGCGCTGGCCCGAGCAGCCTGTCCGCCTCGATAGCGCGTATGCCGGCACGTTGCTGCTGCTCCCGGGTCTGGTCGCGCTCGACCTCCCAGGCGCTGTCGCACACGCACGCTTTCCTGGAACTCGCGAGGTGCCGGCGCTGAGCAGCGTCCTTTCGCTGCTCGCGATCAAGGCGATCGGCCGCCGGCGTGTCAGTCACGTCGACGATGTGTGTGTCGATCCGGGACTCGCCGCGTTCGCGGGATTGGAGACCCTCCCGAAAGCCAGCTCGCTGGGCAGCTACAGCTACCGCCTGACCCGCGGCCATGACCAGGCGCTGCTCGCCGGCCTCGCCGCGGCGATGACCCGGACGGGCC
>JBOGYJ010000357.1:0-14268 GCA_050696795.1 Solirubrobacteraceae bacterium | reverse complement strand
CGGGGCTCCCAAAGGCGAACGACAAGGCTTTTTTCGTGCGCAGGCTACGCGCGAGAGCAGGCAGAGTCGCCGCCCCCGGACCGTTTTTTGTTGCCCGCGTAGCCCGCTGTGCGTTTCCGCGCTACGCCGCCGGTCGTCGGTCGCCTCCACCGCCGGTCGTCTCCGGTCGCGGTTGTCTTCACCCGCCGGCCCCGGTTGCCTCCACCGCCGGTCGTCTCCGGTCGCGGGCGTCTTCACCCGCCGGTCGTCGGTCGCCTTCACCCGCCGGTCGTCTCCGGTCGCGGTCGTCTTCACCCGCCGGTCGTCGGTTGCCTTCACCCGCCGGTCGCCGGTCGCGCCGAGCGCCCTTGGCGGGTTGGTGAGGTCTTGTCCGGCGCGGTGTCTACCTTGATGGGTGCGGCAGATGGTTGCCGTCGACGGTGCGGGTTCCTGCTCCCTGCGCTGTCGCGCGACCGGGCGCTTCCCGGGAGCCGGCGCTGAGGATCGATCCCGGATCCACCTCAGCTAGCCCGCCCGCTCCCAACCATTGTGGCCCCGGCCATGAGGCCTGTTCACTGCGCAGCTGCCACCTCGGTCTCGATCTCGCTGAGCTCGGCGGGTGTCGCGGCTTCGGGGGTGTCCGCGTAGTAGTACTTGCCACCGCGCATCCAGGAGGCGACGGCCGCCAGCAGGCAGCATGCCCCGGCAAAGTAGAACGCCTCGTGAATGCCCTTCGCGAATGGCTGTGACACGAGCTGCGGGAAGAACCGGTGGCCGGTGAGGTATGCGACCTTGGCGTGCGGCAGGGTATGCAAAATCGGTCCGAGCGTCGAGCGCATCGGGTTGTAGCCGAGGAAGGCGGCGAACAGGCTCCCAACGGGTGGTAGGTGCGAGACCTGTACCGCATAGTCGTGCGGAACGCCGTTGGTGGACAGCCCGTGGTAAAGGGCCGCCGGGAGCTTCGACGACAAGCCGACGATGATCAGGCTGAAGAAGATCCCGATCGAGAGCACCGACGCCGAGTTCATGAACGTGCCAGCCATCCCGGCGCCGGCACCACGCTGGTCGGGCGGCAGGCTGTTCATGATCCCGGTCTGGTTGGGGGCCGCGAACAGCCCCATCGCGAGGCCGTTGACGAAGATCAGCGCCGCGAACCCGATATACGAGAAGTTCACCGGCAAGGCGATCAGGCCGACGAAGCTCGCGGCCGCCACGATCATTCCGCCGGTGGCGAACGGGCGTGCACCGAAGTGGTCGGCCAGGCGCCCGGCAACAGGCCCGGCTATCAGGAACCCGACCGAGAGCGGCAGCATGAAGATGCCAGCCCACAGCGGAGTCGACGCGAAGCTGTATCCGTGTTCGGGGAGCCAGATGCCCTGCAGCCAGATGATCAGCATGAACATCATGCCGCCGCGCGACAGCGCGGCCAGCAGCGAAGCGAAGTTGCCGGCTGTGAACGCGCGGATCTTGAACAGGGGCAACCGGAACATCGGATGATCGATCCGCCGCTCGACCCATACGAACAGACATAGGACGATGAGCCCGCCGCCGATCAATCCGATCACGAGCGGGTTGGTCCAGCCCATGTTGTGACCGCCATAGGGGAGGATCCCGTAGGTGATCCCTGCGAGCACGGCGATCAGACCGACCGCGAAGGTCAGGTTTCCAATCCAGTCGATCTTGGCGGCAACGCGCACCCCGCGCTCCTGCAGCATGAAGTAGGCCCAGACTGTGCCGATAAGGCCGAATGGCACCGACACCAGGAACACCAACCGCCACGCCACCGGCGAGAGCACGCCACCGAGGATCAGGCCGATGAACGAACCCGCGATCGCCGCGACCATGTTGATCCCGAGCGCCAGCCCGCGCTCATCAGCTGGGAACGCATCCGTCAGAATCGCCGACGAGTTGGCGAACAGGAACGCCGCGCCGACGCCCTGGAGCACCCGGCAGGCGATCAGCCAGATCGCGGCCGAGGTGCCGCTCATCCACGTGACCGTCAGCAGCAGCGAGCCGACGGTGAACACGGCAAAGCCGAGGTTGTACATCCGCACGCGGCCAAACATGTCGCCTACGCGGCCGAGGCTGACGACGAGCACGGCGAGCACCACGGAGAAGCCCATCAGCATCCACAGCAGGTAGCTCGTGTTCGACGAGACCAGTGGGTTGAGCTTGATCCCACGGAAGATGGCGGGCATCGCGATGATCACGATCGACTGGTTGATCGTCGCCATGGTGATCCCGAGCGTCGTGTTCGAGAGCGCGATCCACTTGTAGTGCTCGGGGTGCGAGCGGTGGTGAGCCAAGCGCGCCCACAGCGACTGCTTGACCGTGCTCATCTGCCGACACCGTTCATTTGCTTCCTTTCACGTGATCGGGTTGGGATTGCCGGCCCACGGCTCGGGCGCGCGCCAGCCGGAGCGCACGCGCGCGATCGCGCGCCCGCAGCGGCTTCTCGATGGATCGCCCGTGCAGACGGTCCTGATTCCCGCTCGCCGCAGGTCGCTCGCGAACCGCGGGCAGTGCCCATACAGGTGCGGTCCGGCGACCACTGCGCCGAAGCGCCCGTCACGGATCAGCTTGCGCAGCGCCCCCTGGTTGTCGCGACCGAGCATCAGTGTCGTAACCGGCAGCCACACCGGAACCAACTCGGCAGCCCGGGCCAGCAGGCACTCGGCATCCGCGTCGGCGCCGATCGAAGGCGGCACGTAGGCACCGCCGAAGGCGAACGGACTCAACCACATGTAGGACCGGCCCTCGTCGGTCGTCTTGGCGAGCGTCAGACGAGCGTTCTCGGCCTCCGCCAACTCGACAGCGGCCGCAAACGTCGCCCAGACTTGCTCCTCTGTGTCCTCGAGCACGCCGAGGACGTCACACATGCTCATTGCTCCCTCTCCGTCAGTCGATCGACGAGGTGATCGAGGACCTCGACCGCTCGGGCGAGTACCTCGATGTCGTCATCGCTCAGCGTTGCCATCTCCTCGTGCAATAGGGCACGGTATTCAGCACGCAGTTCCTCAAAGGCGGCCCGGCCCTCCGTCGTCAGGGCCACGAGTACCGCGCGACGATCGGTCGGATCATGCCGTCGCAGTACCCAGCCGCGCTCCTCCATGCGATTCACGAGCAGTGTGATTGCCGGCTGAGTCACGCCCTCCGCTGCCGCGAGGCTCGTGATCCGCTGCGGCTGTTCGTAAGCGGCGCGCAGCACGCCTATCTCAGTCCGAGAGATGGCCAAGCTCGAGTGCTTGATGAACAGGTGAGAGAGCATCGTCGCGCGCCGCGGGAGCGCCTCCGCGATCTCATCGAGGTTTCTCGAGCGCGTGATCTGCCGGCCGAGGTCCATAAGCGCATAATATTATGCTCTGATCCAAGGAGCGGCACACGGCCCGACCACTCGCCGCTTCAAATCATCATCTCCGGCTGGGCAACGGGCCCGGCCGCGTAGCGTGAGAGCCGGAAGCTATGGAGGTCGTAGTCAGAGCGCCCGGCCAGGGCCAGATCGGCCGCGATCTCTCCGAGCACAGGTCCGAGCGTGAACCCGTGCCCACAGAGGCCGGCGATCACAGTCAGGCCTACGGGACCCGCCGCGCCGTCGATGATCGGCAGGCCGTCGGGTGTCATATCCACGAGCCCGCCCCAGTAGCGGGCCGCTCGCGCGGTTGAGAGCGCCGGGATGACCTTCGCAATGCGGTGCAGCGAATCATCGACCAGGGCGCGGTCCGCCGCCGGCTCGGGGGAGGTGTCCGGGACGAGTGCTGTGCCGACCGTGGAGCGGTGGCGCAGCTGCTCGCGGATGCGACGCGTGTCGATGTGCAGCCGAAGGCTCTTGCGGAGGGACAGCGCGCGCGGCAGCCACAACCGCAGGTCGTGGAGATCGGCGAGCGAGAGCCCATGCGCGACCTGCGCGTTCAGCCCCGCGCTGATCACGACCTGACCGTTCGGACGCTGGCGAGCGCCGAACCCGAATGCGCGGAGCGTCGGCGTGAACAGTGCTTCGACGGGCGCGGTCTCCAGCTCGGACATGACCACCGGCATGATCGGCACCGGGACACCGGCGGTACGGGTCAGGTATCCCGTCCAGACGCCCGCCGCGACTACCACCGCGCCCGCGGCGATCGACCCGCGGGTGGTCTTCACCGCTGCGATCCGCCCGTTGGACACATCCAGGGCCAGCGCCTTCACGCCGTAGGCGACGTGCACCCCGGCGCGCTTCGCACGCTCCACGAACACCTGGGTGCCCGTGGTCGGCTGACAGTGAGCGTCACCCGGACTCCACATCGCCCCCAGAAGCGGGCCGGCTGCGGCCGGGATCAAATCACGGGTCTGCGCCACGTCGAGCAACTCGACGCTGCCGAGGCCTGCGCGA
This sequence comes from Solirubrobacteraceae bacterium, assembly GCA_050696795.1. Taxonomy (GTDB): domain Bacteria; phylum Actinomycetota; class Thermoleophilia; order Solirubrobacterales; family Solirubrobacteraceae; genus Palsa-465. The sequence goes on along the minus strand of JBOGYJ010000357.1, from coordinate 9,923 downwards.
TGGGAATCCTCGACCAGACGCCTGAGCAATGGCAACTCCTGCTCGCGCGTTGCCAGATACAGGTTGCCGCCGGCGACGAGCTCGAAGTCGTGATCCCTCGCCGCGTCCGTCCATAGGCGCAGGGCCTCCCGTGCCAGCGGGAGCTCCGCGGCGTGGCGTCCCTGAACGCGCAGTGATCCCTGAGCGCGACCCGAGCCCTCCCGAGCCGGTCCCTGCTCCTTTTCGATCTGCACGACGCGCGCGCCACGGGCTGCCGCCGCGGCGGCTGCAGCCGCGCCCGTGATGCCGCTGCCGACGACCACGACGTCGGCGCTGGGCGGCAGTGACATCAGTGCCTCGAGCGCACGTCCAGGGCACGCAGCGCAGCCTCGTCGACGACGATGCCGAGCCCCGGGCCGGACGGCACCGCGATATGACTGTCGAGGACCTGCACGGACTGCTCGGTGATCTGTTCGCGGTATTTGAGTGGGCCCATGAGATATGACGGGTACGCAAGCCTCGGGAGCGCGGCCGCGATGTGGAGACCCATGGCGGTGGCGATGTCCATCTCGATCACGCTGCCGACCATCAGGCCGACTCCGGCCGCGTCCGCGATCAGTGCGGCCTGCATCGCCGCCGTCGGCCCGCCCAGCTTCGAGTGCCCGAGGTTGATGACCGTCGCCGAGCGATCCCGCACAACCGTCACGGCATCGCCGACCGTGCGAACCGCCTCGTCCGCGGCGACGTCCACCGCGAGGCTCCCTATCAAGTCCCGCACAAACGCCGCTGCGCTCGGTGCGAGCGGCTGCTCCAGCAGGCTCAGCCCGAGCTCGTCGATCCGCCGGAGCGCACGGCCCAGCTGGGTCGGTGTCCACATCCCGTTGACGTCGACGAACAGCCCGACGTCGGGCCCGACGGCGTCTCGAACCGCCTGGAGCCGATCGAGGTCTGCATCAAGCTCGCCACGTCCCGCGTAGAGCTTGAGTGAGCGGTAGGTGTCGCGCTGCTCGAGCGCGGTGGCCACCATCCGGCCGGCATCCTCGTCCCAACCGACGGACCCATGAACTTCGGTGCGGTCGCGAAACGCGCCCCCGAGCAGCGTGTGTACGGGGACGCCCAGCGCACGTCCGACGAGGTCCAGCAGCGCGGTGTCGACCGCGGCAATCGTGAACGGTGCGAACCGCAGGACGCGCGCGATGTCGTTCAGCAATGGCGCTCGCTGTTGCGGGTCGCGCCCGATCAGTACCGGCCGCACACGCTCCTCCACCAGCTCGACGATCGAACGCTGCGTCTCGCTCGTGAAGGCGGGTACGGGGCATGCCTCCCCGTACCCGATGAGTCCCTCGTCGGTGCGAAGCACCACCACCACGTTCGGGGACGTCTGACGGTCGGTGGTTCCGAACCTGAACGTCGCCTTGAACGACGCCGCGATCGGGATCGCTTCGACTGACTCGATTCGCATGCGCCGCCGACCTTAGCAATTGGGTGATGCAATTGGCTAGAGTGGGTCACCCAATGGTCCGGCGCCGCTTTGAGCTCCTGGTCGACGAGCTCCTGCAGTTGACCGAATCGCGGGGGCTGCATCCCGGCGACGCGCTGCCGGCCGAGCGCGAGCTGGCCGAGCACTTTCACGTCAGCCGCAACGTCCTGCGCCAAGCATTCGGGATCCTCGAGGAACGCGGCCTGCTGCACAGCATCCGCGGGTCAGGCAGGTACCTGCGCGAGGCGCCTGGTACAGCCACCGCACTCGGCGCGCGCGATCGAGTCGAACTGGCGTCGATCGCCGACGTCCTGGAAGCGCGGACCCTGCTCGAAGTCGCTGTTGCCGGGCTCGCGTGCGAGCGGCGAACCAGCGGTGAGGGCGCCGACCTGATCAGGCAGGCCGGCCATCTGGAGGCCTGGGAGGACAACCTCGCCTTCCACTGCGCGATAGCGTCCGCGACCCACAACTTCATGTTCGAACGGCTCGTCCGCGAGCAGGCCCAGCTTGCCGGCGACTTGCAGCAGCGCAAGCGTTACGACGACCCCGGAGAGCTCCAGCGCATGCGCTCCGAGCACCAGGGGATCGCCGCAGCCATCACCGCGCGAGAAGGCGAGCTCGCCCAAACGCTCATGCGTGAGCACCTCATCCGTACCAGACGCCTGCTCGTCGACGTGCAGTCGGGCGTGACCCCCTTAGAACCCGCAAACGAGTCGCGAAGCTGAGCAATTCTCGGATCTGTGTGGTCCAGGCAACGGCTGAGCGGTGTCACCGGAAGACGCCCTGCAGCTGCCCGGAGCCGATCCAGCGTTGAGCGAGCACGAACACGATGATCACGGGTGCGCCGGCAATGAGCACCAGCAGCGCGACTTGGCTCGGTGGCGAGCTCGTATGCAGCTGGAGCGCCCCCGTGTAGAAGCCCTGTGTCTGCGGGTGGTAGAGCTGCAACGCAATCCCGAGCGAGAGTGGATAGCGGCTGGTGGTGCCGAAGGACCAGAACATGACCCACGGCAGGAAGAAGTTCGTCCAGCTGGCGACGAAGTTCAGGAACACGATCAGCGCTGAGACCGGCGGAGACAGCGGCATGGCGACCCGCCGGAACACCTGCCACTCGTTGCAGCCGTCGATCCGTGCGCTCTCGAGCAGAGAATGAAACCTCGCCGTGTTGAAGTACAGGTATGAGAGATAGACGCCGAATGGGAAGAGCCCGTAGGGCAGAATCAGCGCGAGCGGGCTTGTAAGCAGATGCGCAGCGTTGGCCTCGAGAAACAGCGGCAACACGAGCGCGTTGGACGGGATCAGCATCACAAGGATCGTGAGGATCAACAGTGGACGTCGACCGGGGAACTCATGCGTGGCCAGCCCGTAGCCGGCGGGAAGGCAGAGCGCGACGGCGAGAATAACTCCGCCGGCCGAGTAGAGCATTGAGTTCAGCAGCCACCGCACCGCGGTCACGCCCACAGCTTCGACCACCGCCCACAGGATCGGCACGGCGAAGAACGCGGCCATGAGCGTGAGAGCGACATACATGAACAGCTGTCCGGCCGAACGGCGCCTGCCCGCCGATCCCGTGAGCGCCCGCATCAGTGGCCCACCGCGAACAGTCCGGAGCGTCGCACGATGACGACGGCGGAGATGAGGGCGACGAGCAGCAGATCAACCGAGATTGCAGCGGCATAGTTGAAGTTGCCGAGGTGGAATGAGAGGTTGTACGCGAGCTGGTTCGGCGACCAGGTCTGGTTGAGCACCCCGCCCGTCGCCTGGCTGACCAGCTGTGGCTCCGCGAACAGCTGCGTGCCGGCAGCGAAGGCGCCGATCAGCATGTAGCCGATCCACTTCTTGATCAGCGGCAGCTTGACCGTGATCGCGGTTCGCCATGGGCCGGCCCCATCAAGTCTCGCCAGTTCGAGCACCTCGTGGGGGATCGTTGCCAGCGCGCCGTACATGACGACGATCCAGCTCCCGGCGCCGCTCCAGAACGCGATCAGCGCGAAGATCAGCGCGAGGTGCCCACTCGCGAGCGCGTCGCCCAACGTCGAGAACCCGAACCAGCGCAGAACGAAATTCCACGGGCTGATCCCCGGCTCCAGCATGAACAGCCAGAGCATCACGCTCGCCGAGCCGGCCAGGGCGGCAGGTAGATAGAAGACGAAGCGGAATGCGGCGCTGACGCGCCGGTCCAGTGAGTGCAGCATCAGAGAAAGACCGACGACGAGGATCACGAGCGCGGTCAGCCAGATGGCAAGGAACAGGCCGATGTGCCCGACCGACGGCAGAAACTCAGGGTTCTGCCACGACTTCACGAAGTTCGTGACACCCGAGAAGTGTGCAGTCAGGGACGTCAGCGACAGATTGAGCGAATAGATGACGGGATAGATCCCGGCAACTATCAGCAGCAGCAGATAGGGGGCGACGAAGAGGTATCCGGTTTTGCGAGGTCGCATACGTCGCCGTCCCACCCGATCAACCCGCGCTGCCGAGGTCAGCGCGTCGGCGCCGGCAATTCGGTCCAGAGCCCCTCGTCGATGGGAACACTCATCCACGAGAGGTTCGCGTCAGCGTGGCCAGGCGTCCGTATCCCCACGACGACGCAGGCGACCGCCGGATGGCGGAGCGGGAACTGAATCGCCGCGGCCGGCAGCTCAGTGCCGCGAAGCTCACATGCGCGTGCGCAGGTGCGCGCTGCCTCCAACACATCGTCAGGAGCCTTGTCGTAGTCGAACCTGGCGTCATCGGTCGGCCGCGGGTGCGCGAGCAAGCCCGAGTTGAACGGGGCCGCGGCTACGACCGTGACGCCGGCGTCCGCACAGTCTTCGAGCAGCGGCTCAGCCGACTGATCCACGAGCGTCCAGCGCCCAGCAACCATGAGCACGTCCACATCGGTCTCTGCCACGAACCGGCGAAGGGGCTCGACGACGTTCATGCCGGCGCCCACGGCCCCGACCACACCCTGATCCCGGAGGTCGACCAGCGCAGGAACCGCCTCGTCGATCGCCCTTTCCATATGGTCCTCCGGGTCATGTACGTAGGCGATGTCAATGTGGTCGAGCCCGAGCCGCTCCAGGCTGGACTCGATACTCCGCCGGACGCCGTCGCGCGAATAGTCTCGAATCCTGGTCAGGTCGTCTGGGACGGCGAAACCGCCCACCTCGAGATCTGACCCCGTCGGAGAGGGATTGGGTTGCAGCAGCCGTCCGACCTTCGTTGAGACGACGTATTGATCGCGTGGTTTGTCGCGAAGCGCGCTGCCAAGTCGGCGTTCAGAGAGCCCTAGGCCGTAGTGTGGGGCCGTGTCGAAGTAGCGGATGCCCCCGTCCCATGCGGCCGCGACCGCCGCGGCCGCAGTCCTGTCATCGGTTGGGCGATACAGGTTTCCAATCGGTGCCGCGCCGAATCCTAATCCGGCGAGCGTGACCCCCGTGCCACGAATCTCACTCCGGTTCACGATTCACCGGGCGGTCGTCGGGGGGCTATGGCAGCCATAGGTCACGCTGGTAGATGAGCTGGATACGGCGTTCCGTGTTTCCGCGGTCCCCCAGCGGCTCCTTGTATGGAGTCATCTGACGCTGCCAGGCCTGGTCCACAGGATCGCGCGCCAGCGCGCGCATCGAATCGTCAAAGTTCTCGCACTCGGCCACGTGGAAGAGGTCGAGCCCGTCCCGGAAGATCAGCCACCGCCGTACACCGGCGGTGCGCTGGGCTTCGAGCACGCCCTCGGGAATCTGATCATGCGCGCGTTGATAGGCGTCGGCGGCGCCGGGCTGCAGGCGCCCTCGAAGACCCGCGAGTTCCATGTCAGCCATGACCCTGGATGGCGGCCGTCGTCCTGATCCGCTCGCCCGTGTCGATTTCGAAGAAGAGCATCGCGCGCGGCTTCGGGCGCAGGGTGATCCGCTCACCCTTGGCTGGAGCGAGCTGCGGTTCTACCCGCGCAAGAACCGTGGACGCCGCAAGCGCGGTGACCGACTCAGCGCCGTCGATGCTGGCGTGGACGAAAGCCTCCGCGCCGAGTTCCTCGACCAGAGTGACGATCGCTGGGATCCCGTCGCCAGGCCCGGAGAGCTCAAGCGACTCCGGCCGAAGCCCTACCGTCAACCGCCTACCGGGATGCGCCAGCTCGCACTCGGGCTTGAGCACGGCAGACCCCAGGCTGATTCCATCGTCCGTGACGACCCCGGCAACCAGGTTCATGGGCGGAGATCCTATGAAGCCAGCGACGAACGCGTTCAGGGGATCGTCATACAGGGCACGCGGGGTGTCGCATTGCTGCAGCACGCCGTCCTTCATCACCGCAACCCGGTCTCCCATCGTCATCGCCTCGACTTGGTCATGCGTCACATACAGAGTCGTGACCCCGAGCCGCTGCTGCAGCGCCGCGATCTCGGCTCTCGTTGCAACACGCAGCTTTGCATCGAGGTTCGAAAGCGGCTCGTCCATCAGGAACACGCGCGGCTCTCGTACGATCGCGCGGCCCATCGCCACGCGCTGCCTCTGGCCGCCCGACAATTGGCGCGGTTTCCGGTCCAGGTAGTCCTCCAGGTCGAGGATTTTTGCTGCAGCCCCTACGCGCTGCTCGATCTCATGTCTGGGAACCTTCGCCAGCCGCAAGGCGAAGCCCATGTTCTGCGCGACGTTCATGTGCGGGTAGAGCGCGTAGTTCTGGAACACCATCGCGATGTCCCGATCACGGGGCGCAAGACTTACCACGTCGCGCTCATCGATCCGGATCGTTCCGCCGTCAATGTGCTCGAGGCCGGCGAGCATCCGCAGGCTCGTCGTCTTCCCGCATCCAGACGGTCCGACGAGTACCAGGAACTCCCCATCACCGACTTCGAGGCTGAGCCGATCGACGGCGGGTTTGGAGCTCTTGGGATAGACCCGGGTGATCTGGTCGAAGGTAACGGTCGCCATTGGCTACAACCTGTCCTCGGTCTTGCGGTTAGTTGTCAATGAAGCCATCTCTCACTCCTTTGTGGCGCCGGCGAGCATCCCCGAAACGAGCGTGCGCTGCGCAAACAGGAACACGATCAGCACAGGTGCGATCGCGATGAGCACCGCCATCGCGAGATCGGGTCGGTGCAGAACCTGTACCGAGGCTCCTGCCGTGAAGTTCGTTGGGTTGAACGTCGCCGTGGAGCCAATCAACTGCTGCAGCCCGATCTGGACCGGGTACTGCGAATTGTCATAGGTCATCACGAACGGCAGGAAGAAGTTGTTCCACGATGCGACGAATGCAAAGAATCCGACGAGGCCGACAACCGGGCGCGCCAGCGGCAGGGCGATGTGGCGGAACACACCCCACTCGCTGGCTCCGTCGATCCGCGCCGCGGCAAGCAGATCCTTGGGGATCGTCGAGGAGAAGTAGATGTAGGCGAGGTACACCCCGAACGGGAAGAACCCGAAAGGCAAGATCAGCGACCACACCGTGCCGTAGAGGCCGAGTTTGTTCATCTCCAGGAACAGCGGCAGCACAAGCGCGGTCGCCGGCATGATCATCACGACCAGCGTGATCGAGAGCAGCGTGCGGCGGCCGATGAAATGGGTGAGCGCCAGGCCGTAGCCGGCTGGAATCGCTGCGGCGACGGCCAGCGCGGTGCCACCGAACGAGTAGATCGCCGAGTTCTTCAGCCAGATCAGCAAGCTGCTGCCGCTGTATGTAATGACACGGTGGAAGGTGTGCGCCAGCGTGCTGAGGCTTCCGATCGCGAACGGCGAGGAATGCAGGAGCTGGCTATCGGTTTTGGTCGGCGCCAGGAACAGCCAGACGATTGGCACAACGAAGAAGGCAGTGAAGAACAGCAGGATCACGAGCCCGAGGAAGCGGATGGCGTGTTGCCGCGGGAGTGCCATCAGTCGACCTCGAACAGCCTTCCGCGCCACACGAGCAGCGCAGCGACGGCAAGCCCGAGCACGAGCAGCATCACCGAGATCGCCGCGGCCTCGTTGTACAGGTTGTACTGAGAGGCCACGAACCAGCCAAGCTGATTCGGCGACCAATACTTGCTGATGCCGATGCCGAGCGACGCTCCGCCGAGCACCGTGGGCTCGACGAACAGCTGCGTCCCGCCGGCGAACGACAGCAGCAGCATGTACACCACCCACTTCCTGATCAGCGGCAGCTTGATCTGCATCGCCGTCTGAAAAGCGTTGGAGCCGTCGATCTGAGCAGCCTCTAGCAGCTCGTGCGGGATGTTGTTGAGTGCGCCGTACATCACCACGATCCAGCCGCCGGCACCGGTCCAGAAGGCCATCACCGCGAAGATCGCGGGGAGGTTGCCCGGCGCGATCGTGTTGTCGAACACGGCGTAACCCAACCAGTGCAGCGCGAACGAGAACGGGCTGGCCGTCGGGTCGAGCATGAACAGCCACACGATCACACTGGCGGCGCCCGCCAGAGCCCCGGGTATGTAGAACAGGAAGCGGAAGACTGCACCCACGCGCCGGGCCATGCTGTGCATCATCAGCACGAGGCCGACCACGAGCACGGTCTGGCTGACCAGCCACAGCGCCATGAACTCCAGGATGTGGCCGAACGCGGGGCCGAACCTGTAGTCGGTGAGAGCGGCATGAAAGGCCGACGCGAAGCCGCCACCGGTGTTGGCGGCGAGTGACAGGTAGATGGCGTAGGCGGCGGGCGCTATGCCTAGCAGCAGCAGAAGCCCGACGTACAACGCCACAAACCAGTAGCCGGCGGTGCGAGACACACCCGCCGGCTGTTCACGTTTCCCTCCGGCCCAGCCGCCCGAACGGGTGAGGGACGACCCGCTCGGGGCAGCCGGTGCCGGGGTTACAGTCATGCCTGGTTAGTGTGTCTGTGGCTGCCGTCAGCCCTTGACTTGCCAGCCAGCGCTCTGCGCCGCCGCCTTGATGTTCGCGGCCAGCGTGGTCAGGGCCGAGGAGAACGTGCCTCCGCCGAGCAGGCCGGGGGTTACGCTGTTGCCGAAGATCGACTCCACGCTCCACGGCACGGGGCTCCAGCCGGTCCAGATCTCTGCCGCGGCCTTCTTGATCGCCGCCTTGGTCGCCTTCGGGTTGGCGAAGACGCCGTTCAGCGACTTCAGCCAGCCGTTCTGGTCGGGCGAATAGGCCGGGAGCCCCTCAGTGACTGCCGGATTCTCCTGGATCTTCGGGCTCGTGTCCATGTATTGCACGAGCGCCGCGGCGGCCTTCGGCTGCTTGGTATGCGCGCTCACCATCCACAGGCCGCCACCGATCGAGCCGGTGACATGTGCGCCATTGGTTGCGACCGGCGGCGGGTACGCCTCGATCACTTTCGTGCCAGGACCCTCGTCCGCGGTGCCCGACGGGTAGATCCCGGTACCCGCCCAGATCGCGCCGATGTCCATCACCATCTTCTGGGCTGTGTCGTCCTTGACCCAGGCGGTGGTGAATGGCCCATCGTGCGTGAACGCCGGCAGCGCCGAGTCGATCAGCTTCGCGATCTTCGTGCAGTTGGGCGAGTTCGGGTTGTCCAGGAGCTTTTGGTTGCCGATCGACTCGTTGATCGGGCACTCGTTGCCCCACAGGTAGGTCTCAGCATCCCATGGCTGCCCGAATTCACCGATGTAGTAGCCGGGGTGATTCTTGACCAGCGACTGACCGTCGGCCGCGTACTGCGCCCAGGTCGTCGGAGGCGCTTGCCCCGGGAAGAACTTCGACCACAGCTGCGTGTTGACCCACAGCACGTTCGCAGCGTTGTCGTTGCGCAGGCACAGGAGCTTTTTGTTGATCAGGCAGTCCCCCAGACCCTCGTCCTTGCTCCATACCTTCTTTGAGATGTACGGCGCGAGGTTGAGAAGATCGTTGAACGGGGGCTCACCGAGCCATCCCGCCTCATAGTTCTCCTCGTCGAATACGACATCCGGCGCGACGCCTGCCTTCCAGCCGACGCGGTTGTACAGCGCGAACTTCGACTGCAACGATCCGTCGCCGTTGTCGTCGCCGCTGTAGAGCACCCACTTGATGTTCTGGTGCGGGTGGGTGTCCTTGTACTCCTTGACGTACGCCGCACGGGCCGCGTCGTACCAGACCACGAGCGGCGCGCCCGCGGACTTCTTCGCCGGCTTGGCCGCGGCCGCCGGTCCTGCGACGGCTGCGCCGCCGGCCAGCGCCAGCATCGCTGTCGCAAGGGCTGCACGCAGCGCGACTGAGCGCGGGCGCCAACCCCCGTCACGTCTGAACAAACTCATGATTGATTCTCTCTCCTCCGTTCGACTGTCTACCGGACCTCTGCGGCGCTGCGGTCGCGCCGCCCAAAGGCTTCGTTGTCGTTCATCGAGCTGTGATCACACCTCCGCGACTCGGCGCTCCTCGACAAAGGCGGGGAGCGCGATGCACGGCTCGGTCGGTGCATGCACCATCCCGTCCGCTCCGACGCGCGCCTCGCGCACAGCCGGGTTGGAGGTGACGAGCGACTCGTAGTAGGTGCAATTGGGGACTGCCATGCAAAGGTGCACGGCGGTCT
>JBOGYJ010000356.1:0-8303 GCA_050696795.1 Solirubrobacteraceae bacterium | reverse complement strand
CCACACGGTCTTGGGCGAGTTCGTCTCGGAGGTGCACACGCTGAAGACGTCGGGCCAGCTCAGCAGTACGACCGCTGGACGCCTGGCTCGCGAGGCACGGGCGACCGCCGCCCAGGCGGTATGGCAGTCGCACCCGGCCAAAAAGGCGGCGAGCAAGGCAGGTACGGCTGCAACCACCACCACGCCACCGACTGCAACCACCACCACGCAACCGACTGCAACCACCACCACGCAACCGACTGATCCAGCGACTACAACCTCGCCGGCCGCGGCTCCGACGCCAAAGACGCCGCACGACCCGCGCTCGAACGCGGCAGATAGCAAACCAAAACCCAATCAGGACGGCAACTGTTCCGAACCGACCTGGCCGGGTCAGGGGCCAACCCACGGCCACGGCCACGGCCACCGCGGCTGGGCCGGCTGCGGCCAGGGAGACGACGGCCCGGCCGGCACCGCCGGCGCCTGGGCCAACGGGCGGAGCTACTGGACAGGAGGCGCAGGTGACTGACCTCCATACCGATACCGACTGCCTCCAGCAACCCCTGCGCTCAGGCGAGGTCATCGGGGCGCGCTACCGGCTCGAGGGCGTCGCCGGTGTCGGCGGCATGGCCACCGTATGGCGCGCCTACGACGAGCGACTGCAGCGGCCGGTCGCGATCAAGGTCATCTCCGATGCGCTGGCCACCAACCCTGTGGCCGTCGCGCGCTTCGCCCGCGAGGCGCGCACACACGCGCGCATCCAGCATCCCAACCTCGTCCAGGTCTACGACTACAGCGTGACGGCATCGCAGCCGTACCTGGTGATGGAATACATCGACGGTTGCACGCTGAGCGAACGTCTGGATCGGGGCGAGTTCTCAGACGCCGAGATCCACGCGCTCGCCGCCGAATTGCTTTCCGCCATCGCCTGCGTGCACAACCACGGCGTCCTGCACCGCGACATCAAGACCGGGAACGTCCTGTTGGATAGAGACGGCCACGCCCGGCTCACCGACTTCGGGCTCGCGCGCCTCGAAGACTCGACTCAGATCACCCGCCCCAACGAGGTCGTAGGGACGCTGCGCTTCCTGGCGCCAGAGCTGATCGAGGGCAAGCCCGCGAGCCGCCAGAGCGATCTCTATGCCCTTGGCCTGCTGCTCCGGACCGCGAGCGGAGATGCGGACCCGACTCCACCGCTGGAGACGCTGATCACGTGGCTGACGCAGCGCGAACCGGACGCGCGCCCCAACGACACCCACGCTGCCCTCGCCATGTTGCGCCGCGGACAGCAGCACGACGCGCTCAAGCCGCCGGCCGCAAAGCCACGCCCGGTGACCGAGGAGCCGACGAAGCCGACCTCGTTGCCAAGGCGCCGCCAATACACAACCAGCCATCAGATCCGCAGCCGCACTGCCGCGGTCTCGGCTCTGCTGATCGCCGTGGCGGTGATTGCGCTGGCAATTCTCGCGTCCAGCGGCGGCAGTCCCGCAGGCGTCAACCGCCCGGTCAACGCCAGGGCCGCGAAGAGCCAGACCAAGAGCGGCGGCACCACCAACGTCGAGCACAACGGGTCGACCGGGCAGACCAAGCACAAGTTGACGATTGACCAGCAGCTGCAGCAGCTTGCCAACGGTGTCAGACGCGCGGCAGGGCCTTGAGATCCTGCGCCGAGGACACCTCTGACCGCAGGCGGGCCGGGTCGATGCCCATCCGCGCGAGCGTGCGTGCCGCGCCCGACTCGTCGTGCATAACGAGGCCGCGTAAAAGGTCGAGCGCCGTCAGCTCGCTGGAGTCGCGAGCCGCTGCGTGCGTGAGCGCACGCTCGAGGATTCGCCGGGCCACCGGCGATACCAGTGTTGCCGCGCCGGCGCGCTCGCTGGTGGCGTAGGCACGGCGCGCAGCCTCGAGTGTCAGCTCCGTCGTCGGCTGTACCGCGTCGCGCGTGCCCTCGAGCGTCACCCCCAGGCGCCGCAGCAACACCGCTGCGTGTTCATCGCCGCATTGCAGGATGCCCAGCAGCAGGTGCTCAGTTCCGACCTCGTCGCTGCCGAGGCTCGCCGCCTCCTGACGGGCGATCCGCACCGCCCGCCGTGCCGGAACCGATACGTTCACGCCGCCGTTGGCGTCGCCGGGACTATCGCGCGATGGGCCTGGATCCTTGACCAGACGCGCGACGCTGTCGCGGTGGCGACGATGCGCAGCCTGCTTGGAGACGCCGATCGCAGCACCGATCTCGCGCCAGGACATACCGGCGCGGACTGCGTCGGCGGCGAGCTCCGACTCGATCGCGTCGAGTTCACGACGAAGTTCGCACAGCGCCCCCAGCTGACCCGCCGGGTCGCTGCCTGAAACCACCCTGACTACAAGTGCCTCCACCTGAGACGACCGCTGCATCGGCATCTCAGCTACCCAGACATGTCAGTTTGCGTCGGCCTTCTTTGGCCAACCGTTCAGCTGCTTCATGCATACGCTTGTGTAGATGCCCCTGAGACCCACTTCACATTCGTCAAATCGTGTGGACATCGCTACGACGCAATCGAGCGCCCGCGCTAATCAAGGAGCTGATGGGTGCTATTCGCCAACGTGATGAGTGCGGAAAGGCAGGCCGAATGACTGACTTGGATACGAAGAGCCCCCACTTCACCGGGGCAATCCGTGGCTACGATCGCGCGCAGGTGGACGAGTACGTCGGGTACCTGCAGCGCCTGGTGGCGGCCGCCGGGGACCGCGCCTGTGATGCAGAGACGGAGCTCATCTTCGATGAGCACGCGGCCATCGGGCCCCGGATTGCGGAGATCTTCGCTCTTGCCGAAGCCGAGGCGCGTGAGCTGCACGAGCGCATCACCCGCCAGACGGATGATCTCGGGAGCGCGGCACGCGCTGAGGCGCGAGCGATCATCGAGGGAGCGGAGAAGAGCGCTGCCACGATCACCGAGCGCGCCGAGCGCGACCACGTTGTCATGTTCGCTGAGCTCGAACAGGAGCGCGAACGCATCCGTAGCGAGGTCACCGTGCTGGAACTTCGCAAGGCCGAGGCGATCGGCGAGCTGCACCGGCTGCGCGAACTGCTCGGCGAAGCCGCGGGCGTCGTCGGCAGCACCACCAACTTCCACGGCCCCGCCAGCGCTCCCGCACAGCTCATCGGAGGCAGCGATGAGACGGCGGAGCTGCCAGCCCTGGCCGTCGATACCCGCGAGCCCTAGCTTCCTTCCTCAGCGGTCGTTAGGACCCGGTCGGAAGCCGGTGATCTGCCGGCTCAACTCGTGCTCGCTGATGACCCGGTCCACCAACCCGTATTCGCGCGCCTGCTCGGCGGAGAAGAAGCGGTCCCGTTCCATGTCGTCGCGCACCCGCTCCTGAGTCTGACCGGTGTGATTGGCGTAGATGGCGTCGATCTGCTCACGCAGCGCGAGCGTCTCACGGGCGTGGATCTCGATGTCCGAGGCCTGGCCCTGGAACCCGCCCGAGGGCTGGTGGATCAGGATGCGACTGTTGGGGAGCGCCATGCGCTTGCCGGGTGTGCCGGCGGTCAGCAGCAGCGAGCCCATGCTCATCGCGACCCCGAAGCAGATTGTCTGCACGTCCGGCTTGATGAAGCGCATCGTGTCGTAGATCGCCAGCCCCGAATAGACGACTCCACCGGGCGAGTTGATGTACAGAGAGATGTCCTTATCCGGGTCCTGGCTCTCGAGGTGCAGCAGCTGTGCGACCACGAGGTTGGCGATGTCGTCGTCGATCGAAGTGCCGATGAAGACGATGCGCTCGTTGAGGAGTCGCGAGTAAATGTCGAATGAGCGCTCTCCGCGGGCGCTCTGCTCGATGACCATCGGTACCAGCGGCATGGGCTATCCTTTCGACAACTGGTTGGTTGTCACTACACCATAGCAACCATCTGGTTGTCATCGGAATGTCGAGAGATGCCCACACAAGGGAGGTGGCTCGTGCCGGACACGAGAACTGAGACCGAGAGCGTGACCCGCGAAGTCACGGTCGACGCACCGCTCGAGGACGTCTGGGAGGCCGTCTCCACCGAGCCGGGGCGCGAGCGCTGGCTCGAGCCCGACGAGGATCGCCGGCTCGTGATCGAAGAGGCGATGGCGCCGAGCCATATCAGCTGGTGGTGGTGGCACGAATCAGACGACGAGCCGGCGCGATTCGTCGATATCGACGTGGTTGCGGTCCCCGACGGCGGCACGCGTGTGACCGTCACCGAGACACAGCCCGCGATCCTTCCGCTCGCGCGACTGCGCGCGAGCATGGACCTGATCTACGCGTGAGCGACCAGCTCGGACTCGTCTTCGGCGCGCTCGCCGACCCAACGCGCCGGCAGATGCTCGGTACGCTGATGCGCGAGGGCTCAACCTCGGTCCCCGCGCTCACCGCGGAGCTGCCGATCACGCGCCAGGCGGTGGCCAAGCATCTCTCGGCGCTGAGTATGGCCGGGCTCGTCGAGCGCGAGCCGAGCTCCCACTCAGGGCGCGAGGTCCACTACCGCCTGCGCCCGGGGGCCCTCGAGCCCGCGGCCAGCTGGATCGCTCGGGCGGACGCCGCCTGGGCCGGCCGCCTGGATCGCCTCAAGACGTCACTCGAATCGCCCCGCTGAACCTGAACTTTTGACGTACGGTGTTCGTCCTGCGCCCTGTACGTCAAAAGTTCGTCCGAGTCAGCGGCTCACGTCGCGCAATTCCCGCGCGACCTCGCGAGCCATGTCCCGCTTCTTGATCGTCTCGCGCTTGTCGTAGAGGTCCTTGCCGCGCGCCAGCGCGATCTCGACCTTGGCACGTGAGCGCTCGCCGGAGAAGTAGATCCGAGTCGGCACCAGCGTGAAGCCGCGCTCATTCAAAGAGCCGGTGAGCCTCTCGATCTCGCCCCGGTGCATCAGCAGCTTGCGCGAGCGCTCGGGGTCGTGGTTCTCGCGCGAGGCGGCCGGGTACGGTGCGATGTAGGCACCGATCAGCCACAGCTCGCCGTCCCTTATCGTGGCGTAGGAGTCCTTCAGCTGCGCATTGCCGTCACGGAGTGACTTGACCTCGGTGCCGGTCAGCGCGATGCCGCACTCATAGCGCTCGATCAGGTTGTACTTGAACGCCGCCCGGCGATTTGTCGCGACGTCGCCCGGCGCTGCCTTCTTCTTGCTTCCCTTGGCCATCTCAATCTCGTTCTACAGGTAACAGGTCAACCCTACCCCGTGGTGCGTCGACCCCGCCGATCGTCACCGCCACCGAGTCCCCTAGCCGCAGCGCGCCGCCGCGTCGCGTACCGATCAGCGCGGTCCCCTGCTCGCTCAGCTCCCACCAGTCGTCGCGCATGCGCCGCACCGGCAGCAGGCCCTCGTACTCGCCCTGCTCGCCGAAGGCGACGAACGCGCCGGCGGCGATCACGCCCACGATCTCTCCCTCGAACACCTTACCGAGGCCGCCATGGGGCTCGGCGGCGAGCATCGACTCGAGCAGGAAACAGCGGGCGATGTCGTCGGCATCCCTCTCGATCGTCATCGCGTGACGCTCGCGCGCGGAGGTCCACGGCCCCGCCTGCGCCACCCAAGCGCTCTCGGGCACGGGCTCCTGGCCGGTCACCGCCGAGAGCAGCGCACGGTGGCAGACGATGTCGGGGTAGCGCCGAATCGGCGAGGTGAAGTGGCAGTAACTCGCCAGCCGCAGCCCCGAGTGCCCACGGTTGTGGTCGTCGTAATAGGCCTGCTTCAGCGACCGCAGCACGATCCGACTCAAGGCCCGCGCGCCGTGCCCGTCATGGGCGACAACCCACTCGGCGACCAGCCGCGATGCCTCACCCGCGACGTCAGAGGCCTGCTGCGGGGTGAGCGCACCCCCTGGCATGGGCGGCGTCGGCACCCCCAGCGAGGCCAGCTGGTCCAGCATGCGCTGCACCGCGATCGCCTCCGGCCGCTCGTGCACGCGATACAAAGCCGGCAGCCGATGCGACTCCAGGAACTTTGCGACCTGCTCGTTGGCGGCGATCATCAGGTGCTCGATCAGCCGGTGCGACTCGGTCTGCACGACCGCTGCCACCCCGGCGACGTTGCCCTGCTCGTCGAAGCAGAACTCGGGCTCGGAGGACTCGAGGACCAGGGTGGTCTGGGCCGAGCGTCTTTCCTCCAGCGCCCGTGCCGCTGCACGAGCGCTGACCAGGCCCTCCCCCCACTCGTCCTGGGCCCGCTCGGAGCCGGCGAAGATGCGGTCGACCTGCTCGTAGGTCAGCCGCTGGTTAGAGCGGATCACCGAGCGGTAGAAGGCGGCGCTGACCACACCCGAGCCGCGCAGCAGCATCTCGACGGTGACCGCGAGCCGGTCCTGGTAGGGCACCAGCGAGCAGGCGCCGGCTGAGAGCTCCTGCGGCAGCATCGGCTCGACCGCGCCCGGCACGTAGACGCTGGTGCCGCGACGGTAGGCCTCGCGGTCGATCGGCGAGCGAGGCGCCACGTAGGCACCGACGTCGGCGATGTGCACCCAGACGCTCCAGCCGCCGCCCTCGACCGGTTTGCATGAGATCGCGTCGTCGAAGTCCCTGGCGGTCCTCGGATCGATGGTGAAGGTCGCCAGCCCACGCAGATCGCGGCGGCCGTCGGCCACGCCGATCTCCGCGGCGGACGCCTCTGTTGCCGCCCGTGCGACCGGCGTCTCGAAGCCGCGGGTGAGACCGCGGGCGAGCATCAGTGCCTCGATCACGTCGCGCGCGACCGTCGGCCTGCCGATGCGGCGGTGCACGCGTGCCCGCGAGCCCTGGCCCTTGCGCCCGGAGCCGCCGGGCGTGACCAGCACCAGGTCACCGACGCCGTAGCGCGAGTCGCGGCTCAGCGCCAGCCGTGGACCTGGGCCGAAGAACGGCTCGGCGACGAGGAACTTGCCCCGCCGCTCGACCAGGCCGACCAGACCACCACAGCTGGCCGGCTCGCCACGGCCGGCCGGCTCAGTGGATCTCGGCGGCGACGGTCTGCTCCGCGACCTTGAGTGCGTGCGTTCCCGGGGCAATCGGGTTGTCGTAGACGTAGATGTTGGGCTTGATTCCGCGCCCCTCCTTGACGCCACCACCACCGAGGTTCTGGCCATTGGGCGTGAAGTACTCACCGACGGTGATGTCGAGCGCGGAACCGTCCGCCAGCGGGAACAACTGCTGGAAGACGCCCTTGCCATAGGTGCGGGTGCCGATCACCTTGGCGCGCCCGCGATCCTTGAGCGCGCCGGTGACGATCTCCGCCGAGGAGGCGGTGCCGCGGTCGACAAGCACGACCATCGGGATCTTCGGGGCGATCGCGTCGCCGAGCGCGGTGTAGACGGTCGTTGGTTGCGCGCGACCGCGGGTGCTGACAATCGTGCCGGTCTTGATGAACAGGCTGGCAACCCCGACGGCCTGCTCGAGCAGGCCGCCCGGGTTGTTCCGCAGGTCGAGGATCAGGCCCTTGGCGCCGGCCCTCTGCATCTTCTGCACCTGGGCGCGAAGCTCGTTGGCCGAGCCTTGCGTGAACTGAGTGAACTCGAGGTAGCCGATCGCCTCGCCCTTGTAGTGCACGAGCTTTGAGGCGGTCACGGGCACGGTTACGTTGGCACGTGTGATCGCCACCTGGCGTGACCTGCCATTGCGGGAGATCGTCAGATGCACGGTCGTGCCGGCGTTGCCGCGGATCAGCTTCGAGCCCTGTGCGACCGTCTTGCCGGTCAGCGACTTGGAGCCGACGGCGGAGATGATGTCGCCGTGCTGTAAGCCCGCCCTGGCGGCCGGCGAACTCTGGAATACCTCTTCGACCTCGATGCCGCCATGGACCGGTTGCGCGGCCACGGAGACACCGATCCCGGCAACCTGAGGGTTGGTCTCCTGCTGGAAGGAGCGGTAGAGCACCGGCGGGTAGTAGTGCGAGTACGGGTCCTTTAGGCTCGCGACCGCCGACTGCAGACCCGTGTCGAGCAGCGCCTTGGTGTCGACCTTGCGGTAGTACTCCTTCGAAATCAAGTCGAGCGTCGTCTGCACCTGGCGCTCGTCGGCAGTCTTCGAGACGAACACGCTGCGCAGCGGCGCCGGCAGCCAGCTCGGGTGCCCGCCGAACCAAACACCGACGAACAGCAGCACGACCGCCAGGACGGCGATGAGCGCCTCGCGCAACGGTGATTTGGAGCGCTGCCTGAACACTTTCGAGAGCGTAGTCGCTGAGACCGACCCCAACCCACCCGCCCGCGGCCGCCCGGCTACCGGTTACACCCGCAGGAAGCGGCGCAGGGACGCCCCGGGGCTACACCCGCAGGAAGCGGCGCAGGGACGCCCCGGGACTACACCCGCAGGAAGCGGCGCAGGGACGCCCCGGGGTTACACCC
>JBOGYJ010000355.1:0-7730 GCA_050696795.1 Solirubrobacteraceae bacterium | reverse complement strand
GCCGCCGGCTGCGCGGTCAGCCGGCCGCCGGCAGCTCGGCCACGGCCACGCGTCATGATCCCGAAGAGATCGGGTGGGGCTGCGCTGCCTCCAGCGCGTAGTCGATGCGGTTGCCTTCCCACGAGGGCGGCACGATGATCACGCGGTCGACACCGGCCTCGTCCGACAATTTCAGACACTCCTCGTAGAGGAAGGCCTCTTCGCGGTGGCCGTTCAGGCGGATGCGCTCACGCGCGCCCGGAACCCAGGGACGGTCCGGCGTCTCCTCGTGTCAGATGCGGACTTGTGAATCTACAATGAACAGTTGTAACTGTCGCCCTCTCCGTCTTCGCACTAACTGAAATGTCTGCGCGCACTGCTGCCACGGGAATCGGGCCATGACGGTGCCTTCGACGCAATCAATGCGTGCAACCTGCTGCGCACCCCCAATGTGAGAATCGCACGCATGTCTACAGCAGACCGAGTCGGTGTCATCGGCGCCGGGATCGTCGGCCTGGCGGTCGCCCGTCGCCTCGGCGAGCTGGGGGTCGCGAGCGAGCTCACGGTCCTCGACAAGGAGGATCACGTTGGCGCGCACCAGACCGGCCACAACAGCGGCGTGGCGCACGCCGGCGTCTACTACACGCCGGGTTCGCTGAAGGCCAAGCTCTGCCGCCGGGGTGTCGAGCTGCTGAAGCCCTATTGCGAGGAGCGCCGGATCGCCTACGACGAGTGCGGCAAGCTGATCGTCGCGCGCAATCAGGACGAGCTCGGGCGCCTGGATGAGATCGAGCGGCGGGCGAGCGCCAACGGCGTGCCCGGTCTCAAGCGCCTCGATCCGGCGCAGATGGTCGGGATCGAGCCATACGTGCGCGGGGTGTCGGCGCTGCATTCGCCGCACACCGCGATCGTCGACTTCAAGGCCGTCACCCGCGCCTTCGCCGACGACGTGTGCGCGCGCGGCGGGACGGTGAGGCTCGGCTTCGAGGTCGCCGGCATCGATCGCTCCGGCGGCGAGCTGTGTGTGCGCAGCCGGTCTGGCGAGGCTCTCGTCTTCGATCGTCTGGTCGTGTGCGGTGGGCTCTATTCAGATCGCCTGGCGGAGATGTCGGGCGAGGGCCGCGAGCCCTGGATCGTGCCCTTCCGCGGCGAGTACTACAAGCTCGTGCCCGCGCGCACGGAGATGGTCCGCGGCCTGATCTATCCCGTGCCGGATCCGGCCTACCCGTTCCTCGGTGTCCACTTCACCCGACGCGTCGACGGCGGCGTTGACATCGGCCCTAACGCGGTGCTCGCGTTCAAGCGCGAGGGCTACAGGCGGACCGACTTCTCGGCCACCGATCTGCTCGACGTGCTCCGCTCGCAGGGGTTCCGGCGGCTGGCGCGCAAGCACTGGCGCATGGGCGCTGCGGAGATGTGGGGCTCGGTCTCCAAGCGCGCCTTCATCGCGCGGGCGCGTGACTTCATCCCAGCGCTGAGCATCGCGGACGTCGAGCCGGCTCCGGCCGGTGTGCGCGCGCAGGCGCTCGACCCCGACGGCTCGCTCGTCGACGACTTCCGGATCACGCGCGCGGGCGGCCTCGTGCTGGTCCGCAACGCGCCCTCGCCTGCGGCGACATCGTCACTCGCAATCGCCGAATACATCGCCGATCAGCTGCAGGAGGCACGCTGCTGAGGCCCGGCGAGATGACTGAAGGTCAGCAGTACGCCAAGCTGCAGCTGGTCTCGGACGCGGCGCTGGCCACCTGGGGCATCGAGCTCTGACAGCGTTTGGTAGGGGCGCGGTCAAGCGCGACCGCGCCCCGAACGGCAAGCGTCAGATCAGCCGGGCTGGACCTGCCACTCGTGGTTCCAGTCCTCGTGGGACATGAGCTCCGCTATTGCGAGGGCCGACGCCGGCTCGGCGCGGTGCCGAACACGTAGTCCCAGAGCGGTGCGCTGACCCCGTAGCCCTTGTCGTGCTCCTGAAAGTGGTGGCGCATGTGCAGCTCGCGCATCAGCTTGCCGAAGCGGGTCGTGGCGGTGCGATGGTGCACGTGGTAGTGCAGCATGTCGTAGGCGAGGTACCCCGCCAGGAAGCCGGCGCCCAGCGGCAGGAAGCCGGGCGATCCGAAGATCAGGTAGAAGACGTAGACGAACAGTGCCGCCAGTGGGACGCTCACCGACGGTGGCATCACGAGTCGCATGGGGTCGTTCGGGTGGTCGTGGTGCACGCCGTGGATGATCCAATGCAGGCGCGCGCCGAAGCCGTGGTCGGGCTCGAAGTGGAAGACGACGCGGTGCAGCCAGTACTCCGTCAGCGTCCAGATCAGATAGCCGCCGGCGACCCAGGCGATCACCCACACGCCCACGTGGTGGACGAAGCCAAGCACCATCATCGTGATGATCGTCGGGATGAAGATGTACAGCGGCACCGTCCAGTGCACACGCGAGCACTTGTCCAGCCACTTGATGTCGAACATCGTCGGCGAGGCGCGAAGCACCTCGGAACGGCTGAGGCCTGCGAGCTCTTCGGGATGCGGTGCCGGCACGACAACTTAGGATAACCCAAAGCATGAGCCAGAACAGGGCGGGGAGACCCGCAGAGACGCGCTGGTGGGAATACCGCAGGGCTCAGAACCGCAAGCCCTCGACTTACCGCTGCCCGCTCTGCGGCGACCTGCTGCCCTCGCTCAGCGACCACATGCTGCTGTTTCCCGAGGGCGATCACGGCCGTCGCCGTCACGCGCACATGGCCTGCGTGATGCAGGCCCGCTCCGAGGGTCGTCTACCGACACGCGGCGAGTGGGAACGTGCTCAACCCGGCTGGCAGCCGCGTCCGAGCCTGTGGCAGCGGCTGCGGGGCCGCCCGAGCTGAGCCGCGAGCGGCTATCCGGGGGCCTTCGAGGAGAGGCGCTGGCTGATCGCTATCAGCCCCGCGGCCAGCGTCTGCGCGATCAGTGCGTGCGCGTCGCAGATCTGGCCGAGGTGCAGCAACGACTCGGTCTCGGCGGCCACCTCGCCGTCTCCGAGCCGCAGCACGAGCGGCACGCCCGGCCTGACGTCGGTCGCCGCGAGGCCGATCGAGACGTTTGCCAGGTCATCGGAGGTGACGGCCGCGACCGCCACACAGGTATGGATCCCGAGCAGTTCGAGCATCTCGCGGTCATCGCCGCGACCGATCGCGACGGGGATGCCGGCCCGGCGCGCGAGCCGCACACACGGTGCGTCGACGTCGCGTTCGAGTGCCACAACCGGGATCCCACGACCCTGTAGCTCCTGGGCCAGACGAAAGCCGATCTGTCCGAAACCGATCAACAACACATGCTGGCTCTTCGGGACGCGGCGCGCACCGAAGAGCGTTGTCAGCCGCGGGCGGCTCAGGCGTCTGACCAGGGCCGCCGTGAATATCGCGACCATCACGACCGAGGCGATCGTGGTGAGCGTCGAGATCAGCTTGAACCAGTCGGGTGAGGACTGCGCCTTGGGAGCGTCGGCAACCGTGGCGAGCGCGCGCGTGCTGAAGTAGAGCGCGTCGACGAAGCCTTCGTGCACGGCGACCATCGTGATCGCCATCTGGACGACGAGCATGACCAGCAGGGTGCTGCCGGCGATGAACATCAGTCGCAACGCGTCGTCGACGATGCGGATGCCCGTCGACGAGTGCACGCGTGCCCCAACGTGCTGGCAGTGATCAGCGAGCTCGCGCGCGACCATCTCGGCGGTCGGCAGCACATTCACGGAAGGCGCGATCTCATGCAGCTGGTGCACGATCGTGCGGTCGAACAGACTCACCCAGAGCGGCAGATCGGGGCGGATCTGCGCGCTCAACAGCGTGAGCCGCAATGCCAGCGCGTCGTCATGGGTCAGTACCACGACCGCGGTCCACGCGTCCTCCGAGAGCCTCGACGCGACCGCGCTGTCACTGGCGCCGAACTCGGTCGATGCCTGCGCGCCCAGGTTGGTCAGGCGGCGTTCGAGCGCTTCACCGAAGCCTCCGGCGTCACCAAGGATGAGAACGTGCGCGGCCATGAATGCGCGGGGTCAGTCGGTGTCGGCGGCGGTTACGCCGACTCGCGGGGGATCACGCGGCCCAGCCGCGCCCGGATGTCC
The DNA here is from genome assembly GCA_050696795.1 of Solirubrobacteraceae bacterium. Taxonomy (GTDB): domain Bacteria; phylum Actinomycetota; class Thermoleophilia; order Solirubrobacterales; family Solirubrobacteraceae; genus Palsa-465. The sequence goes on along the minus strand of JBOGYJ010000355.1, from coordinate 3,659 downwards.
GAGGTGTCCATGCCCAGCACTCGCCTCGCGGCCAGGCGGCCGTGGCCCTCCGCGTCCATGCGAATCGTCGTCAGCGACGGCCTGGACATCGCGGCGTGCTCGGTCTCGTCAAAGCCGATCACGGCCATGTCGTCAGGTGCGCTGAGGCGCAGCGCAGACATCGCCGTCAGCACGCGCAGCGCGGTCATGTCGTCGAACGCGGCGATCGCGGTGACTCCTGGCTCGTTGCGGCGCAGCTCGGCGAGCGTCGCCTGGGCTGGCTCGCGGCCGGCCGGGATCGTCAGCGTATGCGGCCGGGGGATCTCGAGCATGCCGGCGACCTCGCCGGCGAAGCGCACGCGGATCTCGCCGAGCTGCTCGTTCTCGGGCAGCGCAAGCGCGATCTGCGTGTGCCCCTGCTCCGTCAGGTAGCGCAACTGCAGCAGGACGTGGGCGGCGAGGCCGTTCTTCCAACCGCCGCCGGAGTCCTCGAGCTCCTGGCCGCTCAGGTAGCTCTCGCCGAAGCGCAGCACCGCGCGGGGCGAGATCGCGTCGGCGATCTGCTTGTCGTCGCTCGGTCCGGCATGGCCGTGGCGCACCAGCAGGATGAATCCGAAGAGCGCGAGCTCCCGGTCCAGGCCGCGGATGAAGTGGTGGGAGTAGTGGCCCTCCCGGGGCCGGTCGACGTTCAGCACGACGATCCGCGAGGTGCCCTCCATCAGCGCCTTTGCGATGCCGTTGGGCACGTAGCCGAGCTCGCGCGCGGCCGTGCGGACGCGCTCGCGCGTGGCGGCGGAGATCGTCTGGTTGGGGACCTCGTTGAGGACGAAGCTGACGGTCGACTGTGAGACGCCGCTGGCCTCGGCCACGTCCCGCAGCGTCACCCGTCGAGTGGCGCGTGTACTGGGCACTTTGCGCATTTTACCGGTACTAAAAGCAGGCTTGAACCCTGCCGTACCGTACAAACACGCTTTAGTGATCGCGCGGCGCTGGACGACGTTTCAGGAATACAGGAGAGATGGTGCTACGTTCACCCCGCCTATGCAACGGAGAGGGTTATGAGCATTACAGTTGTCGGCTCGATCGCCTACGACGCCGTCGAGACGCCGTTCGGCAAGCGCAAGCGTATGCTCGGCGGCGCGGCCACGCACTTCTCGCTGGCCGCGTCGCTGTTCGACATGGTCCGTCCGGTCGGCCCGGTCGGCGGCGACTTCGCCGCGACCGAGTTCGACGTGCTGCGCACGCGCGGCACGCTCACCGACGACGTCCGCGTGGTTCCGGACGGCAAGACCTTCTTCTGGTCCGGCCGCTACGGCTGGGACCTGAACTCGCGCGACACACTCGACACCCAGCTGGGCGTGTTCGGCGAGTTTCAGCCAGAGCTGAGCGAGGCAGCGCGCGACTGCGACGTGTTGTTCCTGGCCAACATCCAACCGACGCTGCAGTCGTCGGTGCTCGATCAGTGCGACAAACCGCGCTGGGTTGGGCTCGATTCGATGAACTTCTGGATCGAGTCGGCGCGCTCGGAGCTGATCAGCGTGATCGAGCGTGTCGACTGCGTCGTGCTCAACGACGACGAGCTCCGCCAGCTGACCGGCAAGCCGTCGCTGCCGGGCGCGGCGCGGGAGGTACTGGCGATGGGCCCGTCGTCGGTGATCGCCAAGCTGGGCAAGTACGGCGCGGTGCTCTTCACCCGTGACGGCTTCTTCGCGCTGCCGTCGTTCCCGCTCGAGCAGGTGGTGGACCCGACCGGCGCCGGTGACACCTTCGCCGGCGGTGTGGCCGGCTTCATCGCCGCGCAGCGCGATCAGGCCGTCGACCACGCGCTGCTGTCGACGGCGATGGCCTACGGCACGGCCGTCGCCTCGTTCAACGTCGAGGAGTTCGGCACCGAACGGGTCGCGCGGCTTACGCTTGACGAGGTGAACGCCCGTGTCGGCGACCTGCATCGGATGACCCAATTTACGCACTCGGTAGAGGAGACACTCGCATGAGCACAACTGAAAGCCCATCATCTGCCTCGACCACGCTCGACTTCAGGGTCGCCGACCTGTCGCTTCACGAGTTCGGTCGCAAGGAGATCCGCCTGGCGGAGCATGAGATGCCCGGTCTGATGTCGACGCGCCGCGAGTACGGCGACTCGAAGCCCTTGACCGGCGCGAAGATCATGGGCTCGCTGCACATGACGATCCAGACGGCGGTGCTGATCGAGACGCTGGTCGCGCTCGGCGCCGAGGTCCGCTGGGTCTCCTGCAACATCTTCTCGACCCAGGACCATGCTGCCGCGGCCGTGGTCGTCGGTCCGGACGGCACTCCCGAGAACCCCCGCGGCGTGCCCGTCTACGCCTGGAAGGGTGAGACGCTCGAGGAGTACTGGTGGTGCACCGAGCAGGCCCTGAACGGATTTGATGCAACCCACCACCCCGGCAACGGCCCCAACATGATCCTCGACGATGGCGGCGACGCCACGATGCTTGTGCACAAGGGCCGCGAGTATGAGCTGGCCGGTGCTGTGCCGGATCCCTCCACGGGCGAATCAGATGAGTTCAAGGTCTTCCTCGAGTTGTTGACCCGCTCGGTAGCTGAGGATCCGCAGCGCTACACGCGGATCGCGGAGGGCATTCGTGGCGTCAGCGAGGAGACCACGACCGGCGTTCACCGCCTCTACCAGCTGGCCGAGCAGGGACAGCTGCTGTTCCCGGCGATCAACGTCAACGACGCGGTCACGAAGAGCAAGTTCGACAACAAGTACGGCTGCCGCCACTCGCTGATCGACGGCATCAACCGCGCCACCGATGTGCTGATCGGCGGCAAGGTCGCGGTCGTCTGCGGCTACGGCGACGTCGGCAAGGGCTGCGCCGAGTCACTGGCCGGCCAGGGCGCGCGGGTGATCGTGACCGAGATCGATCCGATCTGCGCGCTGCAGGCGGCGATGGACGGCTACCAGGTCGCGACACTGGAGGACGTTGTCGCCAGCGCCGACATCTTCGTGACCACGACCGGGAACAAGGACGTGATCACCGCCGAGCACATGAGCCAGATGAAGCACCAGGCGATCGTCGGCAACATCGGCCACTTCGACAACGAGATCGACATGGCCGGGCTGGCCAAGATCCCCGGTGTCGTCAAGATCGAGATCAAGCCGCAGGTGCACGAGTGGCGCTTCCCGGCGTCCACCGACCGCCCGGCCCACGCGATCATCGTGCTGTCCGAGGGCCGGCTGCTCAACCTGGGCAACGCCACCGGTCACCCGAGCTTCGTGATGAGCAACTCCTTCACCAACCAGGTGATGGCGCAGATCGAGCTGTTCACCAAGCCGGCCGAGTACGACCGCCAGGTGTACGTACTGCCCAAGCACCTGGACGAGAAGGTGGCCCGACTGCACCTCGCCGCGCTCGGCGTCAGGCTCACGACACTGCGCCAGGAGCAGGCCGACTACATCGGCGTGCCGGTGCAGGGTCCGTACAAGCCCGACCACTACCGCTACTGATCCGCCGCCCCTTCGATGTTGATCATGCAGAAAGTGTCCGTGACACGCCGTACGGAGGAGCCCTATCTGCATGATCAACTCGGGGTGGTGGGCCGTGAAGCCGTATGACGTAGCCGACGCCAGCCTCGCCGAGGCCGGCATCGCGCGCATCGACTGGGCCGACCGCTCGATGCCGGTGCTGCGCCAGATC
>JBOGYJ010000354.1:0-1920 GCA_050696795.1 Solirubrobacteraceae bacterium | reverse complement strand
CCCAGCGCCTCCAGGCGGGCGACCATCCGCGTCGCCGCCGGTTGCCCGATCCCCTCCTGCCAGGCGATGTCGGAGATTCGCATCGGCCCGGGCGCGAGCGTGAACACGACGCTGCGCATGCCCCGCGGCAGCGTGCTCCCGTCGGTGCGGTACAGGACGCGTGACAGATACGAGATGCGCCTCGGCAGGTTGGTGACCAGTGACTCGAGCTCCTCATGCTTGCTCATCACAGCTTCGCTGGTCTTGTTGGCGAAGGGGGTCGGGCTTTCAGCCGGGGAGTCTCCGCCGTTTGGGCGAACTTGAGCTGACACGCGATTCATACGAGTGACCAGGATAAACGTGAGGAGCTGTAATGGAAACAAGCAAGACGATCGATGCACCGGCGCTGCTGATCGGCGGCGAGGAATACCGATCCGACGACAGCCTGGCGGTTCGGAACCCTCACGACGGCTCGTTGGTCGGGCACGCCCCGGCGGCCGATGGCGAGCAGGCACAGGCTGCCGTGGCGGCCGCCGAGGCGGCCTGGCCGGCGTGGTCCGGACTGCCTGCGGTCGAGCGCGTGGAGCAGTTGCTGGACGCGTTGCCCGGGCTCGAGCTGGACGTTGAGCAACGCGCCGAGTTGCTGGTGCGCGAGCACGGCAAGGTGCTGGCGGAGGCGCGGCTCGAGATGCGTGTGTTCGTCGCCCGCTTTCACCAGGCGGCATCCTTCGCTCGCGAGCTCGATTCCGCCGAGCGGATCGCCGGTCCACCGTTCGACACGACTGTCGCCCAGGTGCCGCAGGGGGTCGTAACGATCATCGTGCCCTTCAACTGGCCACTCGCGATTCTCGGGGCCGCGCTGCCCTACGCGCTGATGGCGGGCAACACCGTGATCGTCAAGCCGCCTCCATCCACTCCGCTATCGATGCTGGCAACCCTTCGGCATCTGACCCGCGCCCTCCCTGCCGGCGTCCTGAATGTGGTTTCCGGCCGCGACGAGGTGCTCGGCCCGGTGCTCGTCGGCGATTCCAGGATCCGTCACGTGTGCTTCACCGGCAGCGTCGCGGCCGGCAGCAGGATCATGCAGATGGCGGCACCGAACATCACCAACGTCACGCTCGAGCTAGGCGGCAACGACGCGGCGGTCGTGCTGGACGACGCGCGCCTTGACGAGGCGGCCTTTGCCCGCTTGGCCGTCGCCGCCTTCCGGACCACCGGCCAGGTTTGCATGGCGATCAAACGGCTGTACGTGCCGCGAACGCGGTTTGACGAGGTGGTTGACGGAATGCGCGCCGCCCTGGAGAGCACGCGCGTTGGCTCGGGCCTGGACCCCGAGGTGACGATGGGACCGCTCAATTCGTCACGCCAGCGCGATTACGTGGCCGACCTGTGCGATGAGGCGCGTCGATCCGGCGCCGAGACGATCGAACTGGGCACGCTGCTGCGGGTTGATTCGCGGGTCGGTAACCACATGCTTCCGACACTCGTGCTCGATCCCGAACCGCAGTTGCGGATCGTCAGGGAGGAGCAGTTCGGTCCAGCGCTGCCAGTCATCGCCTATGAAACCGAAGCCGGCGCGATCACACAGGCAAATGACAGCTGGGCGGGTCTCTGCTCCAGCGTATGGTCTGAAGACCCGGAGCATGCGATGGCCGTTGGCCGGCAGATGCGCACCGGCGTCACATTCTTCAACAACCATAACGCCGTGGCGGTGGACGAGCGAGCGCCGTTCGGCGGGATGAGGCAGAGCGGCATCGGCCGGGAGATGGGTCGGGGAGGTCTCCACACTTTCACAGAGACCCACGTCCTGAGCGTCCCCACCCGCTGTTCGGCTCCTACGTGATCCTCGGGATCGGGCTGGGGCTCGTGAACCCGCCGATCACCAACACCGCGATCTCCGGGATGCCACCGGCGCAGGCCGGCGTCGCCGCGGCGATCACC
>JBOGYJ010000353.1:0-3260 GCA_050696795.1 Solirubrobacteraceae bacterium | reverse complement strand
GCTCACCAGGCGCTCGAGATGGGGCTCATCAACGCCGTGGTTCCGCTCGAGGAGCTCGAGGCCGAGACGGTGAGCTGGTGCAGGGAGATGCTGGCGCTCTCCCCCATGAGCCTGCGCCTGCTGAAGGCGAGCTTCAACGCCGACGAGGACGGGATGGCCGGGATCCAGCAGCTCGCGCACGACGCCAACTTCCTCTTCTACATGAGCGAGGAGGCGGCCGAGGGTCGGCAGGCCTTCCTGGAGAAGCGCCCGCCCGACTTCGGGCAGTTCCCGCGCCGCGCGTGATGTCGCTCACCAGCCCGAACCCGGTGCGCATCTGGGTGATGGCCGCGCGGCCCAAGACGCTCCCGCTCGGCGTCGCGCCGGTGCTCGTCGGCACGGCGCTCGCCGGCTACCTGCACACCTTCCATCCGCTGCGCTTCCTCGCGGCCCTGCTCGGCTCGGTCTTCATCCAGGTCGGGGCCAACCTCTCCAACGACTACTCGGATGCGCACCGCGGCGCCGACACCGAGGACCGGCTCGGACCCGTGCGCGTGACGGCCGGTGGGCTGGTGCCCCCGCGGCAGGTGCTGATCGCGACCTACGTGACCTTCGGCCTCGCCGTGCTCTGCGGGGTCTACCTGATCGCCGTCGCCGGTTGGCAGCTGCTGCTGATCGGCGTCGCCTCGATCATCGCCGGGGTGCTCTACACCGGCGGCCCGCGGCCCTATGGGTACGAGGGTCTCGGCGAGCTCTTCGTCTTCCTGTTCTTCGGCATCGCGGCGGTCGCGGGCTCCTACTTCGCGCAGATGCGCGACTTCAGCTGGGAGTCGCTGGTGCTCTCGGCGCCGATCGGCCTGATCGCCGCCGCCGTGCTGGTCGTCAACAACACCCGCGACATCGACACCGACCGCCGAGCGAACAAGCGCACGCTCGCCGTCCGCGTCGGCCGCGACCGTTCGCGCCGGATGTACGCGACGATGGTGCTGATCGCCTACCCGATCGCGCTGGTCCCCTGGGTGTTCGGGCCGCTGAGGGCCTGGCTGCTGCTCCCGTTCCTGACGCTGCCGTTGGCGCTCGCTGTGATCCGGATCGTCTCGGCGCACAGCGACGGGCCCTCCCTCAACCGGGCGTTGGCCAAGACAGGGCAGCTGCAGCTCGGCTTCTGCGTGCTGCTGTCGGCGGGTCTGCTGCTCAGCAGATGATCGCCACGGCGACCGTCCACGACGTTCGCCTGAGCGCCAGCCTGCGGCCCACGGCGGGTGCGGATGCCGGAGGTGGGCGGGTGGGAGCCATTCGCCCGCTGATCCTGCTCAGAATCGAAGCGCACGACGGCTGTGTCGGGTACGGCGAGGCTGCACCGCTCGAGGATTACGACGGAGTCGATGTCGAGCGAGTGATGCGCGGCCTTGCGGCCCACGCGGTCGCTCTGGCCAGCGGCGAACTGCCCGAAGCGGACATGCTGGCAGCCTGCGCCGAGGCCGATCCACTTCCCCAGGCGTTGGCTGCCGTGGACCTGGCGCTCTGGGATCTGCGCGGTCGCCGCGCCGGCAAGCCGGCCGCGGAGCTGCTGGGCGTGTCGGCTCCGGAGCCGATCGCAGTCAACGCCATCATCGGGGCGGTCGAGCCACGCGCCGCCGCCGCGCAAGCGCGAACGGCACGTGAGGCAGGCTTCGGCTGCATCAAAGTCAAGGTCGGTACCCCCGACGACCGCCAGCGGCTCGCTGCCATTCGCGCGGCGGCCGGGCCGGACATGCTGATCCGCGTCGATGCCAATGGCGCCTGGGATCAGCTGACCGCCCCAGAGCGGCTGCGCGCGCTGTCGCGCTTCGACATCGAACTGTTCGAGGAGCCAGTGCACGGGCTCGCTGCCATCCAGGCCGTTGCGCGAGCAGTCCCGGAAGCGTCCCTCGCTGTCGATGAGACGGCCAGGGACGGGGCTGGGCTGCACGCGCGACGGGGGTGCGATGCGGTCTGCCTGAAGATCTCGAGCTCAGGGGGCATCACCGGCCTGCTCGCCGAAGCACGGCGCGCGCGCGAGCTGGGCTATGAGGTGTACATCGCCTCGACACTCGATGGACCGCTCGGAATCGCCGCGGCGCTGCACGCAGCCGCCGCGGTCAAGCCGGATCGGCACTGCGGTCTCGCGACGCTTGGGCGCTTCGATCGCTCGACGCCGGATGCGCTCGTCCCAGCCAGCGGCCAAATGCGCGCCCCAGCCACGCCAGGGCTCGGAAGCGGACTCAGTGACTGGTATTGAGCCGCCTGACCGACGGCTCTACGATTACTCCCGTGCGCATTCTGACCGTTGACCCACCACCTGTGGAGCTAGAGGAGCTGCTCGAGCGGCGGCGCGAGGCCGGCGCCGACAAATACGACGAAATCTGGAATGGTGTGCTGCACATGGCGCCGATGGCTCATTCCCGCCACGCCGATATCCAAGCGCAGCTTCTCGAGCTGCTTGGACCGCGCGCACGTGCGGTTGGCCTCGCTCCCCGCGGCCCCGTAAACATCGGGGCAGCTGACGACTTCCGTGTCCCCGACGGCGTCCTGCGACGACCTGATGCGGATGCTGTGTTTCTGGCGACCGCAGCCCTCGCCTTCGAGGTCATCTCGCCTGGTGACGAAACCTGGGACAAGCTCCCCTTCTACGCGGCTCACGGGGTCGATGAGCTCCTGATTGTCGACCCGGAGACCCAAAGGCTCGACTGGCTCGGTTTGCGGGATGGTGATTACGAGCCAATCCAAGGGAGCGGCCTGATAGATCTCCGGCCTGAGCAGCTTTCGCAGCTGATCGACTGGCCGCGGCTCGACTGACGCTCAGCCGGCGAGCAGCTCATCGACGACCGCATCGGGCCGTTCGAGGTGCACCGCGTGACCAGCCCCTGGAACGATCGTCACCGCGGCGGTCGGGATCCTCTTCGTCATCTCTTCCGCCAGGGCCGCGAACTTCGTGTCGCGTTCGCCGGCGATCAGCATCACCGGCATCTGCAGCTCCGGCAGCCGGCCCCACAGGGAGGGCAGCGCGCCGGTCCCCAGCCCGCGCAACGCAGAGGCAAGGCCCTTCGGCGTGCTCTGCAGCCGATCTGCGAGCGCTGCCGCAGCGATCTCCGGCGGAACGTCGACCAGCATCGGGGTCTGCGCCCACTGACGGGCGAACTCGTCGATGGTGAGCGACTCGATCCGTTCGGCCAGGCGCTCGTCGGCGAGCCGGCGCTGTTCGCGCTCCGAGTCGTCGGCCAGGCCCGGGCTCGCACCGATCAGCACCAGGCGCGTGACGC
>JBOGYJ010000352.1:0-5207 GCA_050696795.1 Solirubrobacteraceae bacterium | reverse complement strand
CGCTACTGCGGGTCGACGTCGACGCTCAGCGCGACCTCGCGGTGGGCGCGCTCGGCGCTGAGGGCATCGACGGCGTCGCGGACGGCGGCCACGGCGGCCGCACGGTCGGCGGCCTTGACCACCAGCTGGTAGCGGGACTTGCCGCGCAACATGAAGAGTGGGGCGGGGCCGAGGACCGCGAGCTGAGCGGGCTCCTGCCGGGCCGCGCCGATGCGGTCGCGGAGAACCCCCACTGCGCTGTGGGCGGCATCGCGCTCGATCGCGGCGCAGATCACGCGGATCAGGGTCGCGAAGGGCGGATAGCCGAGCGCCTTGCGGCGGCGCAGCTCGCCGCGGACGAAGGTCTCGGAGTCGTGCTGGGATGCCAGCGCGATCGGCCTTGCGGCGGGCTCCATCGTCTGCACGAGCACGCGCCCGACGCCGCTCGAGCCGTCGCGGCTCGCGCCGCCCCGGCTCGCGCCGCCCCGGCCGGTACGGCCCGCCAGCTGCGTGATCAGGGCGAAGGTGCGCTCCTCGGAGCGAAAGTCCGGGAAACGCAGCGTCTGATCGGCGTCGATGACTATCCCGAGGCCGACATCGGCGAAGTCATGGCCCTTGGCCACCATCTGCGTGCCGATCAGGACACCGCTGGGGGCGGCGTGGAAGCGCTCCAGGATCTGGGCGCGGGCGTCGAGTCCGGCGGCGTCGGCGTCGAGTCTCAGCACCGGGAAGCTTGGGTTGCCGAGCGAGTTGACCAACTCGTGCTCGAGCCGCTCGGTCCCGGCGCCGTGGCGCGCTACCGAGACGGATCCGCAGTCCGGGCAGCCCGACGGCACGCGTTCGCGGTGGCCACAGTGATGGCAGGCAACGTATGCCCCGGCACGATGCAGCACGAGCGCGACCTCGCAGTTGGGGCACATCCACACCCGCCCGCATGACCCGCACGAGAGAAAGTTCGACCAGCCGCGGCGGTTGAGCAACACGATCGCCTTGCCGCCGTCGCGGCGGCAGTCGGCCAGCGCCAGGCGCGCATCCGGGTGCAGCGGGTTGTGCAGCCCGCGCATATCGAGGATCTCCACGGCCGGCAGCGGGCGGCCGTCGACGCGCTCGCGCATGATCAGCCGGTTGGCACCGAACACGGCCTCCGGTCGCGGCGTGGCGCTGCCGTCGAGCAGCACCGCCGCGTGCCCATCGGCCCGCCGGCGCGCGACCGTCCTGGCGTCGTAGCGCGGGTCGCTCTCGTGTTTGTAGGAGCTCTCGTGCTCCTCGTCGACGACAATCAGGCCGATGTTCGAGAGCGGTGCGAACACGGCCGAGCGGGGGCCGACGGCGACCCGGGCCTCCCCCCTGGCGAGCCGCAGCCACTCGTCGTAGCGCTTGCCCGCGCTCATCCCCGAGTGCATCACCGCCACGATGTCACCGAAGCGCGCCTGGAACCTGGCGAGAGCCTGAGGCGTGAGTGCGATCTCTGGGACCAGGATGATCACGGTTCGCCCCTGCTCCAGCGTCTTTTGGGCGGCCTGCAGGTAGACCTCCGTCTTGCCCGATCCGGTTACGCCGTGAAGCAGGAACTCCTGGCTGCCGTCACCGCCCATCTCCGCGACCCGGGCGGCTGACGCCGCGAGGGCGGCGTAGATGGGTGTCAAGGCAGCCTCTTGTTCAGCTGTGAGTGGTGGGGCCGCGGCGGAGGCGGATGAGACTGTGTGTGTCTTGGCGCGGCGTGACTGGACGGCGAGGTCGAGCGTCACGAGGCCACGTGGCTCCAGGCGGCGAAGGACGGGCGTGCCGACCCTGGCTGCTGCGGCCGGCCCGCTTTCGGCGAGCGTCTCCAGCGCCTCCCGCTGGCCCGGGGTGAGGCGGGTCGCGTCTTGGGGCGCTGAGAGAGCTGAGATGCCGGCGTCGGTGATCGAGGCGACCAGGATCTGCTTCTCCTTGAGGCCCTGGGCGGCGCCCGCGGGCAGCAGGATCTGCAGGGCGCGTGCCGGGGTTGAGCAGTATTCGGCGGCCATCCAGACCGCGAGCTCGACAAGCTCGGCGGGCAGGCGTGCCGGCAGCAACTCGGTGGCGGTGGCGAGCTTCTCCGGTGCCACCTCGGAGGTGGTGGCGATCTCGGCGACCACGGCCGGAATCGTCCGGCCGGCAAAGGGGACGCGCAGTAGCGAGCCGACGCCGGCCCCAGTCTCCTGCACCGAAGCCGGGAGCAGGTAGTCGAACAGCCCTCGGATCGCGCGCGTCTGCGTCAGCGGGATGACGCGCGCGATCAACCGATGATCTCGCCGTTGCGTGCCTGCGGGAGGGGGCTGCTACGCACCAACGGCCGCATCGAGCCCCGCGGCCTCGCGCAGCGCCTCTGCCTTGTCGGTCGCCTCCCAGGTGAAGTCCGGATCGTCGCGCCCGAAGTGCCCGTAGGCCGCCGTCTGCTGGTAGATCGGGCGGTGCAGGCGCAGGTACCGCCGGAACGCCGCGGGACGCAGATCGAAGTGCTCCTGAATGAGCTCGAGGATGCGGCCGCGACCGATCTTCTCCGTGCCGAAGGTTTCGACCATGACCGATACCGGGCGGGCGACGCCGATCGCGTAGGCGACCTGAACCTCGGCACGCTCGGCAAGGCCGGCAGCCACCAGGTTCTTGGCTACGTAGCGCGCGGCATACGCCGCGGAGCGGTCGACCTTCGACGGATCCTTGCCCGAGAAGGCGCCGCCGCCGTGGCGAGCGAAGCCGCCGTAGGTGTCGACGATGATCTTGCGGCCGGTGAGTCCGCAATCGCCCATCGGCCCACCGATCACGAACCGGCCGGTGGGGTTCACCAATAGGCTCTCGTGCAGCTTGGCTTCGTCGTAGAGATCCGGGAGGCTGGGCAGGACGACGTGCTGCCAGAGGTCCTCGCGGATCTGCCGCTCCGCGCCCTCGGCGTGCTGGCTCGAAATCAGTACCTTCTCGATCTCGACCGGCCTACCGTCCAGGTAGCGCACGGACACCTGGGTCTTGCCGTCGGGTCGCAGGTAGGGAAGCTCCCCGCTCTTGCGCACCTCCGCCAGACGCTTGGCGAGCTTATGTGCCAGTGAGATCGGCAACGGCATCAGCTCGGGCGTCTCATCCGACGCGTATCCGAACATCATGCCCTGGTCGCCCGCCCCTGCGAGGTCGAGCTCGTCCGCGGATGCCGCGCGCACCTCGTAGGCCTCGTCGACACCCCGCGCGATATCGGGGGACTGCTTGTCGATCGTGCTGATGACCGCACAGGTCTCGTAGTCGAACCCGAAGTGCGCGTCCGTGTAGCCGATACCGCGGATCGTCTCGCGGACGACCTCCTGGATGTCTACGTAGGTCGTGGTCGTGATTTCGCCGGAGACCACGACGAGGCCGGTGTTCACCAGCGTCTCGCAAGCTACGCGCGCGTGGGCATCGTCACGCAGGACCGCATCGAGCACGCCGTCGGAGATCTGATCGGCGACCTTGTCCGGATGACCTTCGGTCACCGACTCGGAGGTAAAGAGGAATTCGTTATCAAGCATCGCGTGAAGCGTACCGGCCCCGCCGTTCGTTGCGCTCCACGAAGTCGATCATCAGCGGAATGCCCTCCATCCGGTAGCGCTCGCGCATGCGGTTCTCCAGGTAGTAGGCGTAGTCGCGCGTGACCAGCGCATGCGAGTTGACCTGGATCGAGAAGCGTGGCGGGCTCTCCGCCGTCTGGCTCATGTACAGCAGCCGCAGGCGCTGGTTGCGGTGCCGGCGGTCGTTGCTCGACGGCGGCTGGCGGGCGGCGACGACATCAGCGATGAAGCGGTTGAGCGCCGCGGTGGCGATCCGGCCGCGGCTGCGATCGGCCAGGCCGACCGCCTCCACCAGCACGCGGTCCACGTGGCGCCCGCTCCTGGCGGACGCGGTCAGGATGCGGGGGCGCAGGCGCAGCTTGCGGTTCACGCGAATGCGCTCGGCGTCGAGCTCATCCGGGCCGATCGTGGTGCCCGGTTCGGTCGTCAGGTCCCACTTGTTGAGCACCAGCGCCGTGGCGCAGCCGGACTGCATCGCCAGCTCGGCGATGCGCAGGTCCTGGGCCGTCACGCCGTCGGCGGCGTCGCAGACGACCAGCGCCACCTCGGCGCGCTGCGCGGCGCGCTGCGAGCGCAGCGCCATGTAGTACTCCAGGGACTCCCCGACCTTCGACTGGCGGCGCAGGCCGGCGGTGTCGATCAGGACGATCTGCCGGCCCTCAAAGCTCATCGGCAGGTCGATGGCGTCGCGGGTGGTGCCGGCCAGATCGGAGACGATCACGCGCTCAGAGCCCGACAGGCGGTTGACCAGCGAGGACTTGCCGACGTTGGGGCGGCCGATCAGCGCCAGGCGGATCGGATCCTCGGGCGACGGTTCGGGGTCATGGTCGGGGCCGAGCTCGACGATCCGGTCGAGCAGATCGCCGGTGCCGAGCCCCTGCACAGCGGAGACGGCGATCGGCTCCCCCAGGCCGAAGCGATGAAACTCGGCGGCCAGTGGCACATCCTTGACCGAGTCGACCTTGTTGGCGGCGACGATCACGGGGATCGTGAGGGCCCGCAGCAGCTCGGCCATGTCGAGGTCACCCGGCCGGATGCCGGCCCTGGCATCGACCACCAACACCGCCACGTCGGCGTCGCTCAGCGCGGCTCGCGACTGCCGTTGGATCTGGCGGGCGAGGTCATCACGCTCATCCAGGTCGACGCCCCCGGTGTCGATCAGCGTCAGAGCGCGCCCGTTCCACTCCGTGTGGAGCTCCTTGCGGTCGCGCGTGACCCCGGAGCGCTCATGGACGACCGCCTCCCGGGATTCGGTCAGGCGGTTGACCAGCGAGGACTTGCCCACATTCGGATAGCCGACGATCGCGACCTTCATGCGAGCGATCAGGCTAGCGGGCCGGCCCCGTGACCCTCTGCGGGGTCCCGCTCGCCCTGCGCCAGCTCCACCACGCGGGCCACGACCTGATCGAGGGTGATGGCGGTGGTGTCGAGCTGCACGGCGTCCTGCGCCGGGCGCAGCGGCGAGCGCGACCGCGTGCGGTCGCGCTCGTCGCGGAGCGTCTGCTCGGCCAGGACCGTGTTCACGCTGGCACCGAGCTCCTCCGCGCGGCGGCGGGCGCGCTGCTGCGCCGAGGCGGTGAGGAAGATCTTGAGCTCGGCCTCAGGCGCGACCACGGTGCCGATGTCTCGGCCCTCCGCAACCCAGTCGCCAGCGGACAGCAGTCGCCGCTGCCG
>JBOGYJ010000351.1:0-13310 GCA_050696795.1 Solirubrobacteraceae bacterium | reverse complement strand
GGCTTCAGCAGCATCCGCCCGCCAGAATTGGGAAGCTCAGCCAGAATGCATTCACAGCTGGATTCGAGGGTGAGCGGAAGTCTCGTGATGCTGCTTCCTCTCGCCAAAGGCTTCTGCCTTTTCGTGGAAGCAGGAGCGAGCGGACGCCGCGGCGGGCCACTGCCGCGCACCTGGTCCTGGCGAATCTCAGGTCTTTAGTTCTCCGCCCGCCCGAGTCTCGCTTTCGCCTCAGGCCGTGCACGTCGGAGTCTGGGGATCTGCCCTGGTTTTGGTGGAGGCGTCCTCTGAAGTCAGGCGGCTTGGTCTCCGTCGCTGATTTTTGCCGGATCCAGCCTGTGGTGGCGAGACGTGCCGTCAGCTGCCGATCGAAACGCCCTCCACGACGCCGTCCGGGGCGAACAGGCCCACACCCCAATCCACCACGTTGGCCCCAGCCGCATCCTCGACAACTGCGACCCCACATTCCCTCAGGTCTCGCAGGACGTCGTCGAGCGGTCGCTGTAGCAGCTTGACGCCTCGGAGCACCGGCCTAGACGGCGGCGGGACCTCTATCAGAGCAACGCGCTCGTCGGCCGTGTAGGTCACCATAATCCCGCTCGGGACGAACTGATCTGTCTCCCTAGTGCTTCGCCCGCGCCGAAACACGCGATGTGTGCCGAACCGTCTCCGAACGGCTTCGCGAGGGTCGCCGAGCTTTAGGTCCGCGAAGCCGTCCTCGTCTTGAATTTCCCACACGCTCATTAGACCAGTCATCTTAAGGAGTCGATCATCTGAAGGATCGCGTCGTCGTATTTGCCTGGGAATAGCCCAGTCACATCGTCGATATCCATCTGAACAGCGTCATCGAACTGGCCGCTGTTTATGAGGGCTTCCTGCTCACCCCTGTACGCGGCTGCCTCTGCACTCCCCCCCCCCAGCTCGCCGTTTGGTAGTGGTCCAGTCTCTCCATCTGTATGGCCGGGCCATCACCTCTTGAGAGCGGGCTGACGGAGTCGGCAGGCATGTGGTGCAGTTCGATGCCGTTCCCAGTATCGAGCTGACCGTATCTCCCTCCGGCAAATTCCGGGTCGTCCGTGGAAGCCGTGCAGGTCGGCTCGTCATCGTCGGCTGCCGAGCTGTCGTCGTCGCCAGCGGTGTCTTCAGCTGCGGCGCTCGTGCTGTCGTCGACAGCGCTTGCAGTGTCTGCCTCGATTTGCTCGGCATCCCAGGCTTCGCCAAGGCCGTCCTCATCGCCGACTGCGTTGATCACGACCGCCTCGGTGACTTGTTCAACCGTTGACCAGAAGTCGTCACCTGTCGGATCGATGTTCGCGATCGGGTTGTCGCCCGCGTAGTCGTACGGCTGCTCGGTGTTGCTGACCAGCGGGTCTACGGTTAGGAACTGGCCGGTGCTCGGGTCATACCACCTAGCTTGGTCGTATTGGAACCCGGTGGTCGGATCGGTGTACGCGCCGGCATAGCCGATGTTCGTCGTCGCTGTCCCGGTGCTCGCCGAGAGCGCGCCGTAGGGGTTGTACGTAAACGTGCCCGCAGCGTCTCCGTTGGAGTCGGTGATCAGGCGTGTTGTGCCGATCTGATCTTGATGCAGGTAGCTGACGGTGCCGTCGCTTGCGATTTGCTCGACCGCTTCGCCATCGGGCCCGTAGATGTAGTTCGTCGACCCGTCGGTCAGGAGCTCCGGTACAGCTGCGAGCGTGTTCCACGCGAACTGGCTGGTGCTCGAGCCTGCGGTGGCTGACGAGAGCTCACCGGTTCCGTCGTAGCTGTAGCTGGTCCCTGTGCCGGAGGTGGGCGTGACGCTGGTGAGCTCGCCTCCCTGGTCGTAGGAGTAGCTCATGCTGGCCTCGGTCGCTGTGTCCGTGTCACCGGTTCTTTCGCCGAGCTGGTTATAGGTGTAGGTGTCAGTTGGGCTTGAGGTGAGCTCGTTGGCGTTGTCGTAGCTGTAGCCGGTCTGGCCGTCGATTTCGGTTGGGTCGTAGTCGTTGTCGTAGCTGTAGTCGTTGCCGCCAGCGCTCGCTAGCTGCTCATTCTGGGTGTAGGTGTAGGAGGTGCTGGCCGCGCCGGGCAGGCCTGTTTGGGCTTCGGTAGTGACGAGTCCGGCTGGATCGAGGGTGTAGTTGAGGCTCGCCAACGTCGTTGAGCCTTGAGCCATCGTGGTACCGGTCAACTGGTCGGCGTCGTTATAGGCGTTCGTATCAACGTCGGTGGTCGCGGTCGGGAACGTTGTGGTCTGCAGGTTTGAGTCGGCGTCGTAGCCGAAGCTGGTTGTGTTCCCAAGCCAGTCGCTAACGCTCGAAAGCTGCCCGGCGTCGTTGTAGGTCTGCTCGACGGTCTGGTCGTTCGGGTATCCGATCGACGTGACGGCGTTGTCGCTGTTGTAGCCGTAGGACACCTCTTGGCTGTCGCCATTGGTGTCCGATGTGAGCCGGTCGAGCCCGTCGTAGACGTAGGTGGTTGTGCCGCTGCCGTCGGTCATCGATGTCCGCAGACCGTCGCTGTTGTAGCCGTAGGTGACGTTCGGAGTGACGCCGTCGGAGTAGCTGACGGATGTTGGTTGGTCCTCGCCGTTGTAGCCGTAGGTGGTGGTGCGTGCCGCCGGGTCGGTGACCGTCGCCTCATTGCCGTCGAGGTCGTAGGTGTAGGAGGTCTCGCGGTTGAGCGGGCTGGTGACTGTCGCGACCTGGTTCAGTGGTGTGTAGGTGTAGGTGGTCGTCTGCTCGTTGCCGTTGACCTGGGTCAGGATGTCGCCGTCGGCGTTGTAGGTCGCGCTTCGAGTGGTGGCGTCCGGAAGCGTTGTGGTGGTGAGCTCCCCGTCGGCGTTGTACGAGTAGCTGGTCGTCTTGCCGTTCGCGTCGGTCGTCGAGAGCACGCGCTGGTCGGGATCGTAGGTGGAGCTTGTGCTGGCGCCAACCGGGTTGGTGGTGTTTGTGAGATCCCCGAGCGCGTCGTAGGTGTAGGTGGTCGTGTACGCGGACGGGTCGCCGCCCGTGACGTTGCCGGCGGGGGCGACCATCGACGTGGCGCGACCGTTCGCGTCATAGTCGAACGTGGTCTCGTTGCCGGACGGGTCGGTGAGGCTAGCGAGGTCACCGTATGAGTCGTAGGTGTAGGTCGTAGTCTTGCCGCGCGCGTCCTCGACAGACTTGAGCTGACCGTCCGGGTAGTAGGTTGACGTGGTCGTCTCGGTGCTCACACCAGTGCCGCTGACCGCGACGCTGGTCGGCAGGTTCTGGCTGTTGTAGACGTATGACGCTTCCTTGCCTGAGGGCAGCGTCTCGCTCGTGATGTTGCGGTCGGCGTCGTAGGTCCAGCTGGTTGTGTGCCCGTCTTGGTTTGTCTTGCTGGTGAGGTTGCCGGCGCTGTCATACCCGTAGGTTGTGGTGTTGTCGTCGCCGCTGGTTACAGCTGTTGGCTCGCCGGCCGCGTTATAGGTCGTTGTGGTCGTGGTTGCAGCCGCGGTTCCGTACCCCCGGGTCACGGACACCGGTTCGTTCTGTGAGTTGAAGAGGTCCTGGGTGACGTTGCCCGCCGGCGAGGTGACGAGCGTCTCCCCTGCGGCGTATGACCAGGTCTCGGTGCGGTTCAGCGGGTCGGTTTGCGAGATCACCTGCCCGGCGCTGTAGTTGATGCTTGTTGTCTTGCCGTCAGCGTCGGTCAGTGACGTCAGTTCGTGCATCGAGTCGTAGCCGAACTGCCAGCGGGTCGTCGCCGGCCCGGCCGAGTCCGATACGGAAGTCAGGTTCTCGTTGCTGTCGTAGCCGTAGCTGACGACCAGGCCCGCCGGGTCTGTGGCCGTCGCGACCAGCCCCTGCTGGTTGTAGGTGAACGTGATCTGACGTCCCGAGGGTGCGGTCACGGACGTGAGCTGGCCACTGGGTGTACTGCAGGCTGGTCGTCTGACCGGTGCTGCTGGTTTCGGACTCGAGGTCGCCGTCGCTGCTGAACGTCAGGGACTGCTGGCTTGGCAGCGTGAAGACGTATGATCCATCGGTGTTTTGGGTGAGGGTTGCTTGAACGCCCTGGTCGGCAGCGAAGCTGCCGTCAGGGTTGCTTGTGAAGTCGGTTGTGCTGCCGTTGGGCTGCTGGAGGACGGCGTTGCCGTTGGTGGTGTTGATCCAAAGGTGCCCGTCGAAGGAGCTCGTCCAGCCGTAGCCGAACATCCCTGGGGTGATCTGTGCGGCTGCGAGCTGGGAGTTGTAGTTGCGCTGCAGGCTGAGACCGCCAAGTCCGCTGAAGGACAGGTCGGTTTCCTGTTCGGTCTGATCGCCTGTTGCACAGACGACGGGGTCACCGCATGTGGGTGTCTGCTGGTAGGGCGACGACGGGCTCGAACCTCCGTACCAGTCGTTGCTGCCGGAATCGAAGTTGTATGCGTTTGACTGAACGGTTCCGCCGCCAGATGACGACCAGCCGATCAGGTTCGCGTCCGTGCCGAGGTCATCGATCATCGATCCGACGTTGTCCAGTTCTGGCTGCCCGCCGCCGGGTGCTGATCCGAAGTAGGCGCCGTCTGAGTCGAGCTCACCGTTGTTCAGCAAGCTCGTTCCTGAGCTGCCTAGAATCTCGTCCCAGGTCTGGAGCGTGCCGTCGTTCTGGATCGTCGAGTTCTCAAAGACGGTCGGGCCGTAGATCGCTGCGCCGCACACAGAGCTCTCGTTGTCGATCTGCTGGTTGGCGAAGACGATGCTGGTGCCGATGTATGCCGCGTAGCAGCGTCCGCCGCTCGGAACGGCGTCCTGGAAGATGGTGGTGCCGCCGCCATCGATCACGGGCCAGTCGGTGGTCGGGCCTGCGTTCCACCAGGTGTCTGAGTAGAAGCCGGCGTCGCTATCGCTGCCGATCGGGAAGATCAGCGTTCCGTTTTGGTGGAACGTTGAGCCGTCTGCAAGTCCTACGTAGCCGTCGTTCTCGTTGAGGGTGAGCGTTCCGTTTTGCGAGTAGGTTGCCGCAGCGGTTGCGGGTTGCCAGGATTCGGCGCCTACGTATAGCTCGCTGGCGTCGGTCGCACCGTTGGTCGTGTCGTTGCCGCCCCAGAAGTCGAGGTAAGGGATCGTTGATGCGGTCGCGTTGGGTGAGTTCAGGGTGAGGTTGCCTGCGTAGGTGTCTATCTCAGGCAGTGTGGTCGCGTCTGCGGTGTCGCCGATCGTTACGGTGCCGCTGTATTGCGCGAGATTGGTGTCTGGCCAGTTCACCGCGGGGAGCGTCAGCGAAGCCGCTGTGGGGTCGGTTCCGAGCAGCGCGTCAAGCGGATTTCCGTCACCGGCGCCGATCCCGACAGTGATGTAGCTGTTGCCCTGCGATCCGGTGTAGCCGTCCATCTGGGTGGACGCGGAGAAGCTGTAGGAGCCTGCCATCAGGTCTACCCCGCCGAGCCACTGCCCCGCCTCCGCAGTTGAGCCCTCTCCGCCCGCCAGGTTGAGGATGTCGTGGGCGAGATACACATTGCTTGATGGTTGGTCGTTGACGATGCCGTCGCTGGCGTTGGTGAATGCCCAGCCGACGAACGTGGGTGCCGCGGCGTTGACGGTGCCGTCGTTGGTGACCGTCGGTGCCGAGCCGGTCCCTTGCGCGAGCGTGCAGAGCTGCGACGCAGCAGTGCCTTCGGTCCAATTGCTCCCGAACGCGAGGGTGCCGTTGTTGTTGAGCTCGGCGCTGTTGGCGCCGCCTAGGACTGATGCGCCAAGCGCGTCTGTCGGGAGGGCGCAGTTCAGGGTTAGCTGTCCGTCGTTGTCGAGGACCGTGCCGTCGAGCATCGGTGAGTCCCCGTAGACGGCCGGGGTGATTGTGGAAAACGCGGTTGCGGCTAGCGTGGTGGTGCCGGTTCCGGTGAGCGTGCCGGTGGTCCAGTTCAGGGCGGTGTCGATCGTCAACGGTCCTGCGATGCTCGCGGTGGCGCCGCGGAGATCGAGTACGCCCAACTCAGATGGGTTGGAGCTGTCTGCGAGCTGCAGTTCGCCGGCGGTCGCGACGAGAGTCGCCCCCGCTGCTTGCAGTGAGCCGGCCGCGTCGCCGGTATCGATCTCGATCTTGGAGCCAGCGCGTGCACATGCGACGTCAGTGGATGAAGGCGCGCTGCCGGTGGACCAGTTGGCGGCGGTATTCCAGTCTCCGTCGGCCGGGCCGATCCAGCTGTCGGTGCAGCTTGGCCCGGTCGCGGGCTCGATCACCCCAGTCGCAAGCGACGTGACGGTGCTGGTCCCGAGGGTGTTTGAGCTTGAGACCGAGACCTCGATCGTTGATCCCACGTCCTGTGGGGTGGGCGTGTAGGTCTGGTTCTCGGCATCTGGGATTGGGTTGCAGTTCTCGCCGTTGGCGTCGCAGCTGAGCCACTGGAAGTCCTGGGTGAGGGTGCCGCTGCCGCTCCAGTCACCGGTTGTTGCTGTCAGCTGGCTGCCGGAGCTCGCGGTTCCGGATACCGCTGGGGCGCTTGTGTCGCTTGGGGCACCAGTGGGCGCGGGACTGGTGGCCCAGACCTGGTCATCAGCGTCATGGCAGTAGGCTGTTTGGGTGCCGTCGGGTGCCGTCTCGACTGTCTCGCCGTAGAGGCTGTCGCCGTTTGGCGCGGCTCCGCAGCCGACCGGAGCGGTCGCGGGGGTGTAGTACGCGTAGGTCGTGGTTTCGGCGGTCCCCTCATACGGGGTGTACACGACCTGGGTGACCTGCCGGTTTGCGTTGTAGGTGATCTGGACGGTGTTTGCCGGGTCCGTGATGGCGGTCAGCTCGTTGCTGGTGTTGTATCCGTAGATGACCTCGTTGTCTGACGCGTCGGTGAATGTGGTCAGGTCCCCAGCTGGGTTGTACCCGTACTGCAGCGAAGTGTCGTCCGGCTCGCTGACGCTGCTCAGCAACCCCGTGCTTGGATCGTATGTCGGCGTGTAGGTGTTCGACCCGGTGTCGGTGATCGTTGTCGGTCCGCCGGTCGAGCTGCTGTACGCGTAGCCGATCGTGTCTGCCGAGGAGTCCGCGAGCGCCGTCAGCTGCCCGGTTGAGTTGAACGACATCGTGGTGCCGCTCGCGAACGCCAGCGTGTAGGTGCCATCACTGTTCTCAGTGAGGGTCGCGCTGATGCCCGTGGGCGTGTCGAAACCGCCAGAGCCGTTCGGGGCGAACGGGTACTCGCGCCCGTCGCCTGCGTCATAGACCGTCGGCTGCGTTGCGTCGCCAGGGATCTCGAGGAGCTGGTCGATCCCGCTGTCCGTGCGCCAGCCGTTCCCGCTGTTGATCGAGCCGGTGAGCAGGCTGTTGTAGGTCTGTGTGAGCTCGAGGTTCTCTCCTGTGCCCGGGACGTCCAGTTCCTGGTCGCTGACCAGGAAGTCACCGTTGGCGACATTGATGCCGTAGGACAGGCCCGAAGACAACAATTGCCTGTTGACCGTCGAGTTGAACAGTTCCCCGGCGCGCGCGACGTAGTCAATCGATAGATACGGCGCGGAGCTTCCAGTCGCGAACGAAAGCTGCCCGACAAGGTCGCTGGGTCCTACCAGAGCTGCTCCGTCATTCGGTTCGGTGCCGTTCAGCCAGCTTCTCACGATGCCTGTCGCATCCCAGTTCAGCGTCGCCGCCGAGCCCGATGCATCAACAGTCTGCACCTCGCCAGGGCTCGAGTAGTCACCGCCCGGGAGAGTCCAGGGGTCGGTTCCATTGGCGGTATCCCAGGTGGCTGCTGTCGTAAACGCCCGCGAGAGGACATCCAACGAAACGGGCACCGTGCTTTCCTGCGCGTTTCCGAATTCATTGTCCGCGCTCTCGAACTGTGCGGTCAGCGTCGCGCTCAGTACCTCCGAATCCGCCGGGATCGCGCCCGCCACATCAAAGTGCATGAGCATGTTCGAGGCTTCATCGCCGCCACCGACGTTCGCGACGCCGCTCGTTCCATCGCCGCAGATGCTCGCTTCCGGACTGCTGGCCGCGATCGAGCAATACACGTCGGCGGCCGTGGTGGTCGTTGGATCGATCGTGACGGGGAAACGACGCGAGCTGGCATCAAGCCAGCGCCTGCTCAGCGACACCGACACCTCCCAGCCCGACGCATCGTGGGTCAGCACCATCTTGATCGCACCCCGATTGCCACGTGCGTCCTCGACGAACGGGCGCAGCAGCACGAAGCGTGAGCTGCGCTTCTGACCGGTCACGACGATCGCACCCGAAGACGACAAACGAGGCGTGAGATCAGAAGACAGTGACAACCTGTAATCAAACCGAGTCGGAACATGGCTGTCGCGCAATTTGAGGCTGTCCTTCAGCCCTCCCGGGATGTCTGTGAGATGCATCGAGACGCCCGGCATCACGTCAGCGAAATCGTCTGAAGCGCCACGAACGATTCCGCGACCGTCCGCGCCCTCAAGCAGCAACCCAACCCGCGAGCCTGACCGACTGATCTGCACGGGCATTGACCCAAGACGCTCCGGGATCGAGACCATCACGGAATTGGTGCGGTTCACCACACGGCTTCCGTCAGCGCTAAGCGAGTCATCGATCGGCGCCCACGTACCATCCGGTCGCACGTAGTTGACCGGCTCGGAATACACACGAGCAACGCCTTCACCATTCGCAAGCCGTCCGACACGAACAAAAGCCCGCGAACTCAGCTGCGGGGCGGCATTCCCAACAACCGCTGCGGTCGATCGCCCTCGCCCTGCTGTCTCCAACGCCGTTCCTGCCAGCACACCGGCCGCGGCCAGCGCCACCACCGAACCTGAAACCCAAGCCCGGGCGCTCATCGAACCGCTCCTGTCGAGCGCGAGACCAACGCGATCTGCTGCTGAGCATCCTGCGCGCCGTGCAGGCAGCTGAGTATCAACTGGCGAGCCCGCAGGGCACCGGCCCTAGCTTTCGCTCGATTGACTACGTGCGACACCGCCAACGACCCATCACTCTTCAGACAGGTGCTCGGGTCCGCTTTCCTGGCCAGAGCCGAGATCTTCTTTGCGCGAGCGAGTGCTGCGCGTTGACTGGCCCTTGCTTTCAGCCGGGCCGCCCTGACACGCGCCTTCGTTTGTGGGCTGACGTGTGAGCGAGCCTTCCGTGCGATTTCCGCCACTCGTTTGGCAGAGAGCGCTTCCGCCGCCTTCCGCTTAGCTGACGCGAGCGACATCAGCCGACTACGAGCCGCAGCCCGACTCGCCGACGACTACAGCGCCGGTGTCAGAAACAGACAAGCAAGATCAAACAAACGTCCAAGAACCACAGGGCGGGAACGCGCCTCATCGATCGAACGAAGAGCCGCGGTATAGCTTCGAGAGCGCAGCGCTGGACGACAACTTGCCGGTCGTCGTCGCAGGCCACATAACTATCACTCGCCGGCACCCGCTTCTGCCGAGCGACGAGCATCTTCGGCGAGGCGACCTGAGACCCGCTTCGCGCGGAACGCATCACGGAGTCCGCAGCCGCATGCGACTCGTGGCGCCTATACAACCGCGATGTGGAGCTGGCTCGAACGGCGTGAGCGCTGTCGCGTGAAGGCAAGCCGACAGGCGCAGGCTTCTGCTTGTCGCCAGATGAGTCGTGTCGCGGGCGCTTCCGCTTTGACCCGGAGTTTCGCGGAAGCAAGAGCGCGGCGGCCTTTGTATCCGGGAGACGGCGGTAGGGACCATTTCAGGCCCATAGTCGTGTGCGTGTGCCAGTAGGCGTTGCCCCGGGGCGGGCTGAAGCGACCAAGACCCGGCGACCCACCGGTACCCGTCCCGGCCGCTCACGAGCGGGCGGCCCGGCCTGGGGTCCCGCAGCGGGGCGGGGTCGCGCTGGGCATGGTCCTACAGGTCGTCGGGCAGCAGGCGGAATGCCGTGTGGTCGGTCAATGGCCGCATCGCCCGGAAGTCGCGGCGATCGAGCGTGAGCACTACCTCGGTGCGGTACTCGGCGGCCACGACGGCGGCGACCGCGTCGGCCAGGTCGAGATCCAGATCGGCGTAGCGGCGCCGAAGCGCCAACGCGGTGCTCAAAAGTCGCGTCGTGGTGGGGGCGATCGCCACCCTGGTCTGCTCGATCCGGGTGACAAGCGTGCCCAAGATCGCATCGGCGGCATGTCGACCCGCGCGGATGCTGGCGACCTGGTGCACCTCGGTCAGCGTCATTGGGCTGACGACGAGCAGACCGCAGGCGTTCGCCGCGTCAGCCGCCGCCCCATGCTCAGGCTCGGTTCGATTGAACAGCGCGAGCAGGCCGGAGGTATCGGCCACGGCGATCACCGACGCTCAAGCGCGCTCTGTCTTGCCGCCAACGGCCTGCTCGACGGCGTGGTGGATCTCCTCGCCAGTGATGCGACCACCGAGATCGAACGTCTCATCGTCCCGGATCAGCGGCTCGTCCCACAACCGGGCGCCCATCGCGGCGAGCTTGACTGCCTCGCGCAGGATCTCTGCCTCCGGGACGCCGCGACGAGCCGCGGCTTGTTTGATCAGCTCGAGATCTTCGGGGTCAGCGTAGACATTGGTCCTCTTCATCGACATGTACCAATCCTAACATACGTACTGATGCCGTTCCAACGCGCGGCACCGGTTGCGCAGGCTGCTTCTGATCTGCCGCGGTCAAGCCGGACTACGCTCAGCCCGCTCCTACGCAATTCGAGGACCAATCGGGCCGGCGTGCGAGCAGGTCGGCTGCAAACTGTCGCGAGAACCGGAACCGCGCCGGGCGCGGTCCTGGCTTCCGCTTTGTCGCCCGCCCGGCAGTCCGACGGCAGCTCCTGCTCTGCTGGCCGGACTGGTCGAAGCGGAAGCCTCGGGCGCGGCCTCTCGTGAAGGTCGAGACGCCTCGAGCTTTGTGGTTGGGTGGCGAGTTCGTGTCTGCTGGTGCGGGCTTGACCTTCATGTTGGTTGAGGGTGTTTGCTGTAGTCGTGGAGCAGTTGCTGACGATCGGGGAGTTCGCGGAGCGGTGTGGCTTGTCGCGTAGCGCGCTGCGCTTCTATGACCAGAACGATCTGTTGCGCCCGCAGTTGGTGGATGCTGAGAGCGGGTATCGGTATTACGGGACCGAGCAGATCGCGCGGGCGGCGCTGGTGCGTCGATTGCGCGCGGCGGAGATGCCGGTCGGCCTGGTCCGCCGTTACCTCGCCGCTTCCCTCGAGGAACGGCGTGCCGTCCTGGAGGTCCATCTCTCGTCGTTTCGCGAGCGCGCGACGGAGGTCGAGAACGCGGTCGAGGGGCTGCGTCGTGACCTTGATGGGGAGGACAGAGCGGGCGGTGCGCGGTGCTGTTGGGTTGCGGCAGCGGCGTTTGCCGAGGCGCTGGCGCAGGTCAGTTTCGCGATCGCCGATCCCGCGGTGCACGCCGAGCTTGGAGTGGTGTGGATCGAGACTCGTGAGGGCTCGTTGCGTTTGGTCGCGACCGATAGCTATCGCCTCGCGGTCCGTGATCTTGTGCCCGATCGCGTTGCACCCGACGGGCTGCGAGGCGTGATCGACGCCGAACACACGACTGCGCTGGCCAGTGCGCTGGCGAGTGCCGAGATGCTGGTGCTCTCCCAGGACCCGGAGGGTGTGCTGATCGCCACGGTCGACGGTCGCAGCGCGACGGTTGGGCACGCGGGCGAGGAGTTCCCTGACTACGAAAGCATCCTTATGGGGCTGCCGGCCGGCGATCGTGTCGCGCTGGCTCACGACGCGGTCCGGCGGGCGCTGGCTGAACTGCCGGCCGATGCGCCTCACCTCCGTCTCGATTTCGAGTCTGAGCAGCTCGTCCTGCGGGCGCGGGACCGAACCGCGACGGCTGCT
The DNA here is from genome assembly GCA_050696795.1 of Solirubrobacteraceae bacterium. GTDB lineage: Bacteria > Actinomycetota > Thermoleophilia > Solirubrobacterales > Solirubrobacteraceae > Palsa-465. The sequence goes on along the minus strand of JBOGYJ010000351.1, from coordinate 1,599 downwards.
GGCAGCTGGTCCGGCGCTGCGCTGCGGGTATTCGTCGACGCCCGGTTCTTTTCGGAGGCGATCGAGGCGACCGTAGGGCCCGATCTGGTGATCGAGGCATCCGATCCGCTGCATCCGATCACCTTGCGCTCGGCCGACACGGGGACGTTCAGCGTGCTGACGATGCCGATTCGGCCCACGGAAGACGGGTGAGCACCCCAACACGCAGCGGGACCGGACCGTCGCCGCAGGCGACGGGCCAGGTCACGCTGCGCGAACTCGTGCGCGACCGCCCGTTCCTGCTGTATCTGATCGGCCAGGCGACGTCGGGTGCGGGATCAGCGCTCTCCAGCATCGCGCTGGTGTTCGCCGTCCTGTCGATCTCACGCTCAGCCGGGAGCGTCGGACTCGTCCTGCTCGCAAGCCGCGTTCCTGGGATCGCGCTCACGCTCGCCGGCGGGGTAATCGCAGACCGCTGGTCCCGCAAGCGGATCGCGGTCGGCGCCGACGCCACGCGCACCGGGCTGCAGCTGGCGACGGGCATTCTGCTGCTCACCGCTCACGCGACGGTGCTTGATCTCGCGGCGCTGCAGCTCGTCAGCGGCAGCGCCAGCGCGATCTTCGCACCGGCCGCCGGTGCGCTACTCGCCGACGTCGCGCCGCGCGGTCAGGTCCGCCGCGCGAGCTCGCTGCTGGGGATCACGACGGCCGTCATGCAGACGGGAGGCCTTGCCGTCTCCGGAGTTCTCGTCGCCCTCGCCGGACCCGGCATCTCGCTATTGATCGACAGCGCGACGTTCGCGCTCAGCACGACGACCCTCGCTCTCATCCAATCCGCGGAGGGCGCTCCGCGGCGCGCCACCAGCGCGCTGCTGGATCTCCGCGAAGGATGGCGCGCGGTGACCCGCCACCGGTGGCTGATGATCTCCTCGATCCGCGAAACGATCATCAACGTGCTCGTGCTCAGCCCCGTTTTCGTTCTCGGGCCCATCATCGCCAAAGACCATCTCGGCGGAGCGCCGGCATGGTCGGCAATCGCCCTCGGGTACGTCATCGGGAATCTCGCCGCCGCGCACATCACCTACCACTGGGCGCCGCGACGCCCCGTCCTGGCGGCCTTCATCGTCAGCATCGCCCTGGTCCCGATGCTCGCGCTCCTCGGCATCGCGGCGCCGCTCTGGCTGATCATCCCCGCCGCAGGGCTCGCCGGGGCCGAAACAACGATCTACAACACGCTCTCCACCGCCACCCTGCAAGCCAACCTCCCCAAAGAAACGCTCGGCCGCGCCACCGCCATCACCAACATCGGATCGAGCGCCCTGGTGCCCATCGGGATGGGTCTCGCCGGACTCATAGCCGCAGCGATCGGCACATCAACAGTCATGCTCGGCGGAGCCGCGCTCGTCCTGATCACCACCGCCATCTGCATCCCGCTACCGGCCACCCACACACACCTCGAACTCGACCGCCAACCCTGAACGCCTGCTTCCCCTTTGTCGCCCAGGCAGGTCCGATGGATCGACTTCTGCTTCGCGAGCCGGCTGACCAACAGCAGTAGTCCTGATCCGACCGTCGGCACCTGACCGCACGCCTGCGGATTCGTGGAAGGCGAAGCGCGCT
>JBOGYJ010000350.1:0-3347 GCA_050696795.1 Solirubrobacteraceae bacterium | reverse complement strand
CGATGAGGAACTGGTTGAAGGTGATGCCGGACTCCGGCATCCAGGTAGCGATCCGGTAGATGCCGTCCACTATCTCGTCTACCCGCGCGCGGGGGGGTGAGTGCATTCGAGTCTCCTCTCGGTCCGGGGGGGCAGACGCGTTCTGCGTCGCCGTGTGAGCCTAATCGAAAAACCTCAGGGGTCATAACACGACGCCCACACCTTGGTGCGATGACGTTCCACCGACCGGTCAGACCGCAAAGGTGCATGCCCTTCATAACGGAAACCCGCGCGTTGCGCCGTTGTCACGCACACTGGCACCTCCAGCCCAAGGACAGTGCGTGATCGCTCCGCGTCGGCGCAACGAACGCTTCCTGCTCCTTCATCGCCAACGCGGGTCTACGACCCCCGGCTGCCGCTTGGTGGACCGCCAGCGCTGAGGCAGAAGCGAACCGCTGTGATCACCCCACTGGCCGCCCTTCCGATCACGTAATTGTCCACATTCGTGACCATTGAGGGCGGTCGATACCAGGAATCTATTTGGGAGTGGGGAGCGTCACGAGACCGCTTGGCGAAACACGCGTGTGGCCCAGGTGAGGACCAGCGCGCACAGCGGTGTGAGCACGGCGAACGCTTGCCACACGTGGGGGCCGGTGAACGTGCCGGCGGCTAGGACGCGGGAGGCTTCGACGAGGTAGTAGAGGGGGTTGAAGTGCGCGATGATTCGCATCCACAGCGGGCCCAGCGAGATCGGCAGCAGGACCCCGGCGAGCAGCAACAGCGGGAGGTTCAGTCCGTTGATGATCGCGGCGAAGCTTGAGATGTCCTTAGTGGCCAGCGCGGTGGCGATCGAGAACGCGGCCATCGTGACCATCAGCAGCCCGAGCAGCACCGCGAGCACCAGCAGACCTAGCCAATGCACGTGAAAGCCGAACGCCGCGCCGACGGCGACGACGACGACGTCGAAGACGAACATCAACACCGTGCTGGCGAGGATCGGGCCGAGCAGGATCGCCAGGCGGCTGGCGGGAGTGACCCTGAAGCGCTCGATCACCCCGGCGCGAAGCTCAAAGATCACGTTGAAGCCGGGCCCGGAGCCGCTGGCGAACGCCAGCAGCGCGAGGATCCCGGGCAGGAACTCGTCCAGGACATTGCCGTGGGTGAAGTGCTTGAGCAGCGGCGTGAACAGCGCCAGGTAGAGGATTGGGGTGGAGAAGCCGACGATCAGCCAGACGGGGTTGCGCAGCAGCTGCAGCGCGTAGCGCTCGAACAGCAGCCAGGTGTCGCGGACCGTCCTCATGCCAGCGCCGGCTGTGGTTCGCCGGCGTCGCGTAGCGAGCGGCCGGTCTGGCGCAAAAACACGTCATCAAGCGTCGGCTCAGACAGGCTCATTGACCTGGGCGTGATCCCCTCGCGGTCAAGCAGCCGCACCAGCTGCACCAGCGCCGCGCCGCCGTCGAGCACATACAGGCGGACCTGGCTGTCCTCGGCGGCGATCTCGCGCACGTAGCGCTCGGCCTTGAGCAGCTCGAGCGCCTCGGTGGCGGCGTCGTGGTCGCGCAAGCTGATCAGCACCGTCTCCCCCGCGACCTGGCGCTTGAGCTCTGACGGGGTGCCCGTGGCGACGATCTCGCCGTGGTCGATGATCGTCAACCGATCGCACAGGACGTCTGCCTCCTCGAGGTAGTGGGTCGTCACGAACACGGTCGTGCCGGCCTCGCGCAGGCGGGCGATGTGCTCCCACAGGTTCGCGCGGTTCTGTGGGTCAAGCCCGGTACTGGGCTCGTCTAGGAACAGCACCTGGGGCTCATGGACAATCCCGAGCGCCACGTCCAGGCGCCGTCGCTGACCGCCGGAGTAGGTTCGAACGCGGCGGTCGGCGAACTCGGTGAGGTCGAACAGCTCGATCAGCTGATCGGCGCGGCGTCTCACGCTCGCGGTTTCGCCGCCGTACAGGCGGCCCTGCAACACCAGGTTCTCCCGTCCGCTGGCCAGATCGTCTGAGCCGCCGGCCTGGCTGACATAGCCGATCCGGGAGCGCACCCGACCCGGCTCACGGCGGACATCGAGGCCGGCCACGGCGGCGCTACCGGCGTCAATCGGCAAAAGCGTGGTCAGCATCCGCAGGGTCGTCGTCTTGCCTGCGCCGTTGGGGCCCAGGAACCCGAAGATCTCCCCCGGAGCAACGTCGATGTCGACGCCGCGGACCGCCTGCACCGAGGAGCCACGCGCCGCCGGGAAGCTCTTGCGCAGCCCGCGGGTGCAGATGACCGCATCTGACGCCGGACGATCCTCCCTTTGGTCAAGGTTGAACATGATGGGCTAGTCAAGCGTGAATAGTCACTCTTGTCAAGTAGTATTCTTGCCGTGTCGTCGACCAGACTCCTCGTCCTCGGGACGGTGCGCATCTTTCAGCCGGTGCACGGCTACTTCGTGCGCCGAGAGCTCTTGAGCTGGCAGGCCGAGAAGTGGGCGCACCTAAACCCCGGCTCGATCTACAACGCGCTGCGCACCCTCACCACCGACGGCTTTTTGGAGAACGTCGGCACCGAGACCCACGGCGGGCGTCCCGCCCGCACCAGCTACCGCCTCACCGCCGACGGAGAGACCGAGTTCCTGACCCTGGAGCGCGACGCACTATGGAACGTCGACCCGTTCGCGCCTGACGGCCTGCTCGCCGCCTGGAGCTTTGCCTGGGCGTTCAGGCGCGAGGAGGTGATCTCCGCCTTCGAACACCGCCTGCAGCAGATCGACGCCAGCGCACAGGCCGCCAAGTTCGCGATCAAAGACCTCCAGCACAACCCCGGCACCCCCGAGCACGTCGCCGAGCACATCCGCCTCAACCAAGCACGCCTCGACGGTGAGGCCGTCTGGACCCGCGAGCTGCTCGAGCGCCTCCACCAGGGCGAGTACTGGTTCGCCGAAGAGCCAAACCCACCCTGGACAAACCACAGTGGATCGACCGAGACCGAGACCGCCAGCCACCGGGCTGAAAACTCGAACAACAGTCGCGTGGGAGACACGAGCCTCCCGTCCCCCACGAATCGCCGTTAGCCGGCCTCTACTAGTCACGTAATGGCCCATTAAGGCGACTCATGATCGGGACTTCGGGGCAGGTTGAGCAGAAACGCGACCGGGGAGGCAAAGAGCAAGACTGCTGGATCGTCGCCGAGGCAGCCCCAGGGTGCGGCTACCGCTGTGGCGTCTGAACGGACCGGAGCAGCAGTGATGGCCCCCGACCGGGAGTGCGCTCAGGAGACTCCGCACGGCGAGCACCTGAGCGCTGCGAGCAGCGGGCAACTGGCTCGGTTAGACCCGGACGATCTCGAGCTCCGCCACACCCTCAAGCGGATCGAAGTCTCCGTCCT
>JBOGYJ010000349.1:0-6861 GCA_050696795.1 Solirubrobacteraceae bacterium | reverse complement strand
GCACATGGGCGAGACCGAACTGGTGCAGCGAGCTCTCGACGACATGGACGAGGACGTCCGCGCGGAGGGGGAGATGCGGGTCGTCCTGGCTGAGCTGCGACTCGCCCACGAGGATCTCAAGGGCGCGGTGGCCGCGCTTGAGCCGATCTTCGCCGGCGCGTCACCGATCGAGGATCCACGCTGGGAAATACAGGCCCTGCTGCTCAAAGCAAGCACCGAGGACGCTCTTGGCGATGCCGGCGCCAGCTCACGAGCACTGGAACGCGCGCTTGACCTGGCCGAGCCCGACGGCCTGCTGCTTCCCTTCCTGCTTCATCCGGCCCCGGATCTGCTGCAGCGCCACTCGCGGCTTCGCACCAGTCACGCCTCGCTGATCTCAGAGATCCTCAGCCTGCTGTCCGGGCGTGCTCCGGCGGCCCGGCCGCAGGACGCCCAGCCGCTGCGGGAGCCGCTGTCTGAGAGCGAGCTGCGCGTGTTGCGCTACCTGCCGACCAACCTCCCGGCGCCGGAGATCGCGGCCGAGCTATTCGTGTCGATCAACACGATCCGCACCCATCTACGCAACATCTATGCCAAGCTCGGCGTGCACACCCGCGCCGAGGCGGTCAAGCGGGCGCGCGAGTTGGGCTTGCTGTCGCCCGCCTCGCGCACGCGCTGACTCAGACCAGCGTCAGCCGGACGGGCCGACCTGGGATGGCTCTGCGTTCCGCGGCGTGTGGCGGATGGCGCGGGCGCGGCTCGAGTCCACGCCCGCCGGTTGCGCCAGAGTCTCACCCCCTGGGATCCGTTGGCGTAGGCGCCGGCCTGGATGTCCTCGATGAGCGTGGGGCCCGTCGGCTCCCACCGGATCAGCTCGCGTGTGCTCGCGCTCGCGGCGGGCATGTCGAGACCGACGAACTCGGCAAGGAAGCCAACCCGGGTGGCGGTCCCCTCGGGCGAGACCGCGGTCGGCGCAAGCCCGAAGCGGCGGCCGATCGCCTCGGCGAAATCGCGCAAGGCGACGCCCTGCTCGCCGACCGCGTGCAGCACCGACCTGGCCGGCGCGAGCTCGATCGCGAGCCGGACCAGCCGGGCGGCGTCGGAGCGGTGCACGGCCGCCCAGCGGTTGGTGGCCTCGCCGATGTAGGTGGCCTGGCCGGACGCGCGGTCCGCCGCGACGATCATCGCGGTAAAGCCATTCTCGCCCTTCCCATGCACGGTCGGGGCAAAGCGGACGCTCATCGAGCGCACGCCGCGCTCGACCAGCGCCAGCGCCGCCCGCTCGTTCAGCGCTCGCCGCCCGGCCCCGGGGACGGCTCGGGCATGTCGCGCTCGGTCTCGCCGAGCTCGAAGTCCGACTCGGCCATCGCGCGGCGGCGGGTTCCGACCATCAGCTCGTCCTCGTCTGGGAACCGCCGCAGCGCCTCCTCGCACACCGTAACCCTCGCGCGGAGGATCTGCGGATCCTCCCGCCCGCCGTTCCACAGTGCATCCTCCAGGTTCTGGCTCCAGTTGAACAGTGACTGGTACATCGGGAAGCGATCGTCGAACTTCTGGATCGAGTCGGTCCCGGTCAGATCGCGGAGACGCACAACGTCGGACCATGCGTCGAGCCAGATCGCGGCCGCAGCAGTCGCCTCCCGGCTCTGGAGCGCGACATCCTCGGCCGACAGCGCCCCTTCACACAACCGCTCGAGCCCAGCCCAGGAGCGGCTGGTGCTGAGGACCAAGCTGGTGCTACACGTCGGTGCCTCACCGTGCCGACAAAGCACGAGAGGATCGGGGTCGTCTGCCTGCCGGTTCGCTTTGAGCTGCTCTACTCGACTCGCGACGCGGAGGAGTACGAGGTATTGGACACGCGGCTCGCGGCGCTTCGCGACATCACCGTGACGAGCTCCATCCAGCGCGGTGCGATGGCTGCCCAGCGTGCGCTCGCGCGACTCGGCCCGCTGCATCATCGCGTCCCTCTCCCGGACCTGCTGATCGCCGCAACCGCACACGAGCACGGCCTAGTCGTGCTACATGAAGACCACAATTTCGAGCTTCTGGAAAGAGTGATGTCTTTTAGTGCGTGCCGCCTGCTTGGCGACGGCTGAGTAGTGCAAGCTTTTGCAGGACCCCTTACGAGAGGTTGCGCAGATGCGGCCGAGCTATTTGCATTGCGTGCGGCTCTTCCTCTTCCCCGAGGTTCGTATGTGAAGGGCGCCGAACCTGTGCGCTGCTGCGCGCAAACCCCGCTGCCCACGCGCGTGAGAACCAGGTTCGCCGGCTGCCTTGAGCCAGCCTCCCGGGAAGGCCCCGTACCGAGCGTTTAGGCGGGTAACAGAGAATCGGGCGGTGGCCATCTCGAAAGGGAACCTCTGCGCCCGATGGGCCGCGCGCCTTGTGTTCATAACGGCCGCGGCGATGTTCGTGAGCGCGGCAACGAGCCACGTAGCGCTGCCGCCGCTGCATCCGGTGCACGAGTACGGGTTCTTCGACCTGAAGGTGTATCGCCACGCGGCAGGTGTGGTGAACGGCGGACAGCCGCTGTACTCGGTGAAGCTCAGGCGGGGTCTCGGCTTCACCTATCCGCCCTTTGCCGTGCTGCTGTTCCTGCCGTTGACGTTGATCTCGCTGGCGCAGTCCGAACTGGCGATGACGCTTGTGAACGTCGTGTTGGTTGCCGTGGCGGTGCATGCCGCGCTGGCGCTGGGGAGGCGGGTCGTCGACGCAGGGCGCAGCAATGCCGGCGGCCATCGCCGCCACGGACGTAGGCGCCGACGCCGGTCGGAGGCGACCAGGTCAGTCGTAAGCTGGCTGGCGACGGCTGGCTCGGCCTGGGGATGGCTGGCAGCCGCCGCGGCTCTGTGGTTCGAGCCGGTGACCTCGGCTATCGGCTACGGACAGATCGACCTGCTGATCGCGGCGTTGGCGATCGCCGATCTGGCGTACGGAAAGCGAACCCGCGCACGCGGAGTCGGGATCGGCCTCGCCGCCGCACTCAAGCTGACGCCGCTGGTCTTCATTCCCTACCTTGCGCTCACAGGCCGGGGCCGCATTGCCGCACGGGCACTGGTTGCGTTCGGGCTCTCGATCGTCGTCGCCCTCATAGTGATGCCGTCGGATTCGCTGAAGTATTGGGGCGGCAAGTTCCTCGACCTCTCACGCGTAGCCGGTCACGGCCACCTTTCCGGAGCCGGCGTCGCGGATCAGTCACTGCGCGGCGGGCTGCTGCGCCTGCTGCCCGGGATTCAGCATATGGGGCCCATCTGGATGCTGGCCGCGGTACTCGTCGGGGCCGTGGCGCTGTTGCTGGCCGTGCGCGCAGCCCGGCGTGGCGACGAGCTATGGGGATACCTGCTTGCCGCGATCACGGGCCTACTGATGTCCCCGGTCTCCTGGACGCACCATTGGGCGATTGTCGTGCCGGGCGCCCTCGCGCTCGTGGTTTCGAATCGTCGCCGACCGCTGGTCGGACTGTTCTCGGGCGCGGCAGCGTTCGCGTTCGCGTTCGAGGGCTACAAGCTATGGCCGCTGATCACGCATAAGCCGGCACTCGTGCATTTCGCTGGCAGCGGCCAACTGCTCGCCAGCCTCTACGTGCTGGGCGGCCTGGCAGCCATCGCGATTGCCGCAGCGCTTGATCTGAGGTTGACCCTCGCACACCGCCGGCTGGGATCCCGCACACGGCGCCCGCACCCGCAGCCTCTCCGGGTTCTTCCTGAGCCCGCCTCCGGGCCATGACCACTAGCGCGCAACCCTGCACTGATCCACAATCGAGATAGATGACTGGGTCAGGCGAGGGGCATCGGGACGCGGCACGGATCGTCCGCGCACGTCAGGGTCGCCTGCTCGGCGGTGTCTGCGCGGGCCTGCCGGACGCCTGGGGGCTCGGCACCAACGGCCGGCGGCTCGTCTTTGTCGTCACGGCGCTGCTCGCCGGGACCGGCGTCATCGCCTACCTCGCCTGCTGGCTGGTTATCCCGGCCGAAGATCAGGACCCGGACACGGAGCCGGTGCGCAGCGTCGTGCTGCTGGCATGGGCGACCGGCGGTCTGGTGGCGCTGGTGCTGGTTGCGGCGGCCGCTGCCGCCGCAACCGTGTTCGGCCTGGGCTGGGTCGTGTTCGGACTCGCGGCGCTCACCGCCGCGATCAGCTTCAGCCCGCTGCGCAGGAGGATCCCCACGGTCGCGGCGCTGCTGGCACTCGGCGCGCTGACGCTGCCGGCAGTCGCGGTGGCACTCAGCCCGCTGCGCCTGAGCTTCCAGTCGGGGTTCTCGCTGAAGCGCCCGCGGACGTATCGCGCCGTCGACCAGAGCGTCTACCGCAGCGGCTTCGGGACGCTCCTGATTGACCTGCGCCACACGGCGCCGCTTCCAGCCGATGGGCGCGCGACCCTGCGGATCGACGCGGGGCTGCGACGCACGATCGTCGCGCTGCCCACCGACCAGTGCGTGCGCGTGCGCATCAACTATGACGTCCACCTGCTCTCGGCGCACCTCGCGGCGCTGCTCACCGGCCGTGACGAGACGGAGTTCCACGACGTCGTCCTGTTCGGGCGGGCATACGGCTACGGCGCGCCGCTCGGCACCAGCGGGACTGTCACAAACGTCGACCTCGCCGGGGCCCCGCGGCTGACGATCGACTTCAGCTCGCAGGGCGGCGGCCTCTACGTCCGTGACTACCCCGGCGGTGTCGACCCCGACCTGGCGCCGCAATGGCCGGGCTACGTGGTGGCGCCGGAGCCAAGGCCGTATCTGCGCGATGAGCCGCCCAAGGTACGCGAGGTGATGCTGCGTAACTGGCGGCGGCGCCTGAAGACACGACGCGCCGGCCAGCGACAGATCAACAGCGAGATGCCAGGACCATGCGCGGCATGAGCTTCGCACGCTCGGAGAGTCTCAGGGCCTTGGCGAGCGCCGCCATGCTGGTGGCGCTCGCCATCGCCCTGATCCCCGGCCGTCCAATGGCGCTGGTGATCGCGCTGGCGAGCGTGGGTGTGCTCGCGGTCGGCGGACGCGCGGCGCCGGGCGCCGTAGCGCTCGTCGCCCGGCGGCGCAGCATCGTCCTGGTGTTCCTGCTGGCGCTGGTGATCCTCGCCTGGTTCGTGGCGGGCGTGTTGCGAGCCAACGGCAACTGGTTCACCCCGCCGGTATCCCGGAATGACCTGGGCGCGGCCCCGCTGTTCGGGCACGACTTCAGCTATGCGAGCTCGTGGCCGTGGCGCATCGGCCGGCTGCCGTTGATCTGGCTGGTGCTCGCGCTGCTGTGCGCCGTCGGCGGCTTCGTGCTGAACGCCGACGCCGTGCGTGTGCAGCTCGGCTACGCGCGGCCGCGCCGCTCCAGCTGGCGCCTGCTCACCTCCAGCCCGACGCGCGGCGGCCGGATCGCGATCAGGGCAATCCCCGGCGTCGCGCTGGTCACCGTGGCCGCGGTGATCGGGATCACGTTTATGAGCCGCTACATCGCCTACTCCCACCCCAACAAGGCACTGCTCGGAATGGCCGTGATCGCCCTGATCTCCGCACTGCTGGTCGCCGGTCCGGTGGCCGTGGGGTTGACGCTGCGCGTGGACATCGACAAGGAGGGACGCGCCCGCGAGGAGGAGCGCCGGCGCTTTGCCGCGCACCTACACGACTCGGTGCTGCAGACGCTCGCGCTGATCCAGCGGCAGGCATCGGACCCGGACGCTGTGGCCAAGCTCGCCCGACGCCAGGAGCACGCGCTACGGGCGTGGATGGCCGGCGAGACCGACCTCAGCAGCGCGACCGTCGCCGGCGCGGTGCGCGACATGCTGGCGGAGGTCGAGGACGAACAGGGCATCAAGGTGGAGATGACCGCGATCGGCGACGCCAAGCTCGATGACCGTGGCGAGGAACTCGTGGCTGCCGCGCGCGAGGCGCTGCGCAATGCGGCGCGGCACGCCACGGGCGCACCGATCAACCTGTTCCTCAACATCAATGGTCACGGGCTCGAGCTGTTCGTGCGCGATAGCGGCCCCGGCTTCGATTTCGACGCCGTCCCCGCCGAGCGCCGCGGCCTGCGTGACGCGGTGATCGGTCGCATGAGTCTCGCCGGCGGCACCGCCACCGTCGAGTCCAATCCGGGCGATGGGACCGAGATCGCGCTCAGGCTCCCTCCCGGCGGCAGATCCAGATGAGTGACGAGCCCGCAGCCACCACCGCCGAAACGCCACTGCGGCTGGTGGTCGTCGACGACCACCAGATCTTCCGTGCCGGCGTGCGCTCCGAGCTCAGCGGATCGTGTGAGATCGCCGGCGAGGCGGCGACGCCACCGGAGGCGGTGGCGATGATCCTCGAATCCAAGCCGGACGTCGTGCTGCTGGACGTGCACCTGCCCGAGGGCGGCGGCGTAGCGGTGCTCGATGGGCTCCGTGCGGCCGGCATGGCGCCGCCCGTCCTGGCGCTGTCGGTCTCGGACGCGGCCGAGGATGTGGTGCCGATGATCCGCGCCGGCGCGCTCGGCTACGTCACCAAGACGATCGAGACCGACGAGCTGATCCATGCGCTGCGCACCGTGGCGGCCGGCGACGCCTACTTCAGCCCGCGGCTGGCGGCGTTTGTGCTGCAGGCGTTCAGCACACCGCAGCCGGTGCGCAACGACGAGCCGGGCCTGGAGGCGCTGACCCCGCGCGAGCGCGAGGTCCTGCACCACCTGGCGCGCGGCTACGCCTACAAGCAAATCGGGGTGCGGCTGGGGATCAGCGCCCGCACGGTCGAGTCGCATGTGGGCGCGGTGCTGCGCAAGCTCCAGCTGCACTCTCGCCACGAGGTCACGCACTGGGCCGCGAGCCGCGGCCTGATCGACCCCGAGGACGACTACTAGAGGGCATCGACGCATCGGTCCTGGGGGGACTTTTGCCGCGTAGGGCGGCAAAAG
>JBOGYJ010000348.1:0-5383 GCA_050696795.1 Solirubrobacteraceae bacterium | reverse complement strand
GTTTTGCCGCGTAGAGCGGCAAAACTCCCCCCGGATCCGGAGCGACCCATGCCGCGAGCGTCGGGCGCAGCGTGGCGCCGCCGGTTCGCGCGTGGGGCCGCCGGTTCCCGCGTGGCGCCGCCGGTTCCACGTACAGTCAGCTCCATGCCGCCCGCGGACCCGCACGCGGGCAGGTCGCGGTCATCACCCGGAGCGCGACCGGCTACGACCGGCTCGCCGCCGTCAAGCTCGAGGGTGACCTGGTCGACGAGCTCGGGCCGTCGACAAACGGCTCAAACCCTCAGGAGAGTGAGGCGGCGCGCGCTCGTAGCGCCGCCTCGAGGCGAGAGAGCGCCGAGCCGACCGCCGCGCGCTCGGCATCGGTCAGCCCGCGCGTGAGCGCAGCCTCGGCGGCGGCGTCGACAGCGGGCCTGGCCTCACTGAGCTGCGCGAGCCGGGTCGCCAGGCGCCCGTCCACGGCCAGCTCCCCCACGGCGGCATCCACCGCGATTCGCAGCTGCAGAGCAGCGGCACGCTCGCGGCCGGCGTCCAGGTCGCGTCGCGCGCGCAGCGTCAGCTCCTCGCAGACCAGCGCCGGCACATGCCCGCCGAGCACGCCCGCCAGGCGTGCCTGCGGCTCGAGCAGGCGGCCGCGGCGGCGCGACTCGGGGGCGGGCAGCAGCTCGCGCGCCTCGCTCCAGCGGCCGTGCACGACCTGCTCGCCCTCACCGAAGCCGACCCGCGCGACCAGCAGTCGCTCCCGGCGAAGGGGCTCGTTGAACGGGTCGGCTGTAACCACGCGAAAGGTGTGCAGGGTGCGCTCCAGCACGCGCAGGTGCGCGGCGAGCTCGTTCTCGCCGGCGGCGGCCAGCCAGCGGGCGGCCGCCGGTGCATCCTCGAACGGCTCTCGGGCGGCGATGATCGTCGCCCGGCCCGTCACCACCGGTGTGGGCCCCGGCTCCGGCGCAGCCGGACGGCGCCGGCGGGCCAAGCGGCGGCGCTGCGGCGCGCCCAGTGTCGCGAACACCAGCACGTGTGTCGGCTGCGACTGGGGGTGCGCATTCTCGGCGCGCACCAGGTAGCGGCCGTCGGGTGGTCCCAGCGGCCACGGCGCCTCGATCTGGCTGAAGCCGAAGAGCGGCACTGGCCGCAGTCTAAAAAGCCGCGCGTACGGGGTAGGATCGCGACATGAACGGCGACAGCAACGGCATTCGCGGACGTGTCACCAAACAGGGCGAGGAGGCGATCGGAAAGCTCGCCCAGGATCTGCTGAAGAGCCCGCTCGTCAGCGGCACCCTGACCGCGGCGTTCGACGCGCGCGAGCGCGCGACCCGCGCCCAGGAGCTCGCGATGAGTGCGCTCAATCTGCCCTCGGCGACCGACGTCGACCGGCTCACGCGGCGGCTGCGCTCGGTCTCACAGCGGCTCGAGGGGCTCGAGGAGGGACTCGACCGGATCTCCGACCGGCTCGACATCTCGCGCCAGACCGCGGGCCTCGAGCAGCGCATGGAGAAGATGGAGAAGCGGCTCGCCTCGATCGACCGCACCCTGATGCGGCTCGATAGGAAGCTCGGCGCCTCCGGCTGAGCGTACCGGCGGCCAGCCGGTCGCCGGCGTCGTAGAAGAGGTCCGCGGATACGACGGCGGCTGGCTGGCCGCCGTCTGACAAGAGCGCGTCGGACAGCGTGCCCAGAGCGAACACGCGCTCGAGCGCGGCGTAGCCGGCGGGCGTAGAGGTTCCACAGCCTGCGGTCCATAGACTTCGGCCCTGCGATGACAGCTACACAAGCGGCCGCTGCGGTTGGCGTCTCGGTCGTGACCCTGAGGCGCTGGGTCCGCGAGGGCGTGGTGCCGGAGTACGAGGGCGCCTGGACGCCCGCGGCGCTCGGCAAGGCTAGGCTGATCCGGCGCCTGCGCGACCGCGGTTACACGCTGGCGCAGATCGGCCGCGCCACTGACGAGGGCAGGCTCGCCTTCGGCCGCATCCTCGAGCTGTTCGAGACCGGCGGCGCGACCTACACGCGCAGGCAGGCGACGCGGCGCACGGGCGTCGACGCGGCGACCGTCGGCCGCGTCGCCGCGGGTCTCGGGATCGCGGCCGGCGAGCCGCTCGACGAGGTGGCGATGCAGGTCGTGGGCTACGTCGCCGCCGCGATCGAGGCGGGCCTGCCGCAGGAGGCGATGCAGCAGCTCACGCGCGTCTACGCCCAGGCGATCAGCCAGATCGCCGACGCCGAGGTGCGGCTCGTGCACCTCTATGTCCACGAGCCGCTGATGCGCTCGGGTGGCTCGGCCGAGGAGATGGCGGAGTCGATGCTGACGGTCGCCGAGGGGCTGCTGCCGATCAGCACGCCGCTGCTCGAGCAGCTGCACCGACGGATGCTGATGCACTTCATCGACCAGGACGTCGTCGGGCACATGGAGGCTGAGCTCGGAAGCGGCGAGGAGAGAGTCGGGCGCATGCGGGTGGCGATCGCCTTCGCCGACCTCGCCGGCTACACACAGCTGACCGAGACGCGCGGCGACCTGCATGCGCTGGACGTCGTCGACCGCTTCATCGCCAGCGTGACCGCCACGTTGCCCGACGACGCGCGCGTGATCAAGACGATCGGTGACGAGGTGATGGTCGTCGGCCCGGATCCCGCGGCCCTGGCGCTGTGGGCGGCCCGGCTCGGCTGGCTGATGCCGGAGGAGCCGCGCCCGCGTGCTGCCGTGCACTATGGCTACGCCCAGTACCGCGAGGGTGATTACCTCGGCCGCGAGGTCAACCTCGCCGCTCGCGTGCAGGCCGAGTCGGGGGCGGGGGAGGTGCTGGTCACGCGGCCGGTGGTCGAGGCCAGCGGCGCGGGCCTGCGCTTCGAGCCGCTTCCAGACGTGCGGCTGCGCGGCTTCAGCGAGCCGACCGAGCTCTTCCGGGTGGTGGACGGGGCACGCTCGTGAGTGCCGCCGAGGCGATCACGAGCGGGGTGCGCGAGGAGGGGTTGCTGGTGCCCGCCGGTCCCGTGGTCGTGATGCTCTCGGGCGGCCGCGACTCGACCTGCCTGCTCGACATCGCCGTCCAGGTGTGCGGCGCGGCGGCAGTCACGGCGCTGCACGTCAACTACGGCCTGCGCGCGAGCGCCGACGACGACGAGCGCCACTGCGGCGAGCTATGCGCGCGGCTGGGGGTGGAGCTCGAGGTCAAGCACGTGCGCACGCGCGCGCCCGGGAACGTGCAGGCTTGGGCCCGAGAGCTGCGCTATGACGCCGCCGCGCGGCTCGCGCTTTCGCACGCGGCGGACATCGCGGCGGGACACACCGCGACCGACCAGGTCGAGGGGGTCCTCTACCGGCTGGCCTCCTCGCCGAGCCGCCGGGCGCTGCTGGGCATGCGCTCGCGCGACGGGAACCTGGTGCGGCCGCTGCTGCACATCACCCGCGATCAGACGGGCGCCTACTGCCGGGAACGGTCCTTGAGCTGGCGCGACGACGAGTCAAACGACTCAGATGCCTACGTCCGTGGGCGTGTGCGCCGCACGCTGGTGCCGGCGCTACGCGAGATCCACCCCGCCGCCGAGCAGAACGTGCTGGCGGTGATCGAGACGCTGCGCGCCGAGGCGGAGGTGCTCGACGGCTTGGTCGAGGCCGAGCTCGCCGGTCGTACGGAGATCGAGCTCCGGCGTTTGCGGATGCTGCCGGTGGCGCTCGCACGGCTGATCGTGCAGCGCCTGGCCGACGGCGTCGCGGGGCGGCCCACGCCCGGGGCCAGCCGCCGACTGGACGACATCCTGGCGCTGCGCGATGGCGGCAGCAACCACATCGATCTGCGGGGCGGCGTGCGCGCGAGCGTAGTCGACGGGGTCCTCAGCCTCGACCGCACGCCCGAGATCGCGCACGATCCATAAACTCATTTCGAGTAATGACGAAGGATCTGAACCTGGGCGAGATCATCGTCGAATCCGACGATCTCCAGCGCCGCGTGAAGGAGCTCGCGAGTCAGGTCTCGGGCGATTACGCGGGCAAGGATCTGCTGCTGATCGGGGTGCTCAAGGGCGCGATCTTCTTCCTTGCCGACTTCATGCGCGCGCTCGCGATCGAATGCGAGGTCGACTTCATGGCGATCTCGTCGTATGGGTCCTCGACCAAGTCGTCCGGGGTGGTGCGGATCCTCAAGGACCTCGACGCCGCGATCGAGGGGCGTCACGTGCTGATCGTCGAGGACATCGTCGACTCCGGGCTGACGCTGCAGTATCTGCTGCGCAACCTCGCGGGGCGTGGACCGGCGTCACTCGAGGTTTGCGCGCTGCTGCGCAAGCCGGTGAGTCGCGAGGTTGAGCTCGCCCCGCGCTACGTCGGGTTCGAAATCCCGGACAAGTTCGTGGTCGGCTACGGGCTCGATCACGGCGAGCGTTACCGGGCGCTCCCGTACGTCGCCGTCCTCACCGAATAGCGGCCGATCCCCGTCGTGGGCGCTTAGATGCACCGGTTTGGGCAGCGACAGGCGAATGCTACGCTTGGCCTTTCCCGCCTGAACGTCGCAAGAGCCTGACCGGCGGCAACCAGGAGTGAGGCCTGAACATGAGTCGTTTCTTCAAGAGCGCTGCCTTTCCCATCCTGATCGTGGTGGTGCTCGCGTTCTTCGCGTCGAAGCTGGTCAGTGGGAACGGCAAGTCGAGCGTGCCGAACTTCGGCGAGACACTGGGCCTGATCAACCACCACGGCATCCGCAGCGTCACGCTCGACCAGAAGGACAACAGCATGTCCGTGGTGCTGCCCAACGGCCAGAAGTACTCGACCGGTTACCCCAACGGCTACGTGTCGCAGATCATCAAGGACGTCACGAAGACCGAGGGTGGCACCGCGCTCAACGTCGACGACACCTCGAGCAACGGCTGGATCTCACTGCTGACCTACCTGCTGCCGTTCGTGATCTTCATAGGTTTCTGGCTCTTCCTGATGAACCAGGTCCAGGGCGGCGGCTCCAAGGTGATGTCGTTCGGCAAGTCGCGGGCCAAGCGCATGTCGGTCGACTCGCCGAAGATCACGTTCCGCGACGTCGCCGTAGTCGACGAGGCGGTCGAGGAGTTGCACGAGATCAAGGAGTTCCTCGAGAACCCCAAGAAATTCCAGGCGCTCGGCGCGCGAATACCCAAGGGGGTGCTGCTGTACGGCCCGCCCGGCACCGGCAAGACGCTGCTGGCCCGCGCCGTCGCCGGCGAGGCCGGCGTCCCCTTCTTCTCGATCTCCGGCTCGGACTTCGTCGAGATG
This sequence comes from Solirubrobacteraceae bacterium, assembly GCA_050696795.1. Taxonomy (GTDB): domain Bacteria; phylum Actinomycetota; class Thermoleophilia; order Solirubrobacterales; family Solirubrobacteraceae; genus Palsa-465. Next base: position 157 of record JBOGYJ010000348.1, on the reverse strand, counting down.
TTCGTCGGGGTCGGCGCCAGCCGCGTCCGAGATTTGTTCAAAACCGCCAAGGACAACGCTCCGGCCATCCTCTTCAACGACGAGATCGACGCCGTGGGCCGGATGCGCGGCGCCGGCGTCGGCGGCGGCTCCGACGAGCGCGAGCAGACGCTCAATC
>JBOGYJ010000347.1:0-5611 GCA_050696795.1 Solirubrobacteraceae bacterium | reverse complement strand
GCCCGTAGACGATCCCGTAGTTGACCATCTTGGCCTTGGAGCGCATGCCGGAGTCGATCTGATCTGGCCCCACCCCGAACACCCGCATCGCGGTGGCGGTGTGCACGTCCTCACCGCGGCGAAAGGTGTCCTTGAGCACCTCCTCGCCGGCGATCTGCGCAAGCAGCCGCAGCTCAACCTGGGAGTAGTCGGCGCTGACCATCACGTTGCCCGGCTCGGCTACGAAGCAGGCGCGAATGCGGCGCCCGAGCGCGGTGCGGATCGGGATGTTCTGCAGGTTGGGGCTGTTGGAGGAGAGACGCCCGGTGGCCGCCGCCGTCTGGTTGAAGGTCGTGTGGATGCGGCCGTCGGCCGCGATCAGCTGCGGCAACGCGTCGAGGTAGGTCTGCGTGAGCTTGGTCAGCTCGCGCCAGCGCTCGATCTTGGGGATGACCGGGTGCTCGTCGCGGATCGCCTGCAGCACCCGCGCATCGGTGCTGAATCCGGTCTTGCCGCGGCGCTTGCGCGAAAGTCCGAGCTTGCCGAACAGAATCTCCTCGAGCTGACGCGGCGAGCCCAGGGTGAACTCCTCGCCGCAGAGCTCGTAGATCTCCTCCTCGAGCAGATCGGCCTCGGCCTTGACCTTCGAGGAGATCCCGGCGAGCCGCTCGGTGTCGAGCTTCAGCCCGGCCGTCTCCATGTCGCGCAGGATCCGCACCAGCGGCAGCTCGACCTCGTTCATCAGCTGGGTCAGGCCGCGGTCGAGCAGCTGCTGGCGCTGCCAGTCGGCCAACTGGCGCAGCAGGATCGCTTCGGCGGCAACGGGCTCGAGGTCCGGCGCGGTGCCGAAGCCGCGCTCCTCCGTCAGCTCGCGAAACGGGTAGGCGCGGCGGGCCGGCTCGAGCAGGTAGGCGCCGATCTCCGTGTCGTGGGCAAGCGTTGGCGGCACCGCGCCGAGCGCCTTGGCATCGTGCGCGATGACGGGCCGCCCGCCGAGCGCGGCGACCACCTCGGCGGGGTATGCGCAGGGACCGACGAGCACCTCCGCCGGAAGGCCCGCTGGCCCACCGGCGGCCACACCGTTCCCACCGGCGGCCACACCGTCCCCACCGGCGGCCACACCGTCCCCACCGGCGGCCACACCGTCCCCGCCCAGCATCACGCCGAAGCGCCACTGCGAGTCTTCACCGAACAGCGCCCCCTCGGGCGCGCCGGGCGCGCGCACCGCCAGCGCCAGCTCCACGCTCGACGGCAGCTGCGCGAGCTCGGCGACAGTGACAGAGCGCCATGGCACGACCGCTGGATTGGGTCCCGCCCGGTCGCCCCCGGCCACCGCAGCCGCCGTGGACGGCGGTGGGGGAACCGCGTCCGGCCCGAGCGCCTCCTCCAGGCGGCGCAGGGGATCGCGCAGCTCGAACAGGCGGAAGGTGTCGCGCAGCTTCGAGCGGTCGGGCTCTTGCGCGACGAGCGCGTGCAGGTCGAGCTCGACCGGGATGTCGCGCTTGGCCGTGGCCAGCTGCTTGGAGAGGCGCGCGTTGTCGGCGTGGCTTACGAGGTTCTCCTTGCGCTTGGCGCCCGAGATCTCGTCGATCGAGGCGAGCACGGTCTCGAGCGTGCCGAAGCGCTGCAGTAAATCGGCGGCGGTCTTGTCGCCGATGCCCGGGACGCCGGGGATGTTGTCGCTGGTGTCGCCCTTGAGGCCGATGAAGTCGGGGACGAGATCGGGAGGTATCCCGTAGCGGTCGACCACGCCGCGGGGGTCGTAGATCTTGGTGTCGGTGATGCCGCGACCGGGCGCCATGATCCGCGTGCTCTCGTCGACCAGCTGGAAGGCGTCGCGATCGCCGGTCAGGATCATCACCGGGATCGGGCTGCCGCCCTCCCCCGCGCTCTTGGCGAGCTCGGCGATCGAGGCGATCACGTCGTCGGCCTCGTAGCCCTCGACGCGCATGTTGCGGTAGCCGAAGGCCTCGATCAGCGGCTCGAAGTGCGGCCACTGCTCCTTGAGCAGGTCGGGCCGGGTCGAGCGCTGCGCTTTGTACTCCGGGTAGAGCTCCTTGCGGCCTGTGTAGCCGCCGTCCCAAACCACCACCGTCGGGCGCTGGCCGTACTCGGTCAGGACCTTCACCAGCATCGAGGCCAGGCCGAAGATCGCGTTGGTGGGGATGCCGGTGGAGGTCGCGATCGACTCCGGCAGAGCGAAGAAGGCGCGGTAGGCCAGGCTGTTGCCGTCGATCAGCAACAGCTCGCTCGAGTTGTTGGCGGGCATCGCCGCCGGAGGCTAGCGCCGGGTGGCGCGTCAGGTCGGGTGGCGCGTCAGCGTCGGGTGGCGCGTCAGCGTCGGGTGGTGCGTCAGGTCGGGTGGCGCGTCAGCGTCGGGTGGCACGTCAGCGTCGGGTGGCGCGTCAGGTCGGGTGGCGCGTCAGCGTCGGGTGGTGCGCTTCGGCAGCCGGCCGTCGTCCTTCCAGGCCGAGCCCGGGCGGCCGGGCAGGATCAGCAGCACGATCGCCAGCCCGATCACGCTGAGCAGCAGGCCGAAGGCGAGGCCGACGCGCTCGCCGTAGCCCTTGCGCTCGGCCACCGCGCTGCCGATCGCGGCCGACAGCAGCCAGGCGAACAGCAGGTACAGGCCCTTGATTCCGATCGTCGCGATGATCGCCATGCGTGCTCAGGCTCCCAGGTAGGCGCGCTGGACCTGCGGGTCCGTGCGCAGATGGTCGGACTCACCCTCGATCACGACTCGGCCCGTCTCCATCACGTAGCCGCGTTGCGAGACGTCGAGCGCGTAGTTGGCGTTCTGCTCGACCAGCAGGATGGTGACGCCGCCGCGGTTGATCTCGGCGATCGTCTCGTAGATGCGCTGCACCAGGATCGGAGCGATCCCCATCGAGGGCTCGTCGAGCAGCAGCAGCTTGGGCTTGGCCATCAGCGCCCGGCCCATGGCGAGCATCTGCTGCTCCCCGCCGGACATCGTGCCCGCCTTCTGCCGCTCGCGCTCCTTGAGTCGCGGGAACAGGTCGAAGATGCGCTCCAGGTCCTCGCCGACGGTTGGATCCCTCCGCCGGCGGTGGGCGCCGAGGTCGAGGTTCTCGCGCACGCTCATGCGCGAAAAGCAATGCCGTCCCTCCGGTGACAGCGCGATGCCGCGCTCCACGATCTCGTGGGCCGGCACGCGCGTGATGTTCTCGCCCGCGATCGTGACGGTGCCGCTGCTGGCCGGTGTCAGGCCGGTGATCGCACGCAGCGTCGTCGATTTGCCGGCGCCGTTGGAGCCGATCAGGGTCACGACCTCGCCCTCCTCGACGGTCAGCGACACACCCTTGAGCGCCTCTATCGAGCCGTAGTGCGCGTGCACGTCGGTGACCTCAAGCAGCGCCATCGTCGTCCGGCCGGTTGGGGGTGGGTGGGTGGGAATCGGCCTTGCCGAGGTAGGCCTCGATCACCAGCGGGTTGGCCCGAACGTCCTCGGGCACGCCCTCGGCGATCTTGACGCCGTGGTCCATGACCGTGATCTGCTCGGAGACGCCCATCACGACCTTCATGTCGTGCTCGATCAGCAGGATCGTGACGCCCAACTCGGCGCGCATCTTGTGCATGAAATCCTTGAGCGCGTCGGACTCCTGCGGGTTCATGCCCGCCGTCGGCTCGTCGAGCAGCAGCAGCCTGGGATCGGACGCCAGCGCGCGGGCGATCTCGACCCGGCGCTGGTCGCCGTAGGAGAGCTCGAGCGCATAGCGGTCGGCCTCGCTCCTGGCCAGCCCGACATAGGCCAGCAACTCGCGAGCGCGGTCCTCGACCGCTCGCTCCTCCCGGCGCACGTGCGGCGGTCGCAGGATCGAGCCGAAGAGGCTCGCGCGCATGCGCGAATGGCGGCCGATCATGACGTTCTCGGTGGCGGTCATTGCGCCGAACAGGCGGATGTTCTGGAAGGTGCGAGCGATGCCGAGCTTTGTGATCTTGTCCGGACGCGACCGGCTGATCCGCTCACCGGCGAACAGGACCGCGCCGGACGTCGGCTTGTAGAGCCCGGTCAGCATGTTGAAAAGCGTCGTCTTGCCGGCGCCGTTGGGGCCGATCACCGACACGATCGAGCGCTCCGGAACCTCCAGCGAGACGCCACCGACCGCGGTCAGCCCGCCGAACTGCTTGACGACGTTCTGGACGCTCATGATCGAGGGCACCGCGGGGGTCGCGGTGGGCGGAGGCACGGGTGCGTCGATTGCGCTCATCCAGCGGTCACCCCCCCGGCACTGGGCTCCGCCAGCTCGGTGAGCTCGGGCGCCACCTCGCCGGCCAGCTCGATTCGTCTTCGTCGCTCCGGCCACAGGCCCTGCGGGCGCAGCACCATCACGATCACCAGCAGGAAGCCGTAGATCCCGATGCTGAGGTCGGTGAGGTCGAAGTTGAGGCCGAACGCGTGCGGGACGGAATTGAGCACGTCGGGGATCAGGTAGTAGTTGATGTAGGAGATCAGGAGCGCCCCGAGCACGGCGCCGGGGATCGAGCCGAGGCCGCCGAGGATCACCATCGAAAGCACGAAGATCGAGAACGAGAACGCGAACTGGGCGGCGTTGACGGTCTGGTCGAAGTCGGCCAGGAAGACTCCCGACATGCCGCCGAAGGCGGCGCCGATCGCGTAGGCCATCAGCTTGGTCTTGACCAGCGGTATCCCCATCGACACGGCCGCGACCTCGTCCTCGCGCAGCGCGATCCAGGCGCGGCCCAGGCGCGAGTCGCGCAGGCGGCGGCAGACGAACAGCACAAACAGCGCGATCGCCAATATCAGCCAGTACCAGGGTCTGAGGTCGAGCAGGCCGAAGGCGCGGAGCCCGGGGAAGTACGGCATGTCAAGCGTCGAGATGCCGAGGTTGCCGGCGGTGACCGTCTGCCCGCTCCAGATGTGGATGTTGGAGCCGTTGATCACGAGCACGCCGATGATCTCGCCGAAGGCGAGCGTCACGATCGCGATGTAGTCGCCGCGCAGGCGCAGCGTCGGCAGGCCGATCAGCATGCCGGCGATCGAGGTGACGATCACCGAGCAGATCAGGATCAGGATGAAGTTCAGGTGGATGCCGATGCTGCCGGCTGGAGCCGAGGACAGTACGTTCACCTTCTCGGCGAAGAAGAAGCTCGAGGCGAACCAGCCGACCGCATACGCGCCGATCGCGTAGAAGGCGACGTAGCCGAGGTCGAGCAGGCCGGCGAAGCCGACCACGACGTTCAGACCAAGCGCCATCACCACGTAGGCCAGCGCGATGATCGTGGCCTCCATGAAGCCGCTGCCCGACGTGAACAAGAGCGGCAGCACGATCACGAACGCCAACAACAGCGCACCGCCGGGTCGCGACCAGCGGCCACCCAGCCAGGCGGGGGCCGCGGGAACACGCCGGCCCAGCGCCTCGCGCCACTCCTGCAGCTGTTCCTTGAGCTCGCTCATCCCGCCTCCCGGGTCTCCTCGCCGAGCAGGCCGCGTGGACGCAACACCATCACCAGTATCAGGTAGGCGAAGATCACGAGCTCGGTCCACTGCGTGCCCATGCGGTAGGCCGTCAGCTGCTGGACGATGCCGATGATCAGCCCGCCCAGCACCGCCCCGCGGATGTTGCCGATGCCGCCCATGACGGCGGCGGTG
>JBOGYJ010000346.1:0-4332 GCA_050696795.1 Solirubrobacteraceae bacterium | reverse complement strand
GCCCCGCAAGGAGGCGCGCGAGCGCGCCGCCGAGCTGCTGAACCGTGTCGGGCTCGGCGACAAGCTCGACGTTTATCCAGTAGCGCTATCCGGCGGCCAGCAGCAGCGCGTGGCGATCGCCCGGGCGCTGGCGATGGACCCCAAGCTGATGCTGTTCGACGAGCCGACATCAGCGCTCGACCCCGAGCTGGTGGGCGAGGTGCTCGACGTGATGCGCGACCTCGCCCGCAGCGGCATGACGATGATCGTCGTCACACACGAGATCGGCTTCGCGCGCGAGGTCGCCGACACGGTCGTCTTCATGGACGGCGGCGTGGTGGTCGAGTCCGGCGCGCCGGCTGAGGTGCTGGGCGCGCCCAAGCACGAGCGCACGCGCTCGTTCCTGTCGAAGGTTCTGTAGCGCGTTAGCCTTGTGATACGCTGTGAGACATGTCGGCGACCGTCTCGGTCCGAGAGCTGCGCAATCACGGCGGCGACGTGCTCGCGCGCGTGCGGGCCGGAGAGACGCTCACGGTCACCTCGAACGGTACGCCGGTGGCCGAGCTGCGGCCTCTCTCGCATGGGCCGCTGACAACCGCCGAGCTGATCGAGCGTCGGCGAGGGCGTCCCCCGATGGACCCGCGCAAGCTCCGCGAGGAGATTGACGCGATCTTCGACCAGAGCATCTGATGCCCGCGCCCATCGGCACGGGAATCCTCGACACCTCCACGTTCATCTGGCTTGAACGGATTCCCGATCGGGAGGCCGTGCTCCCAGCGCGTATGACCATCACCTCGATCACGCTCGCCGAGTTGGCGGTCGGCCCGCTTGTCACCGACGACGCCGACGAGCGCACGCAGCGGCAGGAGCAGGTGCAGGACGCGCTGCTGATGGACAGGCTCGCGTTCGACGATGCCTGCGCGCACGCCTACGGCACGCTCGCCGCCGCCCTGCGTCGCGACGGCCGCAAGCGTCGCGCGCGCGCATTCGACGCGTTGATCGCGGCAACCGCGATCGCCAACGGCCTGCCCCTGTACACCGGTAACCCGGACGACTTCGACGGTATCCCCGGCCTCGACCTGCGACCCGTCCCCGCGCCGGAGGGCTGAGCTCGGGATGAGCGAGCGTGAGCAGCAGTCCGTCGCGCCGGTCGTTGGGCCGGATGATCCACGGCGGTTCACGGATTCGGGGATCGAGGTCAGGCCCGTGTATGGGCAACCGGATGTTGCGGCCGGTCTCGAGCAGCGTGTGGGTGAGCCGGGGGCGTTCCCGTTCACGCGCGGCGTGCACGCGGGTATGTATCGGGAGCGGCTCTGGACGATCCGCCAGTACGCCGGTTACGCCGGCGCGGCGGAGTCAAATCAGCGCTACCGGTATTTGCTCGACCACGGCTCGACCGGGCTCAGCATGGCCTTCGACCTGCCGACGCAGCTCGGTCTCGACTCCGACGATCCGCGCTGCCTGGGTGAGGTCGGCCGCACCGGCGTCGCGATAGACACGATCGATGACATGCGAACCGCGTTTGACGGGATCCCGCTGGACAAGGTCTCGACGTCGATGACGATCAACGCGCCCGCGAGCGTGCTGCTGCTGCTGTACGAGCTGGTCGGCGAGGAGCAGGGCGTGCCTGCCGCGGAGCTGCGGGGCACGGTCCAGAACGACATCCTCAAGGAGTACATCGCGCGCGGGAACTTCATCTACCCGCCCCACGGTGCGGTGCGGCTGACCACCGATCTGTTCTCCTATTGCCGCGAGAACATCCCACAGTGGAACACGATCTCGATCTCCGGCTACCACTTCCGCGAGAAGGGCGCCTCCGCTGTACAGGAGGTCGCGTTCACGCTCTCAAACGGCATCGCGTATGTGCAGGCCGCGATCGATGCTGGCCTTGTGGTGGACGAGTTCGCCCCGCGCCTGGCGTTCTTCTTCAACGCGCACAACAACGTGTTCCAGGAGGTCGCGAAGTTCCGTGCCGCTCGCCGGATGTGGGCTGAGATCATGCGTGAGCGCTTCGGTGCGCGTGACGAGCGTTCGCTGAAGCTGCGCTTCCATACGCAGACCGGTGGGGTGACGCTGACCGCGCAGCAGCCGGAGAACAACATCGTGCGCGTCGCACTGCAGGCGTTCGCCGCCGTCTGTGGCGGCACCCAGTCACTGCACTCGAACGGCTTTGACGAGGCGCTCGCGCTGCCGACTGAAGCGGCGGCGAAGATCGCCGTACGCACGCAGCAGATCCTGGCCTATGAGTCGGGCGCGGCCGACACCGTCGACCCCTTCGCGGGCTCGTACTTCGTCGAGGCGCTGACCGATGAGGTCGAGCATCGCGCCGGCGAGCTGATCGCCAAGGTCGACGAGCTCGGCGGCGCGGTGGCGGCGATCGACTTCATCAAGGCCGAGATCGAGGAGTCGGCGTTCGGCTACCACGAGCGCTACCGCACCGGGCAGGACGTCGTCGTCGGCGTCAACCGCTTCGTCGAGGAGCAGGTCGCGGTACCGGAGATCATGCGTGTCGATCCAGCCGCCGAGCGCGACCAGGTGGCACGGCTGACGGTGTTCAAGCAGAACCGGGACCAGGCGCTGGTCCCGACTCGTCTCGAGGAGATCCGCGAAGCCGCGCGCGGACCCGGGAACATGCTCCCGCCGCTTCGTCGGGCGCTCCAGGACCGCTGCACGCTCGGCGAGGTCTGCGCTGCGATGCGCGACGTCTTCGGCCGTTACCAACCGACCAACTGATCAAGCTACCAACCGACCAACTGATCAAGGACCCATCGTTGCTCGCCCCAGCTGTCTTCTTCTGGCAGATCGCCCTCGCCGTGCACATCGTCTTCGTCGTTGCGGCCTTCGGGCTGCTGCTCGCCTACCCGTTCATCGTGATCGCGGTCGAGCGCTTCGACCGCCGCTCGGTGCCTGTGCTGCTGCGGGTGCGGCAGCTGCTCGGTCGCAGTCTCGTGAATCCGGGGCTGCTGATCGTGGTGATCGCGGGCGTGTACCTGGCTGCCCATCAGCACCAGTGGGGCCAGTTCTACGTGCAGTGGGGGATCGGAGCCGTGCTCGTGATCGGCGCGCTGGAGGGCGGCTTCGTGGTCAGGCAGTCCGGCAGGCTGGCGGAGCTGGCCGCACGTGACATCAGCGCCTCCCCGGCCAGCGGCGAGATCGTCTGGAGCGGGGATTACCTGGACGCCCGCAACCGTCACGATCAGGTCAACGCGCTACTGGCGATCCTGGTCGTGGTGACGATCTTCCTGATGGTCGTGCAGTAGCGAGGGTCATAACGCGTCGCCGCGGTGGCTTGCGACAGCGGTAAGACCGGTAAGATCCTTACCATGCGAGTCACGGCCAAGGGGCAGATCACCATTCCGCAGAAGTTGCGGGACCAGTACGGGCTTGGGCCCGGTACCGAGGTGGAGGTGGTTGCCGGCGACGATGGGCCATTGATTCGCGCCACGCGCCAGGGACAGCCCGGGGCACGTCTGATCGAGCAGCTGCGCGACAGCGGAGACAGCGGCCTCAGCGCTGATGAGATACTTCGCCTCACCAGAGGCAACGACGATTGACCGTCCTGATCGACACCAGCGTCCTACTGGATGTGATCGTTGCGTCTGACTGGCGGTCATGGTCTGAGGCGAGGCTCAGCGAGTGCGCGGATGGTGACGACCTCGCCATCAATCAGGTCATATATGCGGAGCTGGCACCGGCTTTCACGAGCCGTGAGACCTTGGATCGCAGGCTGCAGGGCGTGGGGCTGCGGCGGCTCAGCCTGCCATGGGCGTCGTCCTGGCTGGCATCCACGGCGTTCATCGCGTACCGGCGCACGGGCGGTGTCCGGTCGGCACCGCTCCCGGACTTCTTCATAGGCGCCCATGCTCAGGCGTCTGGGCTGACGCTCCTGACGCGCGACCCCGCAAGGATCCGCAGTTACTTCCCGAGCGTGGCTCTGATCGCGCCCGAATGAAATCGCGGCCCGTCGCCGAGGTGCACGTCCGCACCCACGCGCAGGAGTCCTGCGCCTGAAGCGCGAAACCCGGGAGTGATGACTGAACTGACAGCCGTCCGGACCCTCGTCAAGTCCGCCCCGGAGCTGTGGGCCGTCTGCAGCGATGCGGACTCGCTCGCCCAGCACCTCGGCGCGTTTGGGGAGATCCGCATCACCCGACTCGAACCGGAGAGCACCGTTGCCTGGGAGGGCGAGCGCGCAAGCGGCACGGTGCGGATCGAGCCGTCGGGATGGGGCACCAAGGTGACCGTCACCGCGGATTCGAGCGCTGCGCTCGACGCGGTCCTGGACAGCCTGGGTCAGGCCCATCACCGTCCGTTCTCGCGCTAGGACGATCCGCGGCATGTGGCCCGCGCCCC
>JBOGYJ010000345.1:0-4269 GCA_050696795.1 Solirubrobacteraceae bacterium | reverse complement strand
AGAAGCGCGCTGGCCTCGACCTGCCACATCCGCACCTGTCGATCGAGACGTTCCTCGACGGCGTCCTGCATCCGAGCTGGTCCTGGCACTTCCTGACCTCGGAGACGATCAGCTTTCCCAACATCGGTCCGCCCGACCACCGTTCGCGCGAGAAGCTGACCGACATGTTCGACGGCACCGTCAGCTGGGACGACATCGCCTGGATCCGCGAGCTCTGGGATGGCCCGATCGTCGCCAAGGGCGTGCTGGCGCCGGAGGAGGCCATCCGCGCGGCCGAGCTGGGGCTCGACGGCGTGATCGTCTCCAACCACGGCGGACGCCAGCTCGATCATGCGCCGTCCACGATCGATGTGCTGCCGGGAATCGTCGACGCCGTCGGCGACCGGCTCGAGGTGCTGGTCGATTCCGGCTTCCGGCGCGGCAGTGACATCGTCACGGCGCTGGCGCTGGGAGCCCGCGCCGTGCTGCTGGGCCGCGCGCACCTGTACGGGCTGGCCGCGGCGGGCGAGGCGGGCGTCCGCCACTGCATCGAGCTGCTCGCCGACGAGGTCCAGATGGCGATGGCGCTTTGCGGTGCCACCAGCGTCGGCGAGCTCGATCGCTCACTCGTGCGTAGGCGAGAGGCGCCTCGCTCCGAGCCCCCACACACCCAGGAGGCCTTCATTGCCTGATGACCAGCAGCAGCGGATCTCGCTCAGCGTGATCCGCCAGACGCCACGCTACACGTACCTGATCGCGACGGTCGCGGCGATCGGCGGCATGCTGTTCGGCTACGACATCGGCGTGATCAGCGGCGCCGAGAAGCTGCTGACCTCGCACTTCCACCTGAGCAGCGGCACCGAGGAGCTGGCTGTCGCCGCCGTGCTCATCGGCGCCGTGATCGGAGGCATGTTCGGCGGGCGCATCGAGGACTGGCTCAGTCGCCGCGACGCGCTGCTGGCGATGGCGGTGCTCTACGCGGTCGGAGCGATCCTCAGCGCGATCTCCTGGAGCCTCGCATCATTCATCGCCTTCCGGATCGTCACGGGCGTGGCGGTGGGCGCCTCCTCGCTGATCGTGCCGGCCTACATCGCCGAGCTCGCGCCCGTGCCGATCCGCGGCGGGCTGGTGGTCCTCCAGCAGCTCGCGATCTCGGGCGGGATCCTGATCGCGTACCTGCTCGACTACGCCTTCGATTCGGCCGGCTGGGGCTGGCGCCCGATGTTCGCCGCGGCCGTGATTCCCGCGCTCGCGCTCGGGATCGGGATGCTGTTCATGGAGCACTCCCCTCGCTGGCTCGGGATGAAGGGCCGCTGGGATGAGGCCGAGCACGTGCTCAGCCGGACCGACCCCGACCACAAGGACGAGCAGCTCAAGGCGATCCGCCAAAACGTCGAGGAGACACGCGACACCTCCTGGCGCGAGCTCCTGCGACCGGGTACCCGAGGGGCGCTGATCGCGGGGGTCGGGCTCGCGATCTTCCAGCAGTTCATCGGCCCCAACACCGTGCTCTTCTACACGCCGACGATCTTCGGATACGCCGACGTGAGCGGCAACCCGCTGCTGCCGACGATCTATGTCGGCGTGGTCCTGTTCGTGTTCGTGTTCCCGACTATCGCGCTGGTCGACCTGGTCGGGCGCAAGGCGCTCTTCTACTTCGGTCTGATCGGCATGGGCTCGATGCTGGTGCTGCTCGGGTTCGCCTTCGAGGCCGGTGCCAAGAGCTGGGGCGTCGGGGTGGTCCTGATCCTGCTGGCCTACGTCGGCTGCTACTCGCTCTCGATCTCGCCGCTGTTCTGGCTGATGAGCGCAGAGGTCTTCCCCAACCGCCTGCGCGGGGCGGGCGCCAGCGCCTCGACGGTCGCCAACTGGGGGGCGAATCTGCTGATCACGGTCACCTTCCTGTCGCTGATCGACGCCATCGGCAAGAGCTGGACCTTCTGGCTGTACGCGATCCTGACCGGGCTGGCGCTGGTGTTCGTCAAGTTCGCGGTGCCCGAGACCAAGGGACGCCCGCTTGAGCAGATCGACAGCTACTGGCAGCACGGACGCGAGTGGCCCAGCACCTCGCCGAGCTGATGGTCGGGGCCGACACCGACGCGCTCGTGATCTTCGGGATCACCGGTGACCTCGCTCGGCAGATGACCTTCAGGGCGCTCTACCGGCTCGAACGTCGCGAGCTGCTCGATTTCCCGATCATCGGCGTGAGCCGCCGTGAACTCGCTGACGACGAGCTCCGCGACCGGGCCCGCGAGGCGATCAGCGAAGGCGAGCCCGAGCTCGACGAGGCGGTGTTCGAGCGCCTGGCCAAGCGCCTCAGCTACATCCGCGGCGAGCTCACGGAGGCGGACCTCTACGATCGGCTCCGGGACCGGCTGGAGCCGGCCGAGCGACCGGCGTTCTATCTCGAGACGCCGCCGACGCTGTTCGAGTCCGTCGTGGCGGGCCTGGCCGATGCGGGCGCGCTCACGCAGCAGGCGCGGGTGCTGGTCGAGAAGCCGTTCGGCTACGACCTGCAATCCGCCCGCGAGCTCGCCACCGGGCTGCACCGCCACCTCGACGAGTCCCAGATCTTCCGCATCGATCACTTCCTCGGCAAGGTCGGGTTGGAGGAGCTGCTGTACCTGCGCTTCGCCAACGCCACGCTCGAGCCGATCTGGAACAGCAACTACGTGGCCGCGGTGCAGCTGACGATGTCAGAGGACTTCGACCTCGAGGACCGGGGCAGCTTCTATGACCCCGTCGGCCAGCTGCGTGACGACGTCGTCAACCACCTGCTGCAGCTGCTCGCGGCCGCCGCCATGGAGGCTCCCTCGAGCTCCGATGCCGACACCCTGCACGCGGCCCGGCTGGCGGTCTTCCGGGCGATCGCAGACGCCGATCCGGAGCGCTACGTGCGCGGCCAGTACGCGGGCTACCGCGACCACGACGGAGTCGCCGGCGACTCGCAGACCGAGACCTTCCTGACGCTGGAGCTGAACATCCGGAACTGGCGCTGGGCGGGCGTCCCGTTCCTGCTCCGGACCGGAAAGGGACTGCCGGCCAAGGCCACCGAGCTGCGGCTGGTGTTCAAGCGGCCACCCAGCCCGCTGTTCCTGCGAGAGCACGCCGGCACCGTGCCCGAGCCCGCCCAGATAGTGGTCAGGCTCGACCCCCGCCCCGGCGTGCGACTGGTCCTCGACGCCCGCGATCCGGGCGGCGGATCCTTCGAGATGGCATTGGACGTGGAGTTTCCAGACGAGGGCGAGGCCGGACCGACGCCCTATGAGCTGGTGCTCGCGGCCGCCCTGCGCGGGGACCGTCAGAGCTTCGTCCCGCAGAGCAACGTCGAGGAGTGCTGGCGGATCGTGCAGCCGCTGCTCGATGCGCCGGGTCCGGTGCACGCCTACGAGCGTGGCACTTGGGGCCCCGAGCAGGCGGAGCGCACGGCCGCGCCCTACGGCGGCTGGTGCGGCCCGTGGCTGGAGGATCGATGACGGCTGCCGCCGGCCGCCGCCCCGCCGCGTCGGGCACGCAGGTGGAGCTCAGCGTGGACAGGGCGCGTGCGGTCGTCGTCGAGGTCGGCGCCGGCCTGCGCCGTTACGCGGTCGCGGGCGAGGAGCTGCTCGACGGGTACGGCACCGCCGAGTACGCGCCCGTGGCCCGCGGGCAGATCCTGGCTCCCTGGCCCAATCGCGTGGCCGACGGCACCTATCGGTTCGCCGGCAGACGCCACCAGCTGCCGTTGACGGAGCCCGAGCGCGGCAACGCGATCCACGGCCTGACGCGCTGGGTCAACTGGACGCTGACCGAACGCGAGCCGGACCGCGCCCGCTTCGAGTACGTGCTGCACCCACAGCCCGGCTACCCGTTCACGCTCGCGCTCGCGGTCCTGTACACGCTCGACGCAGCCGAGCTCACCATCAGCATCGATGCCACCAACCTCGGCGCGGCGGAGTGCCCGTTTGGCGCCGGCGCCCATCCCTACCTGACGGTCGGCGCCGAGCGGATCGACGACTGCCGGCTGAGCGCTCCCGGAGCACGTTGGATGCGCGCCGACGAGCGGCTGATCCCGGTCGCCACCGAAGCGGTGGCGGGCACCGAGTACGACTTCCGCCAGGAGCGGGCGATCGGCGCGACCGAGCTCGACACCGGCTACTCCGAGCTGGTCCGCGACGCCGACGGACTCGCCCGCGTGCGGCTCCGCGACCCGACCGGCGGACGCGGCGTGACCCTCTGGCAGGACGCGAGCTTCCCGTACCTGATGCTGTTCACGGGCGACGGCGATCCGGACCCGGCGCGACGCAGGCG
>JBOGYJ010000344.1:0-8489 GCA_050696795.1 Solirubrobacteraceae bacterium | reverse complement strand
GCCGCCCACTCTTCATAGAATGTGCAGCCCAGTGCGGGTGTAGCTCAGTTGGTAGAGCGTCGGCTTCCCAAGCCGAAGGTCGCGGGTTCGAACCCCGTCGCCCGCTTCCCAGGAAGTACCTGGTAATCAGCATGTTTCTCCTCGTTCGTCGTGCAGGCCGCCGCACGGCGAGCTGGAGGATCCGGTCGGGACTCCGATCCGTTGCGGTCGTGACGAGATTCAGGAGTACTGGGCTCGCGGTCTCTGCGCTGTAGCGGCGGCGGTCGAGATCCACGTCCTGGCCGTCTTCTCGCAGTTGGATCGGTTGCCGGACGTTGGCGGATGACTGCCCGCTCACGCACCGGGCTGGTCGCACATGCAGAGGCGATTGATGTCCTGAGCCTCGACGAGGCCGGGCTCATTCGTCGGGCCGGGGGATATTGGGACCAGGCCAGCTTTCGAGACGCCCTCGTGCAGCAAACAGCATCGAACCAACGCTTGCATTCCGCGTTCGACCCTGACTCGCAGCGTCCACGAGACCCGTGCTGGCCGCGCAATCCGCGTCTCCCGTCGGCGGCCCAAGATGCGAGACCGGGCAGTCGATCAAAGGGCCTAACCGTTCGGGATTCAGCAAGACACCGGCGGCAATCAATGGCTTCAGCGACCTCATCCTTGAGCTCTGGGGAGACGCCGGCCGCCATGCTCGATCGGCGATTGGCGCCGCTGAACTGCCGTTCGACCTCCCAGTCGAGATCGAGGCGATCGTCGAAGTCCAATAGGTCGCACGCGAGCACCCTCTGCTCACCCGTTCCCAGGCAGCCATCTGCGCAGCCCCGACTGGGACTTCCGCTCGCTTTCTCCGCCACGAACCGATTATCGGAATCACCCCACGGCGCCTCGCTGCGGCGGCGGAGGCCTGTCGGCTCTCACGCAGAGCGGCCTGTGCTGCCCGCCACGCGAAGGAAGTCTGTTCGAGCGATGTTGCTGGAGGCTCGCCACGAGTCGAGAGCGAGTCTTCTCCAGGCGCGAGTGTGTGAGTGCTTTGCCCTCTAACCGGCGCCCGATTGGGCGGTGAGAATTTCGCTTTCCATACCGGGCGGTGTCTTGCTCTCGGGCGAGCTGAGCGCCAGGTGGCGCTCACTCTCGGGACGGTGCCTGGAGGGCTGCGAGTGCCTGATCGCGTGTGTCGTGGATCGGTAGGACCCGATCGAGGCGGGTCAGCGCAAGGATCCGGTGGGCCGACCGGTTCGGGCAGACGATCGCCAGCTTGCGGTCGGCGCGATCGAGCAGGCGGTAAGTGCTCAGGAGCAGCACGAGCCCGCTGGAGTCGATGAACTCGACCGCGCTCAAGTCGATGAGGACAGCGTTTGCTCCTGAGCGGATCGCTGCGTTGAGCTGCGGCGCCGCTGCGGCCGCGAGTACGAGGTCAAACTCGCCGCTGACAATAACCGTCGGAATGCCGTCGATCGTCTCGGTCTGAACCTCCCCAGAAGTGCGCTGATGGGAATCGACAGCCGGCTGCGGACGGCGCTCTGCCTCGTTGCTCATCGTTTGGCCGGGGCGAGCACGAGCATCGTGGTGTCGTCGCGCAGCGGCTCGGGAGAGACGGCAATCACGGCGTCCTGAAGCCCTCGGACGATGACCGCGGGCGGTTGGTCCCGCAGCCCGGCCAGCGCGTCGCGGAGCCCGTCGACGCCTAGCAGCGTTCCGTCTGCCCGGCGCCGCTCCGTCAGACCGTCGGTGTAGATCAGGAGCCGCTCACGCGGGTTGATCTGCGTCGACAGGATCGTGAAGCTGCGCTCGCGCTCAAGGATCCCGAGCGGGAACGTGTGCTCGCCGTCGAGCTCCTCGATTCGACCGTCCACGCGCACAACCAACGGTGGTGGATGTCCGCAGTTGATCCACCGCAGCGACCCGCGCGCATCCCAGCACGCGAACACGCCGGTGAGAAAACGATCGTCATCGACCTCAAGGGTCGCCTCGTGCACCTCGCACACCTGTTCGCGCAGGCCAGCCCCGGCCCGGCGAGCGGCGCGTAACGAACCGATCGCCAGTGACGCGAGCGCGGCCGCGGCATTGCCCTTCCCCGCCGCGTCGGCGACGGCTAGCCACAGGCCATCGGCGTTATCCGCATAGTCAAAGAAATCCCCGCCGACCTCGTAACCGGGAAGCACCCCACCCGCCAGCTCCACCCCGTCCAGGCACGCCAGCCGCGGTGGCAGCAAATTCTGCTGGATCTCCGCCGCCGGGCGTGTGTCCTTGCGCCGCCGCGCAAAGTGCAGCGCGTCGGTATAGCCGGACGCCAGCTCCAGGGCCACCGCCGCCTCACCCGCGAAGTGATCCAACGGCTCGGCGGGCGCTCGCCCAGCCAGCAGAAACCCCATCACCCGGTCGCGAACGATCAGCGGCGCAAATCCACTCCCCGGCACCGCCTCCAGGACATGCTTACGCAACAGCGAGAGCAGACCGGGCACGACCTCCGGGCCGACCCCTACAGGCGCGACGATGCAATCGGGAAATCGCGACGCGTCGCCTGCCAGTCGCATCGCACACGATCCATCCAAATCGATCACGTACATCGCCACCGCCGACCCCGCCAACCGCGACGCGACCTGCACGATCAGATCCGGCAACAGTCGCGGCGAGCGGACCGACAGAAGCTCAGCCGATGAGGACACGCGCCTATTCTCGCAGTCGACAACCAAATCGCTTCCGGACCGCGCTCGACCTTCTGCTCCGGCGGCACCCAGAGCCAGCTGCGCCGAAGCGACTTTCAAACGACAAGGTCGCAGACGCGTAACGACGCGACGGCGGGTCTGACACCCGGGCCACACAGGCCTCCCTGCGCGCCGGCCACACAGGCCTCCCTGCGCGCCGGTGGCGTACGCGAAGCGCCGCCTGCCGCTATGAGCACAAGGACCCGCTCCCGTCCTCGCTGCCAGCGCCGAGAGACGTGGGATGGCTGTCGCGGCTGGCTGCTGGAGGCTTCGATCTGCTCGACCAGAAGTTCACGCAGGGCAGACGCGAACGTCTCGTCTCCATGGGCACACTCATCTCGCAGCTCCGTCAGGTGAGTAGTCCTCGTTTTGCTGGTCGCCGAGTTGAGTCCGGAGCGTGACGAGAGTGCGAGGCAGCCGCGTCTGAGGTCAGCCAGCCCCCCGAGTCGCGCGGGCGGTCATCTCCGGCGGGTCCCCGGTCAGACGGCGGATCAGCACATTGGTGTCGAGGAACTCAGTCAGTGCCGCTGCTCCGCGCGCGCGGCTCGTGTCTGGCGCAGGACCTCATCCCAGGCAGTCCCACGCTTGACGGCGGGCACCGGGACGCTGCCGGCAAGCTCAAGAAAATCTGGGGTCTTCGCGATCACGGCACGCGACCGCTCGACCCTGAACAGAAGCTCATCCCCTTCGCGTAACCCAGCGCGTCCCGAACGCCCTTCGGGATCGTGACCTGCCCCTTCGATGTGATCCTGGCACTCGAGTCCATCGCTACTCCCTTACTGATCAGCATGAGTAAGGAGACGATTGCCCGGGCCTGACTTCGGTGCGTGAAGCCGGACGCTGCTCACTCCGGCCATAACCGGTTCACATGAGTCCAACTGCTTGGCAGGTGAGGCTGAGCAGCGAAACGATGACCCAGAGCGTGGCGCCGAGCATGAGGGGCTTGAGGCCGGCGCGGCGGAGGGCGGCGAGGTCAACTGAGAGGCCGACGGCGGAGAGGGCGAGGGTGATCAGCAAAGTGGCGACTTCTGAGACGGTGCCTGCTTGGGAAGCGGGGATGATGCCCGTGCCGCGCAGGGCGGCGAGAGCGGCGAACGCGACGAGGAAGCCGGGGACCAGCTTGGCAATGTTGCGAGCCCGACGGGCGAGCGCTGGGGGGTGGGCGGCGTGATGCTGGCCGGCGCTGGCGGGGGCTTGTGGTGCGGTGGGGGTGCGGAAGCGGTGGCCGAGGATGACGCAGATCGGGACGATCATGAGCGTGCGAGTGAGCTTTACGATGACGGCGGTATGCAGAGACCCGGCGCTGTACAGGCTGGCGGTGGCCAGGACGGAAGAGAGGTCGTTGACAGCAGTTCCGGCGAAAACGCCGAAGCTGTGCTGGCTTAGGCCGAGGAGGTGTCCGAGCGGGGGGAAAACGAGCACGGCTGCAATGTTGAACAGGAAGATGGTGGTGACGGCGTAGCCGACGTCGGTCTGCTCGGCGTCGATGACCGGGGTGATGGCGGCAATCGCGGACGCACCGCAGATGGAGGTGCCGACGCCGATCAGCGCGCGTAGGTGCCGCCGGATGCCCAAGCGACGCCCAAGTAGCCGGGCCGCAGCAAGGCAGCCTGTGAGGGTGATGATGATTCCGGGCAAGGAGCGCAGCCCCTGGCTGGCGACAGCGGCGAGGGGCAGCTCGGCGCCCAGGACAACGACAGCGGCGCGCAGCGGGTGTGATGCTGACCAGCTGATGCCGGGGCGCAGTGCGGTGCGTGGCTTGATCACCGCGCCGAGGAGGAGTCCGAGGACGATCCCAAGGACCGGGGCGGTGCCCAGGCCGACCATGCGGGAGAGCAAGGTGGCGATGGTCGCGACGACTGCTGACAAACACGTACCCGGCAGCCAGCGAACGAGCGCCGCGCGCCGCGGCTGTGACACGACCGTGGGATGGAGTTCAGTGCGGGCGGTTCGATGACCGGGATGGGGGCTGAGGCGTTGCCTGCGCGAGGTGCGCGATGAACGAAAAGAGCTGTTAGTCACAGCATCAAGAATCGGGCCCGGCGCGCTCGTGAACCAGTCGCATCCGGCCCACAGATATTCCGATGAGGAATAGAGTCTGGAGCGTGTCGGTCGCTGACCCGGTCTCCAGTAGCGAGCTGTCCGCGTTCGTGGCCGCGTATGAGACAGGGACCGTGCAAGCCGCCGCCGATGCGCTAAGCCTGACTCAATCGGCGGTGACCAAGCGACTTCAGGCGCTTGAGCGAAAGCTCGGCGCATCAGTATTCGATCGCGGACGGACGGGCGTAACCCCGACGCGGTTGGGGCAGACGATCTACCCGCTCGCGAAGGAAGCCCTCGCGCAACTGCGCGTGGTCGCACTGGCCGCCCAGGCCACCATCGCCGACCACCGGCAGGATCTTCGGCTGAGCGCCAGTCTGACGACCGGGGAGTTCTTGCTGCCGGGATGGCTGTCGGCGTTTCGCGCCCAGGAGCCGGCGGTGCACCCGCAGCTTGAGGTGGTCAATTCCGCGAGCGTGCTCAGCGCTGTGCAGGAGGGGCGGGCAATGATTGGATTCATCGAGAGCGGGTCCCCACCTCCGGGCCTTGAGTCGCTAGTGGTCGCGCGCGACGAGCTGGTGGTAGTCGTCGCCGCCGGTCACCGGTGGGCGCGACTCCGCAGCCTCAGCGCCTCCCAGCTGGCGCGCGAGAGTTACCTGACTCGCGAGCGCGACTCAGGAACGCGCGCGGTCGCGACCGCGGCGCTCGCCGAGCGCAGCATCGCTCTTACGCCAGCGCTAGAGGCCGCCTCGACCGAGAGCCTGAAGCGCATGATCACCCAGGGCGGGTTTTCGATCCTCAGCCGCCTGGCGATCGCCGAGGAGCAGCACGCCGGGGTGCTCGCCGGACTCACCGTTCGCGACCTCGTGCTGTCTCGCGATCTGCTGGCGGTCAGGCGCCCCCCGCGCCGCGACGGCGGCGAGCGACAATCAGCCGCACGGAAGTTCTGGGAATGGCTACACGGGCAAGGAGACGCCTCCGCGCCAGCCGGATCCCGGGCGAATGCAGAAGAGTGATGCCGCGAAATGAAAGGGGGTGCGGGCCACGGTCCGTAGCGTTCCCTCCTCCTGGCAAATACCAGGGAAGGAAGGCCGGGTCTGGGCGCGGACCGGTGCTGTGATCCAGATGTCGCACGGCGATCGCGGGCTGCGTGCAGCTCGAAAGGCAAAAGCGATCGGCGTCGAGATGCGAACTTTCCGCGCGAAGCGATGCCCCGCATGCGTCCGGGGTACTCGGGCATGCGAAAGTAAGCGGGTGCCGGTCGTACGGGCAGAACCGTGGCCGAGCGAGCGCGTCGGCGCGCCGACGCGCCGACGCCACCTTGGGCAGGTGACGCCGCCAACTTGTGGGCCGAGCCACGTCGCCGTATTTGCAGCGCGGTCGGCGCCTCGCGGCGGCCGGTCGTCATCGCCGCAGGGCGAGAGCCCCGATCGGTCCGGCGATGTTTGTCTGGGTGTCGCGGGTTCCGGGTTGCAAGTTGAGTAGGGTGGTGAGCAGCATCAGGGGGGCGCCGGCGGCCCATGCCTGCGGTCTGGAGGCGGTGGGGAATGCGACTGGGACTGTGGTCAGTTCTGCTGGGTAGCCGGCGAACACTTCGGGGAGGCGGTGTTCGAAGTACGGTGCAGCCGTGAGGATCGCTGCTGCGATCCGTGTCGCTGCGTCTACCTGGCCGTAGCGGGCGAGGCCGGCGACGATCAGTGAGTTCTCGTGTGGCCAGACTGTCCCGGTGTGGTAACCGAGCGGGTTGTGACCTGCAGCATTGGTGCTGAGTGTGCGGACCCCCCAGCCTGAGTCGAGTTGGCGGTCGAGCAGTCGCTCGGCGGTTGCTGCGGCTTGGTCGTCATCGACGATCCCAGACCAGAGGAGATGCCCGATGTTGGAGGTCATGCTGTCGACCTGCCGTTTGTCCCCATCGAGCGCGAGGGCATGGAAGCCGTGTTCTGGTATCCAGTAGTCGGCGTGGAAGCGGCTCCGGAGGTCTTCGGCGAGTGTCTCCAGCCGCTCGGCGTAGGCGCTGTCTCCCCAGACGTCGCGTGCCAGTCGGGCGGCGCGACGTCGCGCGTCGTACACGTATCCCTGAATCTCGCATGTCGCGATCGGGCCCTTCGCGAGGGTGCCGTCGGCGAATTGGATGGAATCCCAGCTGTCTTTCCAGCACTGGTTGATCAGTCCGGTATCGAGGTTGCGGCGCTCGTATTCCACGTATCCGTCACCGTCGAGATCGCCGCCGTCCTCGGTCCATGCGAGTGCGGCGCGGGCGTTCGGCTCTAGTTCTCGGACGAGGGCATCGTCGCCGGTCCAGCGGTGGTACTCGTCGAGCAGGATCACGAATAGCGGCGTCGCGTCGGCGCTTCCGTAGTACGGGGAGTGCGGCCGGACCCCGTTGACAGTGAGTTCTCCGAGCCTGAGTTCATGGAGGATCTTGCCGGGCTCCCGTTCGTGGAAGTCGTCGCGGGTGTCCGCCTGGCGGCGGGCGAGAACACGCAGCGTGTTCGCGGCCAATGTCGGCAGGTACGGGAGTGCTTGAAAGCTGGTGATCAGGCTGTCCCGGCCGAAGAGCGCCATGAACCATGGGAGCCCGGCCGCGGGCAGCGTGCCGGGGTCGGTTAGGTCCGGTTGGAGCCGCAGCGCCGCGAGATCGGTCAGGCTGGCGCGGTAGGTACGAGCGATATCGGGGTTTTCGGCGTCGAGTGCGGGAGCGCGAGCGAGCCAACGGTCCAGCTCGCCGGCCTTCGCCAGTTGCACATCAGCGAGGCTGCCTGGGATGGAGCGAGCCGCAAACGTTGTGCCGCGCTGCGCGGCGAACGGAGTGATACGCAACGCCACCGTCCACTGTTCGCCGCGCTTGAGCTCGAACGAGTACGTGAATCCGTGGCGTGAGATCTTCGCCGGCTGGTCGCTCTCGATCGTCACTGATCGACGGAATTCACCGTTCGCGTAGGAGATGACCAAGGAGTTCCGGTCCTCACGCCAGCCGAGCTCGCGTCCGGCGATCGTCCCGTCCTTGACCTCGAACAGGTCGGCGAAGTCGGCGTCGACCTCCAGTTCAACCTGCACCATGCGTGTGTCTCGGCGGTGGTTCACGACCGTGATTTCCTCGATCCAGACTCGGTCGACGCAGCGTCGGCGCATGACCGAATACGGGGCTTCCTCCTCTGGTCCGACGCGTGGCGTCAGGAAGAACTGAGCCGCAAAGTGGCGGTCCTGCGCGAACCCGAGGAGATCGAGCTGGCCGCCGTCGACACATAGAGCGAAGCGCGACAGGAACCGCGTGTCCTCGGAAAGGAAACCGTGCTCCCGTCCGGCCTGAGCAGTCAGATCACCGAGCCGGTCGCTGACGACGAAGGTGTTGCCGTCCAACAGGCTTACGGTCGGTTCAGCCATGCACCGCAACCGGTCGCGCGGCGCCCACGATGGCTGCTCGGTAGGCCCGCTCATAGGCGCTGACGACGACGTCGATGTCGCAGTGTTCGGCCACCCACGTCCGGCACGCTGCCCCGGCGATCCGAGGTAGCCGAGCGACGGCACCAGCCATCTCGGGCTCATCGGCGACGAGGAACCCGGTCTTGCCGTCGACCACGATCTCCCGGGCGGCGCCTTCGGCAAATGCGATCACCGGTGTCCCACATGCGAGCGCTTCGATCATCACCATGCCGAACGGCTCCTCCCAGCGGATCGGCATCAGCAGCGCACGCGCCTCTGCGAACAGCCGGCGTTTGCTCTCACCGCCGACCTCACCGACAAACCGCACAC
>JBOGYJ010000343.1:0-9039 GCA_050696795.1 Solirubrobacteraceae bacterium | reverse complement strand
CTCCTGGCCAGGGTACCGAACGGCCTCCGGCCTCCTGCCCCGGCCTCCTGCCCCGGCCCCCGGCCTCCTGCCCCGGCCCCCGGCCCTCCTGCCCCGGCCTCCTGCCTCCTGCCCCGGCCCCCGGCCTCCTCAGCGCCAACCGCCCAGGGGCCAGCGGCTCAGCTTCGCAGGTAGCGGCCCTGCGCGAAGATGCGGTAGCTCAGCGCGAACACGCCCGCGGTGACCAGCGCCAGGAACGCGAACGCCAGCCAGATGTTGGTGTCGTGGTAGCCGATGAAGCCGTAGCGCACCAGCGCGATCATGTAGTAGACCGGGTTGAACTCGGTCAGCGTCTGCCACGGCTGCGGCAGCAGCGAGGCGCCGTAGAACACACCGCCGAGGAAGATCAGCGGTTGCAGAACGAAGGTCTGGTAGAGCGCGACGTCGTCGAACTGCTCGGCGCGCACGCCCACCAGCACGCCGCACAGCGAGAAGAACAGGCCGACCAGGATCAGCGACAGGATCAGCACCAGCGGGTGCGTGACCGGCAGAGACAGCAGGCCGACCGCGACGATGAAGGTGAGCACCGACACCAGGAAGCCGCGGATGAAGCCGCCGAGGGTGAAGCCGAGCAGCAGCTGCATCGGCGAGGCCGGAGACGAGAGCTGGTCGTCGATCGAGTGCACGAACTTCTGCTGCAGGATCGAGGAGGAGTTGTTGGAGAACGCGTTCAGCGCCCAGGCCATCATGATCAGTCCGGGGATCACGAAGACGATGTACTTGTAGCCGTGGATCGTGTGGATGCGCGTGCCCAGCGCCGCGCCGAACACGGAGATGTAGAGGAAGGTCTCGAGCAGCGGCCCGCCGAGCGTCTGGCGCTTGATCTTCATGAAGCGGTTGACCTCGCGCCGGACCAGCGAGTACAGCCGGATCTGCGCGGTGCTCACGCGGCGGTCTCCTCGACGTGCCCGCGCGAGAGCTCCTGGCGGCCGACGAGCGCCAGATACGCGTCCTCGAGCGACGTCACCCCATACCGCGCGGACAGCTCCGGGATCGTTCCGTGGGCGGCAATCTCACCGTGGTTGATGAAGGCGATGTGGTCGCAGAGGCGCTCGGCCTCCTCCAGGTAGTGGGTGGTGAGCAGGACGCTGGTGCCTTCGCTGTTGATCTTCTCGATGTACTGCCACAGCTCCAGGCGCAGCTCGATGTCGACGCCGGCGGTCGGCTCGTCGAGGATCAGCAGCCGCGGCCGGTGCATCAGCGCGCGGGCGAGCGTGAGGCGGCGCTTCATGCCGCCGGAGAGCGTGCGCGTGCGCTCGTGGCGCTTGCTCGTCAGCGAGAAGGTCTCGAGCAGCTCGGCGGTGCGCTCGCGGCGGCCGGCCTTGCCCATGCCGAAGTAGCCGCCGTGCAGGTCGAGCGTCTCCTCGACCGTCAGGAACATGTCGAGGTTGATCTCCTGCGGCGCGAGCGCCACTGCCTCGCGCGCCTGGCGGTAGTGGTGGACCGCGTCGTGGCCGAAGACCTCGACGCTGCCGGAGCTGGGCCGCGCCAGACCGGTGATGCAGTGGATCATCGTCGACTTGCCCGCGCCGTTGGGACCGAGCAGACCGAAGAACTCACCGGCGCCGATCTCGAGTGAGACGCCCTTCAGCGCCTCCATGCCATTCGGGTAGCGCTTGACCAGGTCGCGCACCGACAGCGCAGGCGTCAACTGCTCTGCCCCGCGCGGCGCGCGACCATGTTCAGCCGCACGTAATCGAGGGTCAGCGGCGTCCCGGCACGCGCCAGCACCGCCCGGACGAAGCTCTGATGCAGCTCCTCTGGGAGCAGGTCCAGATGTCTCACCACCAATACAGTACGCACGAACGACTCCGGGTCCGCGAGCGTCGTCGGCTTCGGCTCCAACCAGGTCTCGACATCGACGAAGCCAGCGGCGGTCAGGCGCTCCGCGGTGATGTCGGCGCGCGCGTAGTTCCACGGCCCCTTCCAGTCGCTGAAGTAGGGTGCGAACTCGCCACTGCGCGCGACCTCGTCGGCGAGCACCCGGAAGGCGTCGATGTTGCCGAAGCCCCCGCACTGGGCGACCAGCTGACCGCCCGGCCTGAGTGCCGCCGCGAGCGCCGCGAACAGCTTCGGGTGATCGGGGATCCAGTGGAAGGTGGCGTTGGAGAAGATCGCGTCGACCGGCTCGGGCAGCGACAGCTCGGTGAGGTCCTGGCAATACGCGGTCACGCGCTCGCCCAGCGCCGCTTGCGTGTGCTCGACCATCGAGGGCGCGGCGTCGACCGCGTACACACGCCCGCCCGGCACCAGCTCGACCAGCATCGCCGTGACCTTGCCCGAGCCGCAGCCGGCGTCGAGCACGATCTCGTCGCCCTGCAGCTTCAGCCGCTCGAGCTGCTCACGCGCCCACCGCTGCTGCGGCGCGGAGATCTGATCGTATGTGCTGGCGTCCCAGTCGCGTTTAGAGGTGGTCACTTCACTATTTATAGCCAGTGCTTGCCGTCGGCCCTCAGAGCGCGGTCGTGACCGGCCCGGGGCGCTCGTGCGACCCCTCGTAGGCGGCGATCGCGTCCTCCTGCTGGAGCGTCATGCCGACGTCGTCCAACCCGTTCAGCAGCCGGTGCTTGATGTTCTGGTCGATCTCGAACTTGGCGCTGCCCCCCGGCCAGCGGACCTCCTGACCCGCGAGGTCGACCTGCGCGCTGCCGGCAGCGGCGATCGCGCGGCAATCATCGGCTGGGAGCGCGATCGGCAGCAGGCCGATCTTGGTGCAGTTGGAATAGAAGATGTCGGCGAAGCTCTGGGCGATGATCGCCTGGAAGCCGTAGTCCTCGAGGCCCCAGGGCGCGTGCTCTCGGCTCGAGCCGCAGCCGAAGTTGCGCCCGCTGAGCAGGATCGGGTTCCTGGGCAGGTTCCAGTCGGGCTCCTTGGCCCAGTCGTAGAACAGAAACTCGCCGAAGCCCGTCCGCTCGACGCGCTTGAGGAACTGCTTGGGCATGATCTGATCGGTGTCGATGTCGTCGCGGTTCAGCACCGACACCGGCCCGGTGATGGTTTCGATTGCCTTCATCGTGGTGCCTCCAGGTGGTGGGTGGGTGGCGGGATCAGACCGCGACGGCTTCGCGGTTGTAGCTGCGGATATCTACGAAGTGGCCCTCGATCGCGGCGGCCGCGGCCATCTGCGGCGAGACCAGATGCGTGCGGGCGCCGCGGCCCTGACGGCCCTCGAAGTTGCGGTTCGAGGTCGAGGCGACGCGCTCGCCCGGGGCGGCGATGTCCGGATTCATGCCCAGGCACATCGAGCAGCCGGCCGCGCGCCAGTCGAAGCCGGCCGCGCGGAAGACCTCGTGTAGTCCCTCGGCTTCGGCCTGCTCCTTGACCTGCACGGAGCCCGGCACGACCATCGCGTAGACGTGGTCGGCCACCCTGCGGCCGGCGACGACCTCGGCGGCGGCGCGCAGGTCGCCGATCCGCGAGTTGGTGCAGGAGCCGATGAAGACGCGGTCGAGCTTGATCTGCTCGATCGGCGTGCCACCCTGGAGGCCCATGTAGTCGAGCGCGCGCTCGTCCTGCTCGCCCGCCGGCGCCGGCACGCTGTCGGCCACGCCGACGACCATGCCGGGGTTGGTGCCCCAGGTGACCATCGGGCTGATCTCCGCGCAGTCGATCGTGAGCTCGTGGTCGAAGTGCGCGCCCTCCTCGGTGTGGAGCTCACGCCAATCCTCGGGCACGCTCGCCGGCGCGGCCGGCCGCCCGACGACGTAACCGAACGTGGTCTGGTCCGGCGCGATCATGCCGGCACGGCCGCCAGCCTCGATCGTCATGTTGCAGATCGTCATGCGGCCCTCCATCGACATCTGCTCGATCGCACCTCCGGCGTACTCGACGACGTAGCCGGTGGCACCGGACACGCCGATCTGGCCGATCGTGTACAGGATCAGGTCCTTGGGCGTGACACCGAAGCCGAGCTCACCGACGTAGTTGATCCGCATCGACTTGGGCTTCTGCTGGACCAGGCACTGGGTCGCGAGCACGTGCTCGACCTCGCTGGTGCCGATGCCGAAGGCGAGCGCGCCGAAGGCGCCGTGCGTGGCGGTGTGCGAGTCGCCGCAGACGATCGTCATGCCCGGCTGGGTGACCCCCAGCTCCGGGCCGATCACGTGCACGATCCCCTGGTGCTCGGAGCCCAGCGAGTAGATCGGGATCCCGAACTCGGCGGCGTTGCGCTCGAGCGTCTCGACCTGGATGCGGGACAGCTCGTCCTTGATCAGCCGCGCCGCCCGGGTGCCGTCGGTGGGCGTGTTGTGATCGGCGGTCGCGAGCGTGCGGTCGGGCCGGCGCACCTGGCGCCCGGTCATGCGCAGGCTGTCGAAGGCCTGCGGGCTGGTCACCTCGTGCACCAGATGTAGGTCGATGTACAAGAGGCCGGGAGCCACCTCATGGCGTTCCCAGATCTTGTCGAACAGGCTCTTGGGCAAGATGTCCTCCTTGTTTGGCGCAGCTGGCCCGCTGGCCAGCTGCGGTGGGCCGGCTCCGCTTGGCCGGTTGCCTCTAGCTGCGTCTCAGGCCGGCGCTCACCACAGCGAGCAGCACGGCCTCCTGGTTTCCGGGGTTCTCGAAGTGGTGTGGCAGGTCGGCGTCGAAGGTCACGCAGTCGCCGAGCGCCAGCTCGAAGCGGCACCCGTCGCAGATCAGGGCGACGCTGCCCGACTCGACCAGCGCCGTTTCACGGCTGCCGGGCTCGTGCACGGGCGGATCGTCGGGACCGCCGGTGGCGGCGCCGGGGGCCAGCGTGTGGCGTGAGAGCTCGGCGCGCTGCCCCGGCAGCGGCGGGCTGAGGATCTCATAGCCGTGGCCCGTGACGCTGCGCGGCCCCGTGCGTCGCTCGGACCGGCGCACGATCGTGACCGCGCCGTCCTCGTCCAGGCGCAACAGCTGCGAGAGCCGCAGCTCCAGGCCCAAGGCGATGCGCGTTGCCACCTGCAGCGTCGGCGAGGTCTCGCCTCGCTCGACCTGCGAGAGCATCGGCGCACTCACGCCGCAGCGCTCGGCCAGCTCGCGCAGCGACAGATCCATCGCCTCGCGCAGGGCGTGCACGCGCGCCCCGAGCACCGCCGGAGCCGTCAGGGTCTGTTCAGCCGTCACCATACGCGCGTATGTTATCGCATACAGTTGTATGTCGTAGCCTATCCCGGATGATCGAGCGCCCGGACATCCTCGTGCTCGGCGGCGGCGGCCGTCAGGGCGACGCCTGGATGACCGGCCTGCTCGCGGCGCTGGAGGACACCCACGGGTTCGACCTGCACGACTGCGAGTACTTCATCGGCACCTCGGCTGGAAGCATCGTGGCGGCCAAGCTCGCTTGCGGATGGCTCCTGAAGCGGCCCGTGTCGGGCGGGGTCGGTGCTGCCTCCGGCGGGCAATCGCCATTGCCGAATTGGGCAGCGGACTGCGCAATGGCGATTGCCGCACCGTTCGCGCAACTTGGGCTTGCACTTGGCAAGTCGCCCGGGGAGCTGCTTCGCGGCGCTGCGCTTGGCCTCCTGCCCCGATCAGCGAACGACACACTCGACTTTCAGGGGGCGTTCTCGGAGGATGGCGCGCGCTTCGACGGGCGCCTGAGGATCGTGGCCGTCGAGCGCAGGATCGGACGACGGGTCGTTTTCGGAGCGCCCGGAGCGCCCCATGCCACAGTCGCTCAGGCGCTGGCAGCCTCCTGTGCGCTGCCGCTCATCTTTCCGCCGGCGGTCATCGCGGGGCGCGAGTACGTCGACGGCGCGATCTGGAGCCCGACCAACGCGGACGTCGCGCCGGCGGGCCGTGACGCTCGGGTGCTGATCCTCGCCACCATGGCGAGCCTCCACGGTCCCTGGAATGCGCCCCTGCGCGCCGCCTGTCGGGCGACGATGCTGGTCGAGGCAGCCGCCCTGAAAGCGCGTGGGGCACGCGTGCACATCGTCACGCCCGACCGCAGCTCAGCCGGTTTCATCGGGCGGGATCTGATGTCCGCCGCGGGCCTCGAGCACACACAGACCGCCGGCTACGCGCAGGGCCTGAGCCTCGGGGAAGCCTCGCTCAGCTGATCAGTTCGACCTCGGCACTTGCGCGTGCGAGGCGCCCATCCGTCGACACCACGGTGGCGCCGAGTGAGCTCGC
The DNA here is from genome assembly GCA_050696795.1 of Solirubrobacteraceae bacterium. Lineage (GTDB taxonomy): Bacteria > Actinomycetota > Thermoleophilia > Solirubrobacterales > Solirubrobacteraceae > Palsa-465. The sequence continues at coordinate 2,901 of JBOGYJ010000343.1, read as the reverse complement.
GAGCTCGAGATAGAGCGCATCGACGAGACGCACCTGATCACGCATCGCCCATGCGCCGCTGAGCAGGTCCGCGACCGCATGACGAGCGACCGGAGCCTCGGCCAGCCTTTTCAGGAGGCCAGCCACGGTTGCCGCCTCCAGCTTTCCTGCTCGATGGAGTCGCCCGAGTGCCGAGAGCACCCCGGCATCCAGGTGCGCCGGTGCGTGAAGGTCACATCCGAGGAGCCGCGCCCGAACCGCGGTGCCAAGTCGGCCCCCAATCAGCGCCTCCACGAGGGCGGAGGCGTCAAGGATGACCGTTTCAGGCACCGAGCTCATCCCGCGCATCGTCGAGCGCGGCCAGCACATCGTCGTGGGCAATTTCGTGTGGGGGCAGCCGCCCGAGCGCCGCCAGCCACGCATCGGTGTCGAGCCCGGCGAGCGCGCCGCGAATCGCATCCTGGGTGACGCCAGAGATATTCACGCCGGCCGCACGAGCTTGCTCGGCCAGCTCATCCGGCACGTAGACGTTCAACCGAGCCATACACACATCATACACACATCATACACACTCGTGAAAAGAGCGCGGTTAGAGGGTCAGGGCGTGCCCGCGAGGGCCGTCGCCGATTCACCCTCGCGGCGGCGCACGGCGTTGGAGAGCGCGCGGATGTAGCCGCGCGCCGCCGCCTCGACGATGTCGGTGGAGACGCCCTGGCCGGAGCCGGTGAAGCCGTCGACCTCGACGACGATCGAGGTCTCACCGAGGGCGTCCTGGCCGCCGGTGACGGCGCCGATGTGGAACTCGCGCAGGCGCGCGTCCACACCGGTGGCGACGTTGATCGCGCGGAAGATCGCGTCGATCGGACCGTCGCCGCCGAAGGAGCCCTCCAGCTCCTCGCCCTCGGGGCTGCGGATCCCGACCCTGGCGTGCGGCGGGCGGCGCGTCGAGGACTCGACGTCGAACCAGTCGAGCGTGTAGCCGATGTCCTCGGCCTGCTCGCGCAGCTCGTCGGTGAGCAGCGCCTCCAGGTCCATGGCCGTGACCTGCTTCTTCTTGTCGGCGATCTCCTTGAAGCGTTTGAACGCCTGGTTCAGGGTCTGGCCGGAGACCTCGTAGCCGAGCTCGCTCAGCGCCTGCTGCAGCGCGTGGCGGCCGGAGTGCTTGCCGAGGACCAGCTGGTTGGAGTCCAGGCCGACCTGAGTGGCGTCCATGATCTCGAAGGTGCTGCGCTCCTTGAGCACGCCGTCCTGGTGGATGCCCGACTCGTGCGCGAAGGCGTTGCGCCCGATGATCGCCTTGTTGGGCGCCACCGGATAGCCGGTCAGCCGCGAGACGATGCGCGAGGTACGCGCGATCTCCTTGGTGACCGCGCCGGTGTGCACGCCGAGCTCGTCCTGGCGGGTGGCGATCAGCATGATGATCTCCTCGAGCGCGGCGTTGCCGGCGCGTTCGCCGATGCCGTTGACCGCGCACTCGACCTGGCGCGCACCGGCGGTGACGCCGGCGATCGAGTTGGCCACCGCCAGCCCGAGGTCGTCGTGGCAGTGGGTCGAGAGCACGACGTCACGCAGCCCCGGCACGAGCACGTAGAGGCGCGTCAGGAAGGCCGCATACTCGTGCGGCATGGCGTAGCCGACAGTGTCGGGGATGTTGATCGTGGTCGCGCCCTCGTCGAGCGCGATCTGCAGGATCTCGGCGGTGAACTCGAGCTCGGAGCGGGTCGCGTCCATCGGCGAGAACTCGACGTCGTCGCAGAACGACTTGGCGTGCGCGACGGCGGCGCGTGCCATCCCGCGCACATCGTCGCGGGTGTTCTGCATCTGGTACTTGATGTGGATGTCCGAGGTCGAGACGAAGGTGTGGATGCGCGGCTGCTGCGCTTCCTTCAGCGCGCCCCAGGCGGCGTCGATGTCGCCCGGGAAGGCACGTGCCAGGCCCGCGATCACGGGGCCCTCGACGCTGCGGGCGATGGCCTGAACGGCCTCGAAGTCACCGGGGGAGGCGATCGGGAAGCCGGCCTCGATCACGTCGACGCCGAGCCGTGCCAGCTGCTGGGCGATCTCGAGCTTCTCCTGCGCGTTCAGCGAGATGCCCGGCGACTGCTCGCCGTCACGCAGTGTCGTGTCGAAGATGATTACTCGGTTGGGGTCGTTGGATGGCGACACGTCAGACGTCTCCTTTTGCTCTCGTCCTGCTTCTTCTCGGGCTCTGGTTCGCGGCTACATGCGGCCGCCGGCGCGCTATTCCCCCCGGAGGGGGAGGAGAAGAAGTCGAAGTTCGAGGGCGGATGCCATCGCGCGGAAGGCTAGCGGTTGGGGCGTGAGGACGTCAAATACGGCGCGGTCACGGAGCGGGCGGCTCGCTGGCTCGCCCGCTCCGGCGGAGGGGCCGAGCCAGCAAGCCGGCCCCTCCGGGCTCAGCTCAGAGTGTGACGGTGACGCCGGCCACGAAGCCGTCGCTGGTGGCGATCTCGCGGATCAGCGTGTCGGGCACGGCGGTGTCGGTGGTGACGATCATCGCCGCGTAGGACTCCGCATCGGCGCCCGCGGGCTGGCGCCCGACGACCGAGGACGCGATGTTGACGCTGTTCTCGCCGAGCAGCGTGCCGACGCGCCCGAGCATGCCGGGGCGGTCGTGGTAGCGGAACATCGAGACGTGGTCCTCGAGTTGGACCTGGAAGCGCTGGCCCCAGGCCTCGAGCAGGTGCGGGCGGTGGAGGTTGCCGAGCACCGTCCCGGCGACGCTGGCGGTGTGCGAGCTGCTGGTCACCGTGACGCGGATCATGTCGGTGTAGTCGCGCACCTCGGACTGATTGGCGTCCTCGGTCGCGATGCCGCGCTGTTCGGCCAGCGCCGGGGCGTTGACCTCGTTGAGATCCTCGGCGTCCTTGGCGGCGAGTACGCCCATCAGCACGTTCAGTC
>JBOGYJ010000342.1:0-28339 GCA_050696795.1 Solirubrobacteraceae bacterium | reverse complement strand
GCCGAGACGCGTGCACGATCATCGGAGAAAGAACGGACGCCATAGCGTCGTTCATTGTGGCACCACCATGGGCCATGGCCACGCGTCATCTTGTCGCACCCACGACACCGCCCCCTGCCTGCCGCGCATTGGGGGTCTGGCGGCGTCGGGTCGAAGATGCCGTGGAAACACGGATGCAGGTGCCGGGGTCGTCGCCGCTGGCGTCGCGTGGTGCGAGACTGCCGCGGAATGTTAGGTCCGGCCCTCGCTCTCGGGACTTCGCTTGGATATGGGGTCGGGGATTATCTCGGCGGCACCACGTCCCGGCTTATCGGCACGCTGCCGTTCATTTTCTGCGCCCAGCTTGTCATGCTCGTACTCGCTGCTGGCTGGGTGGCGGTCAGCGCAGATCCGATTCCGCCCGTAGGCACGCTCGCCGACGCCGCGGGTGCCGGTCTTGGCATGACGGTGGGCCTGTCCGCCTTCTTCCAGGCGATGGCTGTTGGAAAGATGAGCCTCGTCGCCCCGATCAGCGCCACCGGTGTCGCCATTCCCGTCGCGGCGGGGATCGTGCGGGGCGAGCATCCGAGTGCAGCGCAGATGATCGGCATTCTCACCGCGATCGCTGGGGTTGTGCTTGTGACCCGGTCCCGAGGTGAGCAGCAGACCCAATCTGAGTCGGGCCTTGGGCTCGCGTTGCTCGCCGCCGTCGGGACGGGCCTGTTCATGTGGTTGATGGCACCAGCCAGCCGTCACGGTGTTCCGTGGGCGATCCTCATCAGCCGCGCGATCCCCGCGGTTGTGCTCATCGCTGTCGTCATCGTCCGCCAGCCGTCACTGCGCCCCGCGCTGCAGCCGAAACCGGCCAGCAGGATCGTCGCCCAGGCGCTGCTGGGACTTACCGCCTCGGTGCTGTATGCGTTCGCCACGCTCCACGGCCAATTAGCGATCGTGTCGGTCCTCGGGTCGCTGTATCCGGCCGCGACACTCTTGCTTGCCCATCGACTGTTGGGCGAACGCCTCGACGGCGTCCAACAGATCGGGATCTCGGTGGTGCTCGGTGGGATCCTGCTGCTGTCCGCATAGCAGTGCGGGCACTTGACGGTTTCAGTTCCGGCTTGGGCAAAGGAAGCCCGTGCGGTCCGATGATCGCGTTGCGCGAGCTATGCAGTCGTGAACGCAATCCGCGCGGAGCAGGTGCTTCACCGTCGCTGCCAGGATGCGCGCGGCCAGAGCGATGCAGGTCCCTTGTGTTCGGACGACGTCAGGTGATGCCGTTCGGTCAAGCGACGCGGCAGCATCAGGTCCGTGAAGCGGACTCGCCACGCTCGGCAACGGGTGCGCCTTAATAGCATCAGTGTCGAGGAGTCGAAGCAGTGATTGTTGCGCCGACTTTGCGGGAACGAGACGAGCGCGGCAACGAGATCACCGCGGCAACGAGACGACCGCGGCAACGCGCGACTGTTCGCTGACACGACACCGCTATGTCTGCCGGTCGCTTTACCGCACCGCACCTGGCGACCCCCGCGGGGTATCTGCCGGGCGCCGCCTGTGCGCGACAGCGCGTGCGTTGACCCGTACGCCCGCGTTGGCCAAGGGCGCTGGCGGCGGGCCGATCCGCGGGTATGCTCATCAGCGAAGGGGGATCTGAGTGCCGATGTCAACCATCGCCCGGCGCGGATCGCTCGTGGACGCGGGCCGAGCGCAGCTTGCGATTACCGACCGGCCGTCCACCGCGTTCGCGAGGTGGGTGTGGGTCGTCGCCGTGGCGCAGGTAGCGGCGCTGCTCGCGACGAGCACCCGCTACGGCTATCACCGCGACGAGCTGTACTTCATCGTTTCCGGCTCCCACCCCGCGTTCGGGTATCCGGATCAGCCTCCGCTGGTCCCATTGCTGTCCTGGGCGATGCACGCGGTCTCCCCGTCGCTGATGCTCCTGCGAGCCCCCTCGGCCCTGGTCGCCGGAGCGACGACGATTCTGGCGGCGCTGATCGCCCGGGAGATCGGCGGTGGCGTCCGCGCACAAATCATCGCCTCCGGTTGTACGGCCACGGCGGGGTTCGCGCTCGCTGTCAGCCACCTGGTGAGCACGACTACCTACGACCTGTTGAGCACCACGCTCCTCGGCTGGCTGGCCATCCGTGCGGTAGTCCGGCACAGCGGCCGGTCGATCCTGGCCGTCGGGATCATCGTTGGTCTTGGAGTCGAAGCCAAGCCTCAGGTGGGCCTCGTTGCCATGGTGATGACTGCGGCGCTACTCGCGGTTGGCCCGCGCGAGCTCCTGAGGTCGCGATGGGCGGCCGGTGGAGCCCTCGCCGCGATTGCCCTGGCCGCCCCGTACGCGATCTGGCAGCAGCGGCATGGATGGCCTCAGCTGACGGTCGCGAGCCACATCGCCGGCACACAGGAGGGCGGGCGGGCGGGCTTCTTCCCGTTTCAGCTCGTGATGGTCAGCCCGCTGCTCGTGCCCGTCTGGATCGCGGGACTGCGAGCCCCGTTTCGCCGCTCCGGATGGCAGAGGCTGCGCTTCATACCGATCACCTACGCCGCCATGGCCGTCCTCTACTTCGCCGGCAACGGCCACGCCTACTACCTCGCAAGCCTCTACCCCGTGCTTCTCGGTCTCGGCGCTCTGCCCACCGCCGAGTGGACGCTCCGCGCCCGACGCCGCACCGGCCTCCTGACGGCGGCGGTAGGGCTAGGAGCCGCCTTCAGCGCTGTGATCGCGCTGCCGCTGCTACCCCAACGCGACCTGAACGACAGCATCGTGATGGCGATCAACCCGGCCCAAGGCGAGACCGTCGGCTGGCCGCGGCTCGTCCACACCGTCTCGATCGCCTGGGGGCAGATCCCCGCTGCCGAGCGCCGCCACGCCGCGATCTTCACCAGCAACTACGGCGAAGCAGGGGCAATCGACGTGCTCGGATCCCAGCGCGGGCTGCCGCATGCTTACAGCGGCCACGACGGCTTCAGCGAATGGGGAGTACCACCAGCCGCCGATGTCCACGCCCTGCTCGTCGGTTACGACAACGTTGCAGACGCCGCTCCCTACTTCGACCGGTGCCAGACCCTGGATACCGTCGACGATGGTGTCGGCCTCAACAACCAAGAGCAGAGCCTCCCCGTCATGCTTTGCCGAACCACAGCACCTTGGGCGACACTCTGGCCCCATCTGACCCACTTCGACTAACGCGCACCCAGCGATGATGCTCGCCGTGATCGCGGAGACAGGAACAGGGCTCGCGCAGGAACTCGGCTAAGCCCGGTTGATCAGCAGCAGCGCTTCGAGCTGCGTTGTCGCGGCCGTAGTTGCTTCCCCGTCGGGGCGGTGCACACGAACCCGGGATCGCCTCTGCGGCATCGCTGGCCGGGGACTTCATCCCGGAGTATCGTCGGCGCATGGATCTGACCGACGGGGAGTTCGAGCAACTGCTCGCACTCAGGACCGGCCTGCGGCGCTTCACGCACTGGAGCGAGGAACAGGCCAAGGCCGCCGGTATCACGCCTGCGCAGCATCAGCTGTTGCTGGCCATACGCGGCTATCCCGAGCCGGCCGGCCCGACGATCGGCGAGCTCGCGGGCTATCTGCTGTTGCGTCCGCACAGCACGAGCGAGCTGATCGATCGCGCCGTCACGGCGGGGCTCGTGACGCGTCATGCGGATGCGACCAACGCGAGTATCGTGCGGGTCGTGTTGACGCCGTTGGGCGGCGAGAGGCTGCGCGGCCTGTCGCACGCGCACCTGCAGGAACTGGCCGAGCTCGGGCCCACGATGCGCACGCTCTGGCACGCGATCGAGCAGTTCGAGCAGCAGCGCGAGTCGTAATACGATAGCGAGCGGCTATCGTATTACGACATGTTCACGACACCACCAGAGCTGCCGTCGGGCGTGCGACGCCTCGGCGACTTCTCGATGGACCGGCGAGTCCTGCCGATCATCGCCGCTGCGCTGCCGATCGGAGCGATCTCGGCGGTTGTCGCGTTCTGTCTGCTGCGCCTGATCGGACTGATCACCAACCTCGTCTTCTATGGACGCGTAAAGACATCGCTGGTTGCGCCGGGGGCGCATCACCACAGCCCGCTGCTGATCGTCCTGGCACCGATCGCCGGTGGCCTGCTGATCGGTCTGATGGCGCGCTTCGGCTCGGAGAAGATTCGCGGCCACGGCATGCCCGAGGCGATCGAGTCGATCCTCATCGGCGGCAGCAAGGTGGAGCCGCGCGTGGCGCTGTTGAAGCCGATCTCGGCGGCGCTCTCGATCGGCACCGGCGGCCCGTTCGGCGCCGAGGGCCCGATCATCATGACCGGCGGCGCGTTCGGCTCGCTGCTCGCGCAGTTCTTCGAGCTGACCGCCGATCAGCGCAAGACGTTGCTGGTGGCCGGGGCGGCCGGCGGCATGGCCGCAACCTTCAACGCGCCGCTCGCCTCGATCCTGCTCGCGGTCGAGCTGCTGCTGTTCGAGTGGCGCCCGCGCAGCTACCTGCCGGTGGCGGCCTCGGTCGCGGTCGCGACGATCGTACGCGGTGCGCTGCTCGGCACCCGCCCGGTCTTCCTGGTGCACGTCACGAGCCTGCACCTGGACGGGTCGGTCTACGCGCTGTGCGTCGTCGCCGGCCTGCTCGGCGGTCTGCTGGCCGTTGCCGCGACCGAGCTGGTCTATGCCTCCGAGGACGCCTTCCACCGCCTGCCGATCCACTGGATGTGGTGGCCGGCGATCGGCGGCCTCATCGTCGGCCTAGGCGGTCTGATCGAGCCGCGTGCGCTCGGTGTCGGCTATGACGTGATCCGTGAGCTGCTGCGCGGACAGGCGCCGATGAGCCTGATCCTCGGGATCCTGATCGTCAAGACGCTGATCTGGTCGATGTCGCTCGGCTCGGGCACCTCGGGTGGTGTGCTCGCGCCCGTCTTCATGATCGGCGGTGCGCTCGGTGCGCTCGAGGCGCACCTGTTCCCCGCCGTGGGGCCCGGCTTCTGGTCGCTCGTCGGCCTCGCCGCGGTGGTCGGCGGTGTGATGCGGTCGCCCTTCACTGGCGTGATCTTCTCGCTCGAGCTCACGCACGAGTGGGGTGCCCTGCTGCCGCTCGTGATCGCCGCCTCAGCCGCGTACGGCCTCTCGGTACTGGTGCTCAAGCGCTCGGTTCTGACGGAGAAGATCGCGCGTCGCGACATGCACCTCACGCGCGAGTACTCGATCGACCCGCTGGAGATCCTGTTCGTGCGCGACGTGATGCAGACCGACGTCATCTACTTCCGTGCCGATACCGATGCGGCCGACGCAGCCGCGGGCTTTGTCGCCGATCAGCGCGCCGCGCGCGACGATCTGCACATGCAGCGGCTCTATCCGGTGCTCGACGCCGAGGAGCACCTGATCGGCGTGGTCACACGGCGCGACATGCTCGCCGTCGCACTCGACCGGCACGAGCTGCCCGAGGGCGCGACGCTCGCCGATCTCGTGCTGCCCAAGCCGGTCGTCACCTACTCCGACGTCACGCTGCGCGAGGCAGCCAACTTCATCGCCGACCAGGGCGTGACCCGCCTGCCGGTCGTCCGGCGCGATGCCCCCGACCAGCTGCTCGGCCTGGTCACGCTGGTCGACCTGCTCGCTGGGCGCCTGGTCGACCTCCAAGAGGAGCGCGACACGGCGCGCGTCTTCCGCCTGCGCCCGCTGATTCCGCGGCGGCGCAGCAGCGAGCCGGAGCCGGTCGACCTGACGGTCGCCTGAAACCGCCCAACATCGGATACTTCATTCGTGGCGCTGCCGCCGAAACTCGAAACTATCGCTTCACTTCGGCCCGCTCGCCGCTGCTTCGCGCGCCTTCCATACCGTCGCGGATAGACGAAACGCCCCAGACGTGTTTAGATTGCGCACAGCGCAGCGTTACGCCACGCACCCCGCCCAACCACCGAAACTTTCGAGGATGGTCAGCTGATGACCCCGACTCCGTCCCGCACCGACAAGTTCTCCTTCGGCCTCTGGACCGTCGGCTACAACGGCACCGATCCATTCGGGGGCCCGACCCGTCCGGCGTTGGACGTGGTGCATGCGGTCGAGAAGCTCTCCGAGCTCGGCGCCTACGGGCTGACCTTCCACGACGACGATCTGTTCGCGTTCGGCTCGAGCGACGCCGAGCGTGAGAAGCAGATCGAGCGCTTGAAGGGCGCCCTGGCGGCGACGGGGCTGATCGTGCCGATGGTGACCACCAACCTGTTCTCGGCGCCAGTCTTCAAGGACGGCGGTTTCACCTCGAATGACCGTGCGGTGCGCCGCTTCGCGCTGCGCAAGGTGCTGCGCCAGCTGGACCTGGCGGCCGAGCTCGGTGCCGAGACGCTGGTGATGTGGGGCGGTCGCGAGGGCGCCGAGTACGACCACGGCAAGGACATCCGCGCTGCGATCGAGCGCTACCGCGAGGCGGTGAACCTGCTCGCCGACTACGTCACCGACAAGGGCTACCGGATCCGCTTTGCGATCGAGCCGAAGCCGAACGAGCCGCGCGGCGACATCCTGCTGCCGACCGTCGGGCACGCGCTGGCGTTCATCGCGACGGTGGAGCGCCCCGAGATGTTCGGCCTCAATCCCGAGTTCGGACACGAGCAGATGACCGGGCTGAACTTCGTGGCCGCGATCCAGCAGGCGCTCGAGGCCTCGAAGCTCTTCCACATCGATCTCAACGGCCAGCGCGGGATCAAGTACGACCAGGACCTGGTCTTCGGCCACGCGGACCTGTATCAGTCGTTTGCGCTGGTCGATCTGCTCGAGTTCGGCGGTCCGGACGGCGGCCGCGCGTATGACGGACCGCGCCACTTCGACTACAAGCCGTCGCGCACCGAGGACGAAACGGGCGTGTGGGAGTCCGTCGGCGCGAACATGGCCAACTACCTGCTGCTCAAGGAACGCGCCGCCGCGTTCCGCGCCGACCCAGAGGTCCAGGAGGCGATGGCGCAGGCCAAGGTCGATGAGCTCCGCCGCCCGACCCTGGGCGAGGGTGAGGGGTACGAGCAGCTGCTGGCCGACCCCTCCGCCTGGGAGCAGTTCGACGCGCAGTCCTACTTCGGCGCGAGGGGCTACGGCTTCGTGCGACTGCAGCAGCTCGCGACGCTGCACCTGCTCGGGGCGCGCTGAGCCACGGACGAGGGAGAGGCTGGGCGCGATGACGCTCGTCGCCGGGGTCGACTCCTCGACTCAGAGCTGCAAGGTGGTCGTACGCGATCTCGAGACCGGGGCGGTCGTCCGCTCCGGCCGCGCGCCGCATCCCGACGGCACCGAGGTGGATCCCGCCGCCTGGTGGACCGCGCTGGCGGCCGCGATCGAGGACGCCGGCGGGAGCGCCGACGTCGAGGCGATGTCGGTGGGCGGGCAGCAGCACGGGATGGTCGCGCTCGACGCCCAGGGGCGCGTGATCCGCCCGGCGCTGCTGTGGAACGACACCCGCAGCGCCGAGGCGGCCACCGCGCTCGTCGACGAGCTGGGTGCCGAGCAGTTCGCGAGGCGCACCGGTTCGGTTCCGGTCGCCTCCTTCACGCTCACCAAGCTGCGCTGGCTGCGTGACAACGAGCCGGACAACGCCGCCCGCGTCGCCGCCGTGGCGCTGCCGCACGACTGGCTCACATGGCGGCTGCGCGGCTACGGGCCTCAGGGTGAGTCGCCGCTCGGCCCCGATCTCTCGGCACTTGTGACCGATCGCTCAGACGCCTCCGGCACCTGCTACTTCAGCGGCGAGTCCGGCGGCTACGACCTCGAGTTGCTCGAACGCGGCCTCGGTCGCGGCGATATCACGCTGCCGCGCGTGCTCGGTCCGCACGAGGCGGCCGGCAGCACCCCGGAGGGCCTGATTGTCGGCCCCGGCTGCGGTGACAACGCCGGCGCCGCGCTCGGACTCGGCGCCGGTCCGGGCGATGTCGTGATCTCGATCGGCACCAGCGGCACCGTGTTCGCGGTGGCCGAGCGACAGAGCGCCGACGCGAGCGGTGCCGTGGCCGGTTTCTGCGACGCCTCCGGCCGCTTCCTGCCGCTGGTCGCGACGCTCAACGCGGCGCGCGTGCTGGTCTCCACCGCCGAGTTGCTGGGCGTTGAGCTCGACGCGCTCGCCGAGCTCGCGCTGCAGGCGCGGCCCGGCTCGGGCGGCGTCGTGCTCGTCCCCTACTTCGAGGGCGAGCGGACACCGAACCTACCGCACGCCAAGGCCTCGCTGCACGGCCTGACGCTCGCCTCGAGCACGCGCGAGAACCTCGCCCGCGCCGCACACGAGGGCATGCTCTCAGGCCTCGGCGCCGGCCTTGACGCAGTGCGAGCGGTCGGCGTACGCGAGCGGCGGCTGCTGCTGATCGGCGGCGCCTCCCAGAGTCGCGCCGTGCAGACGATCGCCGCGCAGGTCTTCGACGCGCCAGTGGTCGTGCCCGCCCCCGGTGAGTACGTCGCCGCCGGCGCGGCCGTGCAGGCCGCCTGGGTTCTCAGCGGGGAGTGCCCCGCATGGGAGCTGCAGACCGTCGCCGAGCCCGAACCGGATCACCGCCCCGAGATCCGGGCGCGCTACGGGCACTACGCGCGAGCGGTGACGGCAGCAGCCCCCACCTCCACCTCAGCAATACATTCACATCCTTCTTAGAGTCTTTCTATGCCCTTCTGACGGGCACCGCCCAAGCTCTGGCTAGGAGCTCTCGCCAGAGACTGAGTGCTTTGCTGTTGGCCGAGGGTGGAAAATCATTCAGCACAGCGGCATTTCTTGCTCAGGCGGCCGTATAAATGGAGCCAATATGAGGGTCTTGGTGATCGAGGACGACGATGCGGTGCGCTCGGCCATCCGCCGTTCGCTGCTGCTCGCCGGCTATGAGGTGATCGAGGCCGTCGACGGCGAGGACGGCCTGGGCCGTCTCGCGAACGACGTGCCTGATGTGGTGATCCTCGATGTCGGTCTTCCGAAGGTCGACGGGATCGAGCTCTGCCGGCGGCTGCGCAGTGCGGGGGATCGCACGCCGGTGCTGATGCTGACGGCCCGTGATGCGGTCGAGGACCGCGTCTTGGGGCTCGAGGCCGGTGCCGACGACTACCTCGTCAAGCCCTACGACGTGCGCGAGCTGCGTGCACGCATCGCGGCGATCATGCGCCGCCACCTCCCCGAGGCGGAGGGTCGCTCGCTGCACTTCAACGGCCTCGAGCTCGACGCCGACGCGCACGCCGCGCGCGTGAATGGCCGTGAGATCGACCTTACCCGTACCGAGTACCAGCTGCTCGAGCTGTTCATGCTGAACCCGCGCCGCGTGCTGCGCGTCGAGCTGATCTACGACCGCATCTGGGGCTACGACATCAGCGTCACCAGCAACTCGCTGCGCGTCTACATCGGTTACCTGCGCAAGAAGCTGGAAGCGGGAGGAGAGCCGCGCCTGATTCACACCGTCCACGGTGTGGGTTACGTGCTGCGCGAGCAATGAGTCTGCAGCGCCGCATCGCCGCGGCGGCAGCCTTCGGAGTTGCAGCCGTTTGCCTGATCTTTGCGCCCGTCGGCTATCTCTCGACGCGCGCCAAGCTCTACCAGGAGGTCAAGCTCGAGCTGAAGCGGCTCGCCGTTCCGCAGCTGCAACGGCACCCTGTTGCCGCGGGGCGCCATCACGATGGTGGCGACAAGGACGCTGCGCCGAGCGAGGCCAAGCCGGCGCCAGGGAACAGCCCTAAGAGCTCCGACCACGATGCCGACAACTCAACCTGCACCAGCTGGCCAGGGCCGGGTGGCGGCGGTGACGCCGAGCTCGGTGGTCCCACCGGTTACTTCCAGGCCGTCTGCCCGAACGGCAGTGCGATTGCTCTGAACGGTGGGACTCCCAAGCTCCCCGTGACCCCCGGTGTGCGGTCGGTCGCCCGTTCGCTCACGGGTGCCTACTACTTCACGGCAGAGGTCGACGAGACCCATTACGAGATCTACGTCGCTCCCGACAGCTCCAGGCACTGGGCTATCGAGGTCGCGGTCCCACTGAACACCACCGATGATGCGCTCAGGGCGCTGCTGGTCACCTACGCCTTGCTGCTCGGCGTCGGCATGGTGCTCGCCGGCTGGATCGGAGCGCTGGTTGCGCGCTCCGCGCTCGCGCCGATTCGGCGCTTCACCAGTCAGACCGAGCAGATCACCAGTGCGCTCGACAGGCCGCGTCGGCTCGACGAGGTGGGTGCGATCGAGATCCGTCGTCTGGCGGCCAGCTTCAACCAGACGCTCGGTGCGCTCGAGCGCTCGGTCGATGCCCAGCGCCAGCTGATCGCCGATGCCTCGCACGAGCTGCGCACGCCGATCGCCGCGCTGCGGTCGAACATCCAGATCTTCCTCGAGGCGGATCAGCTGCCGCCGGAGGAGCAGGCCGAGCTGCGCGACGCGATCGTGGCCGAGCTCGACGACCTCACCCAACTGGTCTCCGACGTGATGCAGCTCGCTCGCGGCATCATCTCGAACGAGGCGGTGGAGGAGCTCGAACTCGACACGATCGTGAGCGAGGCCACCGAGCGCGCGATCCGCCGCAGTCAGAACATCACCTTCCATACCGAGCTCGAGCCGACGATCATCGTCAACTCCCCGGATCGCGTCACCCGTGCGGTCACCAACGTCGTGGACAACGCGCGCAGGTGGAGCCCGCCCGATGGCACCGTCGAGGTCACCCTCGCCGCCGGCGTGCTGACCGTGCGCGACCACGGCCCCGGCTTCCGGGTCGAGGACCTCGCACATGTGTTCGAGCGCTTCTACCGCTCCGCTGACGCACGGCGCATGCCGGGCTCCGGCCTCGGGCTGGCGATTGTCAAGCAGGCGGCCGAGGCGCACGGCGGCTACGCGATGGTCAGCAACGCGCCCGACGGCGGCGCGATCGTGACCGTCTCCTTCGACTCGGCGCGCGTTGGCAGCCTCGAGGCGCCCGGTGTCGGGGCCGACTGAGCGAGGCTCCTATCCTTGATGCGGATGGCTGATCCCGAGGCTCGCCGCGACATCGAGACCCGCGCCGATTGCGAGCGGCTGGTGCGTGACTTCTACGGCCGCGCGATGGTCGACCCGATCATCGGCTACCTGTTCACCGACGTCGCCAAGCTCGACCTCGAACAGCACGTCCCGCGGATCACCAACTTCTGGGACACGATCCTGCTCGGCGCCCGCAGCTACGGTGGCGGCGCCTTCCGCCCGCACGTCGAACTGAACTTCAAGGTGCCGCTGACCCGTGGGCACTTCGATCGCTGGCTCTACCTCTGGACGATGACCGTCGATGAGCTGTTCGCGGGAGGGCGGGCCGAGCTTGCCAAGTCACACGCGATCCGTGTGGCGGCTGCCTTCGAGTCGCGGTTGCGCTCCTTCGACGAGCGCTCCGAGCTCGCTCCCACTGTCCTCGAGGCGGAGTTCGTCGGGGGTTTGCCACTCGTCCATCAGTACGGACGCCCGGCTCGCGACTGAGGGCACGGGTAGCAGACAGGCATGAGCGGACCAGCCGGTCGCCGCGCGGGCACCCCGCGCCGTCACAGCGCAATGTTCCACGCCGAGAGCGAGCGCCTACCGTCCAGCCTCCCGGTCAGGCTGCTGCGCTGGTGGATCCCGGCCGGGCTGTGCCTGATCGGCGTCGTGTTGCTGGTGGCCGACAACTTCGACACCTTCGGCGCCTCCGCCTTCGGCGCGTTCGCCGGCGCCGGCTCCTCCACATGGCTGATCAACTGGCTGTGGCGGCTCGGGGTGAGCGGCGATGACGAGCGCGAGCGTGAGGCACGGGACCGTGGTTTTCTCGCCAGCCGCGCGCGCTGGCCCACGAGCGAGGAGCGCGCGTTCCTCGGCGAGCACGGTCATTGGCCCGACGAGAACCCGGCCAGTGCGGCCGGCGGCCAAGGCAGACGTGACGACCCGCGCTGCGGTTAGTCTGCCCGGCGATGAGTGACGCCAGCCCTGAAGTTCGCCGGCGACTGCTGAAGGCGTGGCGCGGCGAGCTAGCAGCGCGCGCCAGCTACGAGCTGATCGCCAAGCGCCTGCCGCAGCGGGAGGCGGAGATCATGGGGCGCATGGCCGACGCCGAGGCGAGCCACCGTCGGCGGCTCGAGGCTCGCATGGTCGAGCTCGGCATCGAGGTCCCGTCGCCGGACGGCGTCAGGCTCTCGTGGTGGGCACGCCTGCAGGTGCGGATCGCGCCGATCGACCGGCTGCTGGCGGCACGCGAAGCCGCCGAGGACGATGAGGTCGACGATCTCTACAAGCGCTCGACCGGCGATCAGGTCACCGACCGGCTGCTGCACGAGATCCGCAAGGAGGAGCGCTCGCACTCGATGGCCGTCACCGCAATGCGCTCCGGTAACAGCGACGCACCGCCGGAAACCCCGCCGATGACACCGACGCAGCAGCGCGCGAACGCCAGCCTGGACAAGATCATGGGTCGCGAGAAGTGGCACCAGACCGGTGGGGGCTGGATCAGCGGCGCGATCTATGGCGCCAACGACGGCCTCGCTTCTGTCTTCGGGATCGTCGCCGGCGTCTCCGGCGCGACGGCGGGCTCGAGCTTCGTGCTGACCGCGGGCGTCGCGGGGGCGATCGCCTCGGCGCTGTCCATGGCGACCGGTGCCTTCCTGGCCGAGCGCTCCGAAGCGGAGGTAGCTGCCGCCAACCTCCAACGTGAGCGCGCCGAAATCGAGCAGCACCCGGAGGAGGAGAAGGAGGAGCTCTCGCTCTACTACCAGCTGAAGGGTATCGACGAGGCGACCGCCGACGCGATGGCCGAGCAGCTCGCCCGTAACCCCGGCGCGATGCTCAACGCGCTGGCGATGGAGGAGTTCGGTGTCAGCGGCGGCGGTGATAGCAACGCCGCTCAGGCTGCGATCGCCGCCGGAATCTCCACCGGCATCGGCGCGATGATTCCGGTGATCCCGTTCATCTTCACGCACGGCACGCTGGGGATCGCGATCTCGGCCGGGGTCTCTCTGATCGCCCACTTCCTGGTTGGCGCGGCCAAGTCGCTCGTGACCCTGCGCACCTGGTGGGCGGCCGGCCTCGAGATGACGCTCGCGGGCGTCATCGTCGGCGGCGCCACGTACCTCGTCGGTCTGGCGCTGCCGACGTAGAGACTTCACGACCGCTCCGCTCGGAGCGAGCGCGTACTTTCAGAGCCGTTCGCCGGTCAGCTCGCCGAGCAGCCTGGCGAGCTGCTCGACCCTGGCTTCGAGCGCATTCAGGCGGGTGATCAGTTCCCGCCCGCCCGCCGCCGCCCCTTCACCCGCCGTGCCAGCAGCGCCGGCAGGCGCGGGTGTGGATGTCACCGCCGGAGCGGCCGGTGGCGCGGGGGCGCTCTGCGGCTGCGCAGCCGCCGCCTCGCCCGGTGCGCTGCCCAGCAGCTGCGCGAAGCGCTCCTCCTTCTGCCCGGGCCGACGATCCAGCTGCTGTACGAGTCGGTGTTCGATCAGGGCCGCCAGCACCAACTCGACCTCCGCCAGCGACGGCCACTGCACGATGCGCTCGGTGCGTCCCTTCAGCTCGCCGGGGGTCTGCGAGCCGCGCAGCAGCAGCAGTGCGAGCACCGCGAGCTGCTCACGGCTGAGCCCCAGCGCCTCCTCGGCAAGATGGCGATACTTGGTCGCGCGGCTCGAGTGCCCGCTGGCCAGGCGCGCCAGCCCGTAGCGCGCCAGGTGCTGCGCCGCTTCGCGTACTGTCTCCTCGTCGTAGGCGACAACCGGGTCACGGTTCGTGGACTGATTGCATGCAAGCCGTAATGCATTCAGCGTCAGTGGGTACTGGTCCGGCGTGGTGAACCGCTTTTCGATGAGGCAACCCAGCACGCGCTGTTCGGGAGCGGTGAGCTTGTCGATGTGCATCAACGCGAGCGTAATGGATGGATCCCGAGTCGCCCCGCGGCCGAGCCGCGCGCAGGCAGCGTCGCGTTCTCGGCGAACCGTCATGTAGGGGAAGGGATGGATAAGCGGTCGTCAGAGCTCGAAGGCCTGCGCGAGCTCGCCTCCGGCAGCGGCTGATCGATGGACGAGTGGGTGCTCGGCGAGGCGATCCGGCTGCTCGGGACGCGCGAGGGCCCCGGTAAGCCGGTGGCGCTCGCGGTCAACGTGTCGGCGGCGACGATGAACCGTCCCGAGATCGGCGACCTGGTCGTCTCCGACCTCGCCGCCGCGGGCATCCGGCCCCAGCTGATCGTCGAGGCGGTTGCGGAGATCGTCTACGGCTTTGATGCACAGGTCATGGCCGAATTCGTCGGCAGCCAGGAGACCGTCGGCCTGCTGAAGGGCTTCGGCGTCGCGTACGGCCAGGGGTACTTCCTCGGCCATCCCGAGCCGCTGCCGGACCGAGTCGCGCCTCGCGCGCGGATGAGCACGCCTCGCGCGGGCGGATGAGCCGCGCCCGGGAGCACTCGTGCAATCGCACCGCCGCAGGCTCCCTCTATCCATACACCGTGGAGCACTGCACGCACTCACCAACCTCGCATGCAACCATATGCACATATCTTTATATGCGCGAATGATTGTGCTACCGTCGGCCGCTCATGTCAGACCCGCTCATGTCAGACCGGCGCATCTCAGATGGCCTCCCCTACGCATTCGCCCCTGAGCTCGGGTTCGACGAGCTCGTCGGCGCGCTGCGCGCGGTCGCCGAGCCGACCCGCTTGCGCCTGGTCGCGCTGCTGGGGCGCGAGGAGCTGACCGTCACCGAGATCTGCCGCGTGATCAACCAGAGCCAGCCGCGGGCCAGTCGCCACCTGCGTCTGCTGGTCGACGCCGGCGTCCTCGAGCGCGCGCCCGAGGGCACCTTTGTCTACTACCGACTGGCAGAGGACAGCCCCGCGGCGGAGATCGCGCATCGCCTCGCGTCCGTTGCCCCGATCGATGACGTGATCATCGCTGCCGACCTTGCCGCGCTCTCACGCGTGCGCCAGGCCCGGATCGAGGCAGCGACCGCGTACCGTAGCGCGCACCCCGACGAGCTCGAGGGTCTGCGCGAGCTCTACGTCGGTGAGGCTGCCGTCGAGCGCGCGCTGCTCGACATGCTGGTCGGTGAGGGTCCAATCGGGCGGCTGCTCGACATCGGCACGGGCACCGGCCGGATCCTCGAGCTGCTCGCTCCGCACACCGAGCAGAGTGTCGGCCTCGATCTCGACCACGACATGCTGCAACTGGCGCGCGCCGCGCTTGGCGAGGCGCAGTTGTCACGCGCGGCCGTGCGCCACGGTGACCTGCACCGCCCACCGTTCGAGGCCGGCAGCTTCGACGTCGCGGTGATGCACCACGTCCTGCACCTGCTTGACGCGCCGGGCAGCGCGATCGAGGACGCGGCGCGGCTGCTGCGCCCCGGTGGGCGACTGCTCGTCGCGGACTTTGCCACCCACGACCTCGAACGGCTGCGCTCCCTGCATGGGCATCGCTGTCTCGGCATCGCCGACGCGGAGATGCTGAGCTGGGCCGTGCAGGCCGGGCTCGAGGTCGAGGGCGAGTGCACGCTGGCGCCGACGACGGAACGCGAGCAGCTGACCGTGCGCCTGTGGCTGCTGCGTGCCGCCCCGCGTAGCGGCGCGGCGGCAACCCGAGCCGACGGCGATCAGCACCGCGTCGACACACGCACCACTGCCGATGACGCCGAGATTGCGGCCGCGGGAGCAGCTCGTTGATGTCGCCACGGGTCTCCTTCGAGGTGTTCCCGCCGCGCACGCCCCGGGGCGAGGTACGGCTGCAGCAGACGCTCGCGCGACTCGCGCCGCTGCAACCGAGCTTCGTCTCGGTGACGTGTGGAGCCGGTGGCAGCGCCAGCGCGGCCACCTTCGGCGTGCTTGAGACGATCGTCGCCCGCGGCACGCTGCCGGTTGCCGGCCATCTGACCTGCGTCGGGCGCACCCGTGCCGAGGTCGACACCGAGACCATGCGCTACTGGAATGCCGGTGTCCGCCACATCGTCGCCCTGCGGGGCGACGTCCCCGGCTGGGAAGGCCCGTTCGAGCCACATCCCGACGGCTACCAGAGCGCGGTCGAGCTGGTCACCGCGATCAGCAACCTGGCGCCATTCGAGATCAGCGTCGCCGCTTACCCCGAGCCGCACCCCGAGTCGCAGTCGATCCTCCGCGACCTCCAGGTGCTTGCTCGCAAGGCCGACGCGGGTGCGACCCGCGCGATCACCCAGTTCTGCTTCGACACCGACGTGATCGTCAAGCTGCGCGAGCGCATCGCCGGCGCGGACATCCCCCTGACGGTCGTGCCGGGCATCCTGCTCGCGACCGATTTCGCCGGGGTCTCGCGCATGGCCGCGCGCTGCGGCGCGAGCATTCCGGAGTGGCTCGGCGAGCGCTTCGCCGGGCTTGACGATGACCCGCTGACGCGGAAGCTCGTCGGAGCCATCGTCGCCGCGGAGCAGGTGCAGAGGCTGCGCCGCGACGGCTTCGAGGACTTCCACTTCTACACGCTCAACCAGGGAGATCTGGCACCGGCGGTGTGTCGCCTGCTCGGCGTCCAGACGCTGCCCGAAAGGAGGGCCGCATGACGCGCGAGCATTCTCGCGGCACGTTGGAGCGCTCGCGCGAGGCGCGGATCGAAGCGCTCAAGGCCGCTGCTGCGGCGCGCATCCTCGTGCTCGACGGCGCCTGGGGAGCGCAGATCCAGGAGCACCGCCTGACCGAGGAGCAGTTCCGCGGGGAGCGTTTCACCGACCACCCGCTGCCGCTCAAGGGCAACAACGACATCCTCTGCCTGACGCGCCCTGAGCTGATCTCCGAGCTGATCAGCGACTACCTCGACGCCGGCGCCGACATCGTCTCGACCAACACCTTCACCTCGACGGCGATCGCGCAGGCCGATTACGGCACCGAGGACGTCGCGCGCGACCTCAACATCGCGGCCGCGCAGCTCGCGCGCGCGGCCGCCGACGGCTTCACCGTGGCCGACCCGGCCAAGCCTCGCTGGGTCGCCGGCTCGATCGGACCGACCAATCGCACGCTCTCGATGTCCGCCGACGTCAACGACCCCGGGGCTCGCGCGGTCGACTTCGACCAGGTCTACGACGCCTACCGCGAGCAGGCGATCGCGCTCTACGACGGCGGCATCGATCTGTTCCTGGTCGAGACGATCTTCGACACGCTCAACGCCAAGGCAGCACTGAAGGCGATCCTCGATCTGCAGGACGATGGCCGCGCCGAGCTCCCGATCTGGATCTCCGGCACGGTCACCGACCGCTCGGGCCGGATCCTCTCGGGGCAGACGATCGATGCCTTCTGGATCTCGGTACGCCACGCCGAGCCGTTCGCCGTCGGCCTCAACTGCGCCTTCGGCGCCGACCAGCTGCGCCCGTTCCTGGCCCAGCTCGCCGGCGTCGCCGACACGCTGATCTCCGCCTACCCCAACGCGGGCCTGCCCAACGAGCTCGGCGAGTACGAGGAGGGGCCCGAGGAGATGAGCGCGCAGCTGCGCGAGTGGGCGCAGTCGGGCCTCGTCAACATCGTTGGCGGCTGCTGCGGCACGACGCCGGCGCACATCCGGGCGATCGCCGATGCGGTTGCCGGCATCCCCCCGCGCCCGGTGCCCGAGGTCAAGCCGACGCTGCGGCTGTCCGGTCTCGAACCCTTCGCCGCGGCGTGAGCAGGCCGCGACCGGAGCAGCAGATGTCGGCGACCAGCAGCGACACCCTCGCAACCTTCATCCACATCGGCGAGCGCACCAACGTCGCCGGCTCGGCGCGCTTCAAGCGCCTGATCCAGGCGGGCGATTACGAACAAGCGCTCACGGTCGCCCGCGAGCAGATCGAGAACGGCGCGCAGATCATCGACGTCAACATGGACGACGGCCTGCTCGAGGGCGAGCAGGCGATGACCACGTTCCTGCGGTTGGTCGCCTCGGAGCCCGACATCGCGCGCGTGCCGATCATGATCGACTCGTCGAAATGGAGTGTGATCGAGGCCGGGCTCAAGTGCGTGCAGGGCAAGGCGATCGTCAACTCGATCAGCCTCAAGGAGGGTGAGGAACCGTTCCTCGATGTCGCACGCAAGATCCGCCGCTACGGCGCCGCGGTGGTGGTGATGGCCTTCGACGAGCAGGGCCAGGCCGGGACGGTCGAGCGCAAGGTTGCGATCTGCGAGCGCGCCCACGACCTGCTTACGCAGAGGGCTGGGTTCGACCCCGAGGACATCATCTTCGACCCCAACATCTTCGCCGTCGCCACGGGCATCGCCGAGCACAACGACTACGCGCTCGCGTTCATCGAGGCGACCTGGCAGATCAAGGAGCGGCTGCCGGGCACGCGCGTCTCCGGTGGGGTCTCGAACGTCTCCTTCTCGTTCCGCGGCAACGAGCCCCTGCGCGAGGCGATCCACGCCGTGTTCCTGTACCACGCGATCGCGGCCGGGCTCGATATGGGGATCGTCAACGCCGGCCAGCTGGCGCTGTACGAGGAGATCGACGCGGAGCTGCGCGAGCGCATCGAGGATGTGATCCTCAACCGCCGCGACGACGCGACCGAGCGCCTGCTGGAGATAGCGGAGCGCTACCGCGACACCGGCGAGACCAGGCGCGAGGCTGATCTCTCCTGGCGCGAGCTGCCGGTCCGCGAGCGACTGGTGCACGCGCTCGTCAGCGGCATCAACGCCTACATCGTCGAGGACGCCGAGGCGGCGCGGCTCGAGTTCGGCGAGCCGCTTCAGGTGATCGAGGGGCCGCTGATGGACGGCATGAATGTCGTCGGCGACCTCTTCGGGCAGGGCAAGATGTTCCTGCCGCAGGTGGTGAAGTCCGCGCGCGTGATGAAGCAGGCGGTCGCGCACCTGGAGCCGTTCATGGAGGCCAAGCGCAGCGAGGAGCGCGGCGCCGGGCGCATCGTGATGGCGACCGTCAAGGGCGACGTGCACGACATCGGCAAGAACATCGTCGGCGTGGTGCTCGGCTGCAACGGATTCGACGTGATCGACCTGGGCGTGATGGTGCCGGCGCACCAGATCCTGGACACGGCGATCGAGCAGGGCGCGGACATGGTCGGGCTCTCGGGTCTGATCACCCCGTCGCTCGAGGAGATGTGCTCGGTCGCGGCCGAGATGGAGCGCCGCGGGATGACGCTGCCGCTGATGATCGGTGGCGCGACCACCAGCAAGCTGCACACCGCGATCAAGATCGACCCCTGTTACAGCCTCGGCCAGACCGTCTACGTGCCGGACGCCTCACGGGCGGTCGGCGTCGCCGCCGCGCTGGTGGACCCGGAGCAGCGGGCCGCGCTCTCGGCGCAGGTCAAGGCCGAGTACCGCGAGATCGCCGAGCGGCGCGCCAGCGGGCGCGCCGCCAGTCGCAGGGTGTCACTCGAGCAGGCGCGCGCGAACCGCTTGCGGATCGACTGGGACGCCTACGAGCCGGTCGCGCCGCCGCGCATCGGCGTGCAGGCCTTCGACGACTACGACCTCGCCGAGATCGCCGGCGTCGTCGACTGGACGCCGTTCTTCCGCGCCTGGGAGCTGAAGGGCACCTTCCCCAGGATCCTCGAAGATCCCACCGTCGGGCCGACGGCGCGCTCCCTCTACGACGATGCCCAGGCGATGCTCGAGCGGCTGATCGCCGAGCGCTGGGTGACCGCACGTGCGGTGATCGGCCTCTGGCCGGCCAATGCGGACGGCGACGACATCCGCGTCTATGCCGACCCGGGCCGAAAGATCGAACTGGCGAGGTTGCACACCTTGCGCCAGCAGTTGGACCGCGACAAGGAGCATCCGAATCTCGCGCTGGCGGACTTCGTCGCGCCGATCGGCTCGGGCGTGCAGGACCACATCGGCGCCTTCGCCGTCACCGCCGGGCACCGTGAGGACGAGCGCGTCGAGGCCTTCCAACGCGAGCACGACGACTACAACAAGATCCTCTTCACCGCCCTCTGCGACCGCCTCGCCGAGGCGTTTGCCGAGCGCATGCACGAGCGCGTGCGCCGCGAGCTGTGGGGCTACGCACCCGCCGAGGCTCTCTCGAGCGCCGACCTGATCGCCGAGCGCTACGACGGCATCCGCCCGGCTCCCGGCTACGGCTGCCAGCCCGACCACACCGAGAAGGGCACGCTGTTCGCGTTGCTCGCCGCTCCGGAGAGTGCCGGCATCCTGCTCACCGACAGCTACGCGATGACCCCAGGATCGTCGGTCAGCGGCGTCTACTTCGCCCACCCGCAGGCGCGCTACTTCGGCGTCGGCCGGATCGGCACCGACCAGCTGGAGGAGTACGCCGCGCGCAAGGGCTGGGAGCTCGCCGAGGCTCGGCGCTGGCTCTCGACGCTGGTCGACGACGAGCCGGTCACGGAACCGCCGGCCGCGCCCGCCGGCTGAGCACGCCGAGACAGAGGTCCGCGGCGATCACACAGAGCATCAGCGCCAGGTAGGTGGGATGCGGATAGCTGTAGGCGTGGTCGCTGAGCGGCCAGAGCAGCGCCACACCGCCGCCGTTGCCTTCCGCGAGGTCCCTGAACAGGTGCAGGGCGACGCCAAGTGCGAGCCCGACAAACAGCGTGCGGCGCCGGCCCGCACGCTGAGGCTAACCCCCGGGCTTGATCAGCACCTTCGCCGAGCGCTCCGCGTCGAGCGCCACCAGCATCGCCTCCGGTGCCGCGCTCACGTCGAAGCGGTGCGAAACCATGTCCGCGAACGGGATCGTCTGCTGGTGGCGGTCGAGCAGCGCCAGCGTGCCCTCGTAGGCGTTCAGGTCCTCGCCGCCGACGCCGAGCAGCGCGAGGCTGCGCCCGCAGACGGACGCCGGGTTGAAGTGCTCACCGCCCATGTCGACGAAGGCGCCCACCTCGACGATCGTGCCGCCATCGCGCACCATCGCCATCGCCTGCTCGAAGGTGCCGGGGAAGCCGGTGGCGTTCACGACGACGTCGGCGCCCTCGCCGCCGGTGTGCTCGCGGATCGCGGCCACCGCGTAATCGCCTCCAGCCGTGGCGCCATTGCCCGCGGGTAGGGCGACGGCGCCGGCCAGCCGCGCGGCGAGCGCCAGGCGCGAGCTGGATTGGTCGATCACAAACACCTTCCCGGCTCCCATCAGCGCCGCCTTCAGCGCGTGCGCGAGCCCGAGCGCGCCGACGCCGATGACCGCGACCGCATCGCCGGGTCGGAAGCCGTTGGGCCGGGGGATGCGGGCCGCTCGCTCGAGGCTGTGGGTGACGGCGAAGATCTCCGTCAACACCGCGATCTCGTCCGGCAGCGAGTCGGGCACGCGGAAGGTTGCCGTGCCTGGCCGCAGGTACAGGTACTCAGACCAGCCTCCGAACAGGTGCGGAGCCACCGAGCAGGTCAGTGAGTTGCCGTAGTTCTCGAGGCTGCGACAGAGGTAGTAGGGAAAGCCGCGCCGGCAGTTGTGACAGCGACCACAGGCGCGGTTGGGCGCCGGCACCACGCGCTCGCCCAGCTGCAGCGGCGTCCCATCGAAAGCCAGCGCGCCGCCGGGCCCGAGCGCCGCGACGACGCCCACGTTCTCGTGGCCCTGGATGATCGGGAACGGTGTCGTGCGCTCGTACTCCGTTCCCACGTACTGCTCGGTCTCGCCGCGGTAGGTGTGCTTGTCGGTGCCGCAGATCCCGGAGGCCAGCATCCGCAGCAGCGTGGCCCCGGGCTCCAGTTGCTCCGGGTACGGGTACTCGTGCACCTCGAGCCGCTCCGGCGCCACCAGCGTGGCCGCCATCACCGAGCTCATGCGTGCACCTCGACTGCGAGTGGGGTGGTGGCGCCGGCCCGCGGCGGGCCGGTGGTCGAGCGCACGACCAGCGTCGGCTCGATCCTGCGCAGCGTCACCTCCCTGCGCCCGTCGACGCGATCCAGCAGCAGCTCTAGCGCGTAATGGCCCATGGTCATCCTCGGTTGATCGACGGTTGTCAGCGACATGTGTGCGAAGTCAGCGATCGAGATGTTGTCGTAGCCGACCAGCGAGACCTCGCCGGGAACGGCGACCCCGGCGAGGTGCAGAGCGCCGAGCACGCCGGCCGCGATCAGATCGTTGCCGGCGAAGATCGCGGTTGGCAGCGAGTCCGACTCGAGCAGCTCGCCAACCGCCCGACGCCCGGCCTCCTCGGTGAAGTCTCCCGGGAGCAGTTGCACGTATCCGGTGAGGCTCCGCTGCTTCATCCCGCGCAGGTAGTTGGCGCGGCGCTGCGAGCCGCCGGCGCCGCGTCCGCCGTCGATGTGGGCGATCCGCCGGTGGCCAAGCTCGACGAGGTGGTCGAGCACGAGGCCGACTCCGGTGTGCTCGTCGGTCACCACGAAGCTGGCGGAGGCGTCGCGCACCTCGCGGCCGGTGACTACCAGCGGCACCTCGGCAGCGGCCCTGACGATGTCGCAGGACGGCAGCCGCGGGCTCACGAGGATGATCCCGTCTACGCGGTACTCGAGCAATGCGCCCAGCGCGGCGCGCTCGCGCCGCGCCTCGCGTCCGCCCGTCGCGAGCAGCACCTGGTAGCCGGTCTCCGACGCCAGCTGCTCGACCCCGCTGACGATCTCCGCGAAGAACGGGTTGCGCAGGTCGTCGATGATCACCCCGACCACGCGGGTGCGGCGGCTGGCGAGACTGCGAGCCATGGCGTTCGGCCGGTAGCCGAGCCGGGCGGCCGCGTCGAGCACGCGCAGGCGCCGCGCCTCGCTGACGTTCGGCTGGTCCCGCATGACCAGCGACACGAGCGCGCGCGAGACGCCGGCCGCGCGTGCCACGTCCTCCATCGTCGGCTGGCGGCCGGGATTGTTAGAGCGCGACAACTGCCCGTTCTTCGAGGCTCGGCTGATCACGGTTGGGCGCCACGTTAACCACGCGTGAGTCCAATTGCAATCGACTTGACTTTCCGCTGCCGCTGGGACTAAGCTGACGCCTCGACGAATTTAGAGCGCTCTAATTTGCAGAGCATCCGGTGAGCGCAGAGCGCATCGGGAGCCCTGCGGGGAGGGGCGTTCGAGGAGCAAGAGAGGGTTTCGATTTGGTCGACGCTGCCGCTGCGTCGCTCCTGCCGCTGCATGCTCGGCTGGCCGGGGCGCCGATCTCATGGGGAGTCTGCGAGGTGCCCGGCTGGGGCCCGATGCTGCCTGCGCAGCGCGTGCTCGCCGAGATGGCTGAGATCGGCCTGCGCGGTACGGAGCTCGGCGCCCCCGGCTTCCTGCCCGACGATGCGGACGCGGTGGCTGCACTGTTGCGTGCCCACCAGCTGACGCTGGTCGGCGGCTTCGTGCCGCTTGTCCTGCACGAGCCCGACGCCAGCGCCGGACTGGCGGCCGCCCGCGAGGCGATCTCGCTATTCGCGCGGGCGGGTGGCGAGGTGCTGGTGCTGGCGCTGGTCCAGGACATGGACTGGAGCGCGCCGGCGGAGCTGGACGACGCTGCCTGGAGAGCCCTCGACAAGAACGTCCGGGAGGTGGTCGCGCTCGCGGCCGAGCGCTCGATCACGGTTGCGCTGCATCCGCACGTCGGCACGCTGGTGGAGAGCGCCGACCAGGTCGCGCGGGCGCTCGAGCAGCTCGAGGTCGGCTGGTGCCTCGACACCGGGCACCTGCTGATCGGCGGCTATGACCCCGTCGAGTTCGCGCGCAGGAACGCGCAACGCGTCGTGCACGTCCATCTCAAGGACGTCGACGCAGACGTGGCCGGAAGGGTCCGCGACGGCAGCCTGTCGCTGCTGGACGCGACCCGCGCAGGCTTGTTCCGCCCGCTGGGAGAGGGCGATGTTGACGTCAAGGCGGTGCTCGATGAGCTCCGGTCGGTCGGCTACGGCGGCTGGCTTGTGCTCGAACAGGACACCGCTCTCACCGGAGATGAGCCGACGGTGGGCGGCGGGCCGATGCTCGATGTCAAGCGCAGCATCGCGTTCGTGCATGGGCTGGCTCAAACCAAGGAGGAGAGGGTATGAAACGAAGTGCTCGCGGCCTGGCTGTGGCTGTGCCGCTGGTGCTGGCGATCGCGCTGTTCACCGCACTCAGCGGTGGCGCGAGTGCGCGTGGCACCGCCAAGGCCGCATCCGGGCACGCCGCGGGTGGTGCCTGTCCGTATCGCTTTGCCGTCATCACCCACGGTGATAACGGCAGCTTCTGGAGCGTCGTCTACAAGGGCGCCCGCGCTGCCGCCGCCGACACGGGGTGCAAGCTCAGCGAGGTCTACGGCTCGCAGCAGCAGGGTCAGGCGGAGCCGGACGACAACGCCGAGAACGCGCAGCTCCAGGACGCGATCAACCAGAAGGTCAACGGCATCGTCGTCTCCGACCACGATCCGGCGCTGATGAACAAGACGATCTCAAGCGCCGTCAAGCATGGGATCCCGGTTGTGCTCACCAACGCCGGCTGCGATCCCACCGACATCGCTCAGAGCCACGCACTGACGTGCGTGGGGCAGCCTGAGGTGGTTGCCGGCATCGCGTCCGGGAAGCGCTTCAAGCAGCTGGGCAAGACCAACGTGGTGTGCGTGGTCCACCAGTCCGGGCAGAACCTGCTCGACCGCTGCAACGGGATCGCGCAGGGCCTCGGGGTCGGCTCGAAGTGCAAGAGCGGCGCCGCTCCCGCGAAGGGACCGGCCTGCACGGAGCTGACGTTGAGCACGCCGAACGCGGCCTCGAACCCGCAGCAGGCGATCGGTCAGGTGACCGCCTACCTGCAGGCGCATCCGGGCATCAACGCGGTGATGGCGCTGAACAACGCGATCGGGGCCGCGATCGTCGCCACTCATCCAAAGGCGACGGTGGCCAGCTTCGACATCGACACGCAGGACCTGGAGGAGGTCAAGCAGGGCAAGATGGCGTTCGTCGTCGACCAGCAGCAGTTCCAGCAGGGCTACCTGCCGGTCGTGTTCCTGTACCTCTACAACAAGTACCACCACAACACGGTGGGCGGTGGCGGGGTCGTCGAGACCGGCCCGCTCCTCGTCGACAAGTCAAACGTGTCCAAGGTGGTCGCCTCGGCCAAGGCCGGCGACGACTGACGACCCGACTCAAGCGCCGGGCGGCCAGCGGGCCGCCCGGCACGCCCTTTTCGCACCGGGAGCACCACACCAGGGACAGTGAATAGATGAGCGCCACTTCACAGACTCCACCAGCGCCGGCGCCGGCCGGCCCCACAGCGGGCGAGAGCGATCGCCTGCAGCGCGTCAGCCGCGTCACACACGCGCTGCGCCGCCCGGAGCTCGGCTCCGTGCTCGGAGCGATCGCGATCTTCCTGCTCTTCGCGGGCTTCGATGCGACTCCGAACCACATCTGGCTGCACCAGACCGGGATCGCAGCCTGGCTTCAGCAGGCGGCGGTCTTCGGGATCCTATCGGTGCCGGTCGGCCTGTTGATGATCGGCGGCGAGTTCGACCTCTCGACCGGCGTGATGTCGGGCGTGACCGCGATCGTGATGGCGCTGCTGGTGGCCAAGTGGCATGTCAACGCCTGGGTCGCGGTCGTGATCACCTTCGCCTTCTGCATCGTCGTCGGACTCGTCAACGGCCTGCTCGTGGTCAGGACCAAGCTGCCGAGCTTCATCATCACGCTCGCCACGTTCTTCGTGCTGCGTGGCGTCAGCGTCGGGGGCGTGGAGCTGCTCAACAACGGCAACACGGTCGTCTCCGTGAACTCCGGCAGCCCCTCGGGGCTGGCCAGCGCGAAGACCGTCTTCGGCAGCTCGTTCCTGTCGAGCTCGGCGCTGCAGAGCGGATACAGCACAGCGATCCTGTGGTTCATCGGCGTCACGATCGTGGCCAGCTGGGTGCTGATGCGCACGCGCTTCGGCAACTGGATTTTCGCCTCCGGTGGCGATGCCAACGCCGCCCGCAATGTCGGCGTACCGGTGGAGCGCACCAAGATCATCCTGTTCGTCAGCACGGCGCTGGCGGCCGGGCTGGTCGGGATCTGCGCCTTCACGCAGGCCTCCTCGGCCGTCTCCGAGCAGGGCGTCGGCTACGAGTTCTACTACATCATCGCCGCGGTGGTCGGTGGTTGCCTGCTGACCGGTGGCTATGGCTCGGCCTTCGGCGCCGCGATCGGCGCCTGCATCATCGGCATGGCCTTCGAGGGTGTGATCTATGCCAACTGGGACAGCTCCTGGGACTTCGCGTTCCTGGGCGTGATCCTGCTGCTGGCGGTGATCATCAACACGTTGATCTACCGGCGCGCGTCGACCGCGCGGCGCTGAGCGAGGAGGAGTGACCGACATGTCCGCTGAGACCGTCCCACTGCCCAGCGCGCCATCGCCGCCCGAGGCGCCCCCGTTGCTGGAGATGCGCGGCGTCGACAAGTACTTCGGCAGCGTCAACGCCCTGCAGGGCATCAGCCTGCAGGTGAACGCCGGCGAGGTCACGTGCGTGCTCGGCGACAACGGCGCCGGCAAGTCGACGCTGATCAAGATCCTCTCGGGCGTGCACGCGCCCGACAAGGGCGAGGTGCTGCTCGAGGGCAAGCCGGTGCGCTTCTCCGGGCCGCGCGGCGCGCGCGCGCTCGGGATCGCGACCGTGTTCCAGGACCTGGCGACCGTGCCGCTCATGTCCGTGTGGCGCAACTTCTTCCTCGGCAACGAGCCGATCAAAGGTCGCGGACCGTTGCGACGCATGGACATCGCGCAGGCGCAGAAGATCATGCGCGAGGAGATGTCGAAGATGGGCATCGACGTGCGCGACCCCAACCAGACGGTCGGCACGCTCTCCGGCGGCGAGCGTCAGGCGGTGGCGATCGCCCGTGCGGTGTACTTCGGCGCCAAGGTGCTGATCCTCGACGAGCCGACGTCGGCGCTCGGCGTGAAGCAGGCGGGCGTCGTCCTCAAGTACATCCTGCAGGCGCGCGACCGTGGGGTGGCGGTGATCTTCATCACGCACAACCCACACCACGCCTACCCCGTCGGCGACCGCTTCGTGATCCTGAACCGCGGGCAGAGCCTCGGCACGTTCGGCAAGGGCGAGATCGACCGCGAGGAGCTCGTGCAGCTGATGGCAGGCGGCCGCGAGCTCGCCGAGCTCGAGCACGAGCTCGCAGAGTCCAGGGCCGAATTCACCGACGAAGCCTCTCGCTAGGCGGTGGCCGTCACCTTCTCCCGTTCGACCGCGGCCGGCTTCGAGAGCGACGCGAATGAGTTGAGATACGTCTGCTGCGGCGCGTCGTTGAAGAACGCCTTCGCGGCGGCATCGCCCCACTCGTAGAGCCCGTCCGCCTCGGCAGCCGTGAGGTTGAAGTTCGTGGTCTTCACGTCGTGCGTCGGGATGCTGACCGTGCGGGCCGAGACGACCTGCTCCAGGTGCGCGCGGTCCCAGGCCTCGGTCGCTGCCGAGAACATCGCCTTCAGCAACGGAGCCGCCCACAGCGGACGCGGGATCTTGCGGTACGGCAGGTTCTCGTTCGCGCTCGTGCCACCGTGCAGCCGGAAGCCCCACGTCGGGCGCTTCGGGCTCGGGCTGTCGAACATCCAGATCGGGAAGTTCGAGAGCAGCCCGCCGTCGACCATGTAGTAGGGCTTCCCGCCCTGGTACAGCGTCACGGGTGCGAACAAGAACGGGTAGCTCATGCTCATCCGGACGGCGTCGACGATCGGGAAGCTGTCCTTGTCGAGTTGCTTGCCGTGCTCGTCCTCGTAGCGCGGCAGGTCGTCCGGCAGGATCGCCATCCGCCCGCTGGTCACGTCGGAGGTGATCACGTGCAGCCGGTACGTCGCGCGTGCGTACGCCGCATCAGTGATCTCCGGCAGCTCCGACCGCGGCGGCAGGTCGCGGCGCCGGACGTCGGCGAACGTGAGCTCGCTCTTGCCGAGCTCGCGCGCGAGCGGCGAGGCAGCGAGCTGCTCGCTCATCCACTCCTTGAAGTAGTTGCCAGGTGCGAGCCCGCGACCTCGGAAGACGGCGCTGTAGAGACCACCGACCCACTTGCCGCCGAACCCGCAGTCGGCGAAGCGCGGGTACTTCGCGTCGGCGAGGATCTTCTTGAGCCCCGCCGAGTCGTACCCGGCGACGAGCAGCGCGGACACGATGGACCCCGCGGACGTCCCGGCGAGGTTGACCCATTCCTTCACTTCCGCGTCCCGTTCGGCTGCTGCGATCGCGCCGGCAAACGCGATTCCCTTCACTCCGCCGCCCTCGAAGACGGCGTCGGCGCGATGTCTTTCGTCTACCGGCATGCGTGAACCTCTCTCGTCGAGACTGCGCGTCTAGCCCTGCGGCGCGACGCCGAACACCTGCTGATAAAGGAGCTCCCAGTTGCCTGCGATCCGGCGCTGTGCCGTGCGCAGGCTGATCGTCCCGGCGCACACCGCACGGTGCGCCACGTTCTCGAGCTTGTCCTTGACGTGGAAGCCGGGCGACCCGTCCGCGAACGCGGCGAGCTCCGGATACAGGTTGCGGGGGTCGTTCGAACCGCCGAGCTCGAGGCTGATGATGTGGTCGATCTCGAGCGTGGAGCCGTACGAGCGCGGCTTCAGCCCGTACGCCGCCTCGACCTCGTGCTTGGTCG
>JBOGYJ010000341.1:0-6277 GCA_050696795.1 Solirubrobacteraceae bacterium | reverse complement strand
GCGACGCTCAGCTCCCAGGCGGCCCGCCGGGCGCTGGCCAGCTTCGGCCGATTGAATCCATCCGGGGTCGCGATCACGCACGCCGATGAGACCGACCAGCTTGCCGTCGTCGTGGAGCTCGCGGTCGCGCATCGCATTCCACTCGCGTACTTCCACGCCGGCACAGACCATCGTCGCGCCATGTCCGCAGTCGATGCCGCAGCACTTGCCCAACGGCTGCTTGGCTCATGAGCTCGCTCGACGGTCAGCAGCGCGCCAGACATGGCGCCACGGGACGCCTGTTCTCACACGAGGGACTGAGCTTTCCCGTCAGCATCACCTACCACGGTGACGACGTGCTGCTGGTGGTCCTCGAAGGGATCGAGGAGCTTATGGCCGGGCCCCTCGCACTGCTGATACTCGAGTCGGCCGGGGCACGCGGGATCGTGCGCACGCCCGGGGAGGCCGAGCGGGTCGAGGCGAACCTCCTGCGCTTCATGGTGTACAGCGACGCCGAACTGGTGCAGCGACGCGAGTTCGTGCGGGTGGTGGCCGCCAAGCGCGTGGTGCTCGAGGACGAAGACGGTGATCTCCTGGCGGAGGGCCTGACGCTCGATATCAGCGGTGGTGGACTGCT
Source organism: Solirubrobacteraceae bacterium (assembly GCA_050696795.1). Classification (GTDB taxonomy): domain Bacteria; phylum Actinomycetota; class Thermoleophilia; order Solirubrobacterales; family Solirubrobacteraceae; genus Palsa-465. The sequence goes on along the minus strand of JBOGYJ010000341.1, from coordinate 5,661 downwards.
CGCGCGGCTTCCGCGATCGGCTGAGGTGCCGACGCACACCACCATTTCCTTTTCACTTTTCCTGGGATTGACCGATTACGACGATCAGGTGAGCGGAACGGCGCAGATCGTGCGCAAGCGCGAGGACAACCAGGTCGCGCTGGAGTTCGAATACATCTCGCGCCGTGACCAGGAACGCCTGATCCGCTTCGTCTTCGAGCGCCAGCGCGCCGCCCTCAGGGTCACGCGTGGCGACACGCTCTAACTCTCCTGAACCCATGGCTAAAAAAGACTCAGCGGCCAAGAGCAAGGCCGACAAGAAGGGCAAGAAGGACAAGAAGGACAAGGGCACGGACGAGGCCCAGGGCGCAAGCATCGCCAATCACCCCCGCGCAGGCGCCTCGATCCGCCGCGCGAAGGCCTGGGCCGGGCTGGCGGGCTTCGCCGTCGCAGCGCTCGTCTCGATCCAGGCATCGGTGCCGCTCTTCCAAACCGGCCTGCGCGCGCTCGGCGCCGGCGTCGTCGGCTACATGCTGGCCTGGTGCGTCGGCGTGATGCTCTGGCGGCAGCTGATCCTCGCCGAGCAGAGGGCTGCCTATGAGGCGATCGAGCGGCGGCGCAACGAGCAAGGCGACTCCGATGCCGAGACCCCGATCGCCCAGGCGCAGCCGACAGGCTGAACCCCACTGGCCTACAGGCTGCACCCCGCAGGCCAACGGACTCAACCCTGCAGGGAAACCCTGACCAGCGCCGAACCTCCGCGCAGAGGCTGTCATGGACCCGCTTCATCCACTGGTACCGATCCACCCCCCGGCGCCCACGCCGCCGGATTACAGTCGGGTCGAGCGCGTCGACCGCGACGGGCAGCAGCAGGACACCCTGAACTGGCAGCGCGACCCCGGTGAGGACGCCGAGGAGGAGGAGCAGGAGCGGTTCGAGGACGATTACGACCCTGACTGGTCAGATCCCGCCGGCGCCGAGCCCTACGGGCCCGACGGGACGCTGCACGATGCTGCAGCAACGGTGGAAGTGAGTCCTGAGCCCCGGCAGAAGTGGGATCCGGGGATCCATCCGGAGCGGCGAGCTCACCCCCGCGACGAGGATGACGACGCGGACCCGGAGGCCGGGCAGCACATCGACATCGGCGCCTGAGCGTCCGCCTGCGAAAAGCGTCCACCCGCGAAAGAAGTTCTCAAGTCTTTTCTTCAGACGCCGATTAGTGGTTTTGAAGGCCGACACGGAGTCGGTCGGGACGGTTAACCCAAACAGCCATCAAGGAGATAGGCATGTCCCTCATCATCAACACCAACTCTGAGGCGCTGATCGCCCAGAACAATCTCACCAACACTGAGAATTCTCTCAGTGGCGCCATGACGGACCTATCCTCGGGTCTGCGTATCAACACCGCTGCGGACGACGCCGCCGGATACGCGATCACCCAGGACCTCACCTCGCAGGTCAACGGTCTGAACCAGGCCAACAACAACGCGCAGGACGCGACCTCGCTCGTTCAGACCGCCGATGGCGCCCTGAACGACGTGACGCAGATGCTGCAGCGCGTCCGCGAACTGGCCGTCGAGTTTCAGGGCGGCACGCTGGACTCGACCGATCAGAACGCGATCGTCTCCGAGGTTGCGCAGCTGGCCAGCCAGATCGAGCAGATCGGCCAGCAGGCGCAGTTCAACGGCATCTCGCTGTTCGATCCGACGGGTGCCACCGGCACCGGCAACCTGACCTTCCAGGTTGGCGCCAACGAGGGCGAGGTCATCGCCATCACGCTGCAGAGCCTGACCGGCGCCAACGGCATCATCAGCCAGATCGACTCGATCTCAGTCACCACCGCGAGCGCCACCAACATCAGCCTCGGCGCCAGCGGCGTGCTGACGACGCTCAGCAACATGATCGACGCCGTTTCCACGTTGGCATCCTCGTTCGGTGCAGTTCAGAACCGTCTGAGCTACACCATGAACAACCTGTCGACCTACTCGGAGAACCTCAACTCCGCGCAGTCGACGATCCAGGACGTTGACATGGCCTCGGAGATGACGGAGTTCACCAAGGATCAGATCCTTGAGCAGTCCGGCATCTCGATGCTGTCGCAGGCAGAGCAGAACCCCCAGCAGGTTCTGAAGCTCCTCGGCGCGTAGTAATCCTTTCGTCTGATCTCGGGCGGTGCCTCGGCACCGCCCGGTCAGGCGTGCCAAACCTCGGCCGACACGTACGGCAAATTCTGTGTCGGCTGGGCCCATACCTCGCCTACCTTCATCCGGGCGAGCCCATATCCATCTCCGATCCATCGAGGGAACCGGAACCGCGGCGGCGAGGTCTCACCTCGCCTCCGCGTGTTTAAAGATCCGCGCTCGCCGGCCGCTTAACAGACCGGACCGCACTCTAAGGTCCCTCCTCCAATGACGGACTCGCCACGGGTAACAATCGGGATCGCGACCTACAACCGCCATACCTACCTCGCTGAGGCGATCGACAGCTGCCTGAGCCAGGACTACCAGTCGCTGGAAGTGCTTGTGGTAGTCGACGGCTCGACCAACCCACGGATCGACACCGTCCTCGCGGGATACTCGAGCGAGGCGCGGTTGCGCGTGGTGAGACACGACGGAAACCGCGGCATCGCCGCCGCCTACAACACATTTCTGAGTGCCGGCCGTGGCGAGCTGATCGCGATGCTCGGCGACGACGATCTGTCACTCCCCGGCCGCATCCGCCGACAGGTGGAGCTGTTTGACCGCTTTCCGGATACGGGTGTCGTCCACGGCGACGGAACCATCATCGACTCTCGCGGCCGACAGGTGGGTCTGTGGCCAAGCCGCGACTTTTCTCCAGCGCAGCTGATCCACTCCTTCTACTTCAGTCACAACCACCTCGTCGACCCCACACGGATGGTCCATCGGCGGGTGTATGACGCCGTCGGTGGTTATGACGATCGCTATCCGCTTGCCAACGACCTCGACTTCTGGCTGCGGGCGGCCAAGGAGTTCCGCTTCCGCCACTGCGGCGGTGGCTCACTCGCGGCGATAAGACGCCACGGCGAGAACGCCTCGGATGAAGCCGCGGGGCGCGCCGCCGAGATCGCCGATGTCGAAGCAATCCTCGAGCGCGGCCTTGAGCACCTGAGTCTGCGTGAGCTCGTTCCGGAGATCGACTGGGGTTTGCTTGACCCGCAGCAGGGCGAGCGCGCGGCGCTGCTGAGGTTGGCCGATGGCCTCGAGCAACGGCGCCTGGCTTTACCTGGGCTCGCCGCGAAGGTGCGCAGCCGAGCGGCTTCCTACCCCGAGCCGGCTTCCCCGGCGCCGCGGCAGGCCCCGCCGGGGAAGCCGCGCAAGCTGCTGATCACAGCGTTCGGCTGGAACGACTCCGGCGGCGGCACGACCGTTCCGCGGCTCGCCGCCAAGGAGCTGGCACGGCGCGGCTGGGAGGTCACGGTCTTTCATGCGGCTGTGCACGGGACCGGCAGCGGCATCCCCTACGACGTCACCGAATGGGAAGAGGATCACGTCAGGCTGATCGGCGTCCACAACCGGCCCCACGGCCTCTTCGACCTCGGCAACCCCCTGCGGGAGCTCGACGACCCGCCGATCACGAACGCATTTGCCCAGGCGCTGGATCGGGTTCGCCCCGAGGTGATCCACTTCCACAACCTTCACAACCTCGGCGCCGCCCTCATCGACGAAGCAGCAGTCCGCGGGTTGCCGAGCTTCTTCACGACGCATAACTACTGGCTGATCTGCCCGCGCGCATATCTGCTTCATGGCGACGGCGCGATGTGCGCCGGTCCCGGAGATGGGAGCCGCTGCGCCGCATGCGTCGGCACCACGGATGTCTCCGGGCACGTGCGCCGGCGCGAATCGATCCGAGCACGCGCGCAATCTGGCCTGACTCGGATCCTTGCCGTCTCCGACGCGGTCCGCCGGACATTGATCTCGACCGGGTACGACCCCGCGCTGATCGACGTGGTCCGCCAGGCTGCGCCCACGGAACAGAAGATCTGGGAGCAGCTGGGGCTCGAGCGCGCACCTGGACGCCGCGATCAGCAGGCACTCACCGTCGCCTTCGTCGGCTCGGCTTACCCGCACAAGGGACCACAACTGCTGGTGCAGGCCGCGCAGCTCACAGCGAGCCGCCTGAACGTGCGCATCATCGGCGAGGTGGGCACTGACTTCGCCGCGGCGCTACGAACGATCGACCAGCGTGGCGTCCTGGAGCTCAACGGCGCGTTCGCCCCGTCCGAGCTCGGCGGTTTGCTGGCGGACGTTGACGTCGCCGCGCTGCCGTCGATGTGGTGGGACTGCGCGCCGCTGGTGGCTGCCGAGTGTCTGGCTGCCCGCGTTCCGTTGATCGTCCCGCGACTCGGCGGTCTACCCGAGGCGATCCGTGACGAGACCGATGGACTGCTGTTCGATGCTCTGGATGTGGGGGACCTCGCGCACCAGCTCGACCGCCTGGCAAGTGAGCCGGGGCTACTCGAGCGCTTGCAGGCGAACATCGGCGAGCCGCGAGCCTTCAGCTCCTACGTCGATGAGCTCGAGGCCTACTACGACGACGCACGGCAGGCTTCGCCCGCACCTGCTGCACTCGCGGCGCCCGAGATCCGCTGGAAGGGCGACTTCGGCCTGAAGACGAGCCTCTCGATCATCAACGACCAGGTCGTGACACGGCTCCCGCTTCGCGTCCAGCGGCTGAACCGGCTGGGACAGGCCCAGGATCGGCCATTGACGCAGGGCTCCAGCGTGGAGGTGCACCACGAGTGGCCACCCGACTTCACGGTGCCTGAGTCCGGACGCCTTGCAGCGATAGTCCCGTGGGAGTTCGGGTCACCCCCGGAGCGCTGGCTGCCGGACATCGCCGGGCGCGTGGATGAGCTGTGGGTACCGAGCGCCTACGTCCGCGACATGTACGTGGAGGCCGGAATCGAGGCCCGCCGCGTACACGTGATTCCCAACGGCGTCGACCTCGACGCCTTCTGCCCGCGTCAATCCGGCGCAACCGCCGACGCGGTGCCGCGACGCTTCCTATACGTCGGCGGGATCACGCGTCGCAAGGGCATCGATCTGCTCCTCGACGCCTGGGATGAGGCGTTCGCCGACCGCGACGATGTGGTGCTGGTGGTCAAGGCCGCCAACGCGGCCGGCGTCTACGGGGGACCCAACGAGGTGCTGCGGGCGCGTGGCGCCGCGGAGAGGCTGCCCAGAGTGGAGCTGATCGAGGACGACCTCGACACCCCTGAGTTGGCCGAGCTATACCGCAGCTGCGCCGTCTTCGTACTCCCCTACCGCGGCGAGGGCTTTGCGATGCCGGTGCTCGAGGCGATGGCGAGCGGCCTCCCGGTGATCGTGACCGCGGGCGGTCCCACGGACGAGTTCTGCCCGCCGGAGGCGGGGTGGCGGATCCGCTCCGAGCGCCAGGACCTGCCGCCTGAGGACCTCGACGACTTCATCCCCCATGGCCAGGCCTGGATGCTCGAGCCCGATGCCGGTCACCTGGTGGAGCTGCTGCACGCCGCCGCGGCCGCAGACCCCGCCGAGCTGGCGCAGCGGGGACGGGCCGGCCGCGCCGCTGCCGAGCAGCTCTCCTGGGATACGGTGGCGCAGCGTTATATGGAGCGGATCACCTCGCTCGCCGCTCAGCCGTGGCGGCAATGCGACATGCCGCCGGGCTCGTTCCCGCTCG
>JBOGYJ010000340.1:0-2273 GCA_050696795.1 Solirubrobacteraceae bacterium | reverse complement strand
TCGCCGCCCAGCGCCGCGATCTGCAGGCCCTCGCGCGCGGGGTCCTCGCCCAGCGCCGCGACCACCTTGCGGCGCACCGAGGCGAGCGAACCCTCGGGGATGTGCTCGCCGATCAGGTCGATCGCGGCGACCAGCGCCTTGGCCTCCACCGGCAGCAGCCGCGCGGGCCGCGCGAACGCGTCCCCGTAGGGCTCGGGGTCGACCTCGATCGTGCCGTCGGCGAGGATCTCGGCGTAGAGCACGTAGGTGCCGGCGCCGAAGTTGACGACGTTGAGCACCGCGATGTCCTCCTGCAACTCCTGCTCGGAGAGCTTCAGCCGCTCGCGCAGCTCGGCTGCCCGCAACGTCCTACCCGAACGCCCGGAGTCGATCAGAATGCTCGCCAGCGTCACCAGCCGCGCGAAGCGCTCGGGGCGGATCACCGCGTCCGCCCCCTCGGGCTCGGTTGCGGGTGTGTCGTCCTCGGCGCCCGCTGGCGCAGAGGACTCTCCGAACGCGGCCGGCGGCGCGTGGTCAGCCGCTGCCAGCAGCTCGTCGGCATCGCCGCTGTGGCGGGCGGCGAGCATGTGCACGCGCTCGCGCAGCTCGCCGGCCAGCTCCGACGGGCCGACGATGTGGGCGTTGTCGCTGAGCCCGAGGACCCAAGCGATCAGCTGGCGAGCGCTCGAGTACGAGGTGGTGAAGATGCTGCCGTGTCCGTCATCGGCGGGACGTAGCTCGCCATAGCGGCCGAAGTGACGCTGCACCTGCCACGCGATCTTGCTCGAGATCCAGATCTCGGCGTTGCCGATCGGCTCGCCGAACTGCCACTGGATGCGGTGGGCATAGGCGCGGGGATCGAAGTCGGCGGGGCGCTGGAAGTCGTGCTCGGCCTTGGTCGCGTAGCCGACCTTGCCCTGGATCCGGGAGAGCCGGAAGACGCGGATCGCATCGCGCTCGTGGGCGCGGCCGACGACGTAGAACTGGCCTCCCTGGAATAGGAGCTGGTAGGGGTCGACGCGGCGCTGCTCGAGCGAGCCGCGCTCCATCGTGTAGTACTCGAACACGATCGTCTTGCGCCGGAAGATCGCAGTCTCGATCTTGGCCAGCCGCTGCGAGATCTCATGGCCGTCGGCGGCGCCGGTGATGCCGAGTGCGATCGTGCGCTGCACCGGCGAGTCCAGCGGGCTGGGGCGACCCCAGGAGATCTGCTGCAGCGCCAGCCTCAGCGGCTCGGCGTAGGCGAACTTGCCGTCGAGCAGGTACAGCGCGGTCCACAGCGCGGCCAGCTCGTCGTCGTCGAACTCGATCGGTGGCAGATGGAAGTTCTCCGGCGGCAGCGAGTACTGCTCCTGCTCGACCTGTCCGTCCTGTGGCTTGTCCACCGAGAGCACGATGCCCAGCGCCTCGAGCTCTGAGCGGTCCGCGTAGAAGCGCCGCGCGAAGGCGTCCTCGTTCATCACGCTGTAGCCCTCGACGTCGCGCCGGATCTCGGGCGCCGTCACCGGCCGCCGTTCGGCCATCAGATACGAGATCAGCGACAGCTGGCGAATCAGCTTCTCGGTGTCCTTAGCCATTGCACCCACTTTAATCGGGGGCCAATGGGCGGCGTGCGGCCAGCGCGCCGGGCTGCCCGCAATTTGCGCTTTTCTCCCGCCCCGGCTACGAGCCCGCGGTTGCGCGAACCGTCAACGTGGTGGCCGCAGCGGGGCCTGGGCGGCTCGAGCTACGCGGCGAGCCGCGCGCTCTCGGGCTCGGCGCCGTCGACACCGAAGTAGGCGACGGCGCCGATGGCGTTGTCGTAGCTGGCCCATTGGGCGCCGGCGTCGAGCGCGCGCTCGACACGGTCGAAGCTGCCGAGCTTCGACCCGAGGTTGTCGGCCATGTGCACCAGGGTTGCCTCACGGGTGCACGGCACCACCGGTGAGCCGTGCTCGAGCGCGCCGTGGTGGCTGAGGATGATGTGCAGCAGCGCCTGGGCCAGCTCGGGTGGAAAGCCCTCGATCGCGGCGATCTCGTCGCGCACGCGGGCGTAACCGAGCGCGATCTCGCCGTGCAGCCGCCCGGCGTCGGACAGCTCGATCTCCTCACCGATGCGCCGGTAGGCGTCGAGCTTGCCGATGTCGTGCAGCAGCGACCCGGTCACCGCCACGTCGCGGTTCACCCCGCCGAAGATCGCCGAGAGCGCGCTGACGGCCTGCGCGACCGTGAGGCTGTGGTCGAGCAGCCCGTGGCGGTAGGCGTGGTGGTAGCGCTTGGCCGCGGGCGCGTCGCGGAACAGCGCCCAGGTGTCG
>JBOGYJ010000339.1:0-3180 GCA_050696795.1 Solirubrobacteraceae bacterium | reverse complement strand
GGCGTGATGCCTGCGCCCCTGTCCTGGTCACGGTCCGTCGGGGCTGAGGTCTGGCTCTCCTGTTGGTGGGGGTGGGTCGCTACGTAGGCGGGCGAGCACGCCGTCGGCGATCCGAGCTGCCGGTGGTACCGGCGCCCGCGGTCTGCGCAGTGTGTGCAGGGCGGTGACCGTTCGTCGTAGGGTGTTCAGGAAGCGCATGCACGCGGGACAGACGTGGACGTGCTCGTCGACACGCTTGCGCGCCGTTTCGTCCAGAGCATCATCGATGTAGCTCGATGCGTGCGTACGGGTGAATCTGTGGTCGGTGATGAAACGCAGCGGCTGGTTGAGCGCCGCTCGCATCATGAGTCGTCCTCCGGTAGGTAGTCGCGGATCGCGTCGCGGACGGTGATGCGTGCGCGATGTAGGCGGCTCTTGAAGGCCGCCTCCCCGAGGCCGAGGATTTCAGCGGCCTGGGTGGTGCTGAGGCCTTCGATGTCTCGAAGGACAAGCGGGGCACGGTGCTCTGGGCGAAGGTTGCGTACCGCCCGTTCAAGGGCTCGACGCAGATCATCGTGAACGAGCGTTCGAACCGGCCCGGGACGGTCGTCGGCGGGCTCGATCGGATGCTCGTCGAGCGACGCGGCACGTCCACGGTGTCTCGTCCTGGCGGTGCGGCGGTTGGCCTCGTTGATGCCGATCCGGCACAGCCACGTGAAAAACTGGCTCTCACCCTTGAAGTTGCTGATCGCTCGCCACGCCCGCAGGAATGCCTCTTGGGTGACGTCCTCGGCGTCATGGTCGCTATCGACGAGAAGCCGAACACAGGCGTGCAGGCGATCGGCGTGGTGGATGACGAGCTGCTCGAAGGCAAGCGGGTCCCCGTGCCGGGCGCGTTTCACCAGGGCTGTATCGGCGGCCGGTTCGGTCAAGTCGCGCTCCTGGGCATGTGACGCAGTCTCCCAGGAGATGGTCGGCAAGCGCAGCGCTACAGCGGTGCTCACGACCGAGCCTCAGGGACGTCGGGAGGGCCCTCGAAACTAGTACCAAACGGACGATGGCTGCTAGAGATGGTGGTAGTCAAGCCTCGCCTAAGGGGCTCTCACAGGGACATACAGACGTTGCCGCCGCGTGTGTAACGCCTCGGCAAACGGTTTGATCGCGTCTGCGCTCGCAGCCTGTCCTCAGCCGTGTCATGAGGAGGCTTGCCGAGCCGTGACGCGGTCGGTGCGCGCTACACGCTGCTAGCACCTGTGGCTCGATCGACGACGTGACCGTGACCAGGCGTGGCGTTGGTGAGCAACCCGCTGCGCTGGGCCACCAGCGCCAGTACGAGGCCGACGCCGAGTCCCCACACCAGGTGGCTGATGAAGAACGCCGTCTGCGGCGCAACACCCAGCATCGGGTTGGTGGGCGGGAGGATCAACCAGCGGTTGACCGCGTACACGATCGCGCCGCCGACAATGCTCACGCCAACGATGCCGACGACGGTTCCAAGGCCGGGAATCCGAAGCCGGCGGATGCCGACCGCGAGGATCAATACCGCGAACACGGTGCCCAGGAAGGCGGCGAACGCGAAATGCAACACAGTGCCGACGACCACCCGCCCTGCGGCCACGGGCATCGCACCCATGATCGCGCTGCGCGCCGACGGGCTCATGCTCGACAGCAGGTCCGCCACTGTCTTGTTGTCAGCCGTGCCGGTCATCAGCTGGCCCATCATGTGCACCTTGGCGGCGGGGACGTGCATCCCCTGAAGCATCATGCCGAGTTGGTGCACCATCATCGGCGGTATGTGGCCGCTTGCGATCGCGGGCCCGAGCTTCGTCATCGCGCTGGCCGGTAGATGGATGCCCATCAGCATCATCATCTTCGGCAGCATCGACACTGGCGGGGTGATCGTGTACACGAACCCCGGCATCCCGAGGTTCAACGGGCTTGCGTAACCACTGCCGGTGGTGCCCATCACCAGGATCATCACCACAATCATCCCCAGACCACCGACCAGACCTGCGACGGCTCCGCGGATCATCACTCGTCTGGCCATTGCCATCATCTCGGAGCATCACCTTTCCGTGTATTGGCTGCGGTAGTCGTCATCTGACCTGCGGCGTGATTTGCTTTGGCGGTCATCCGTGATGGACCTCGACGCCGCCCCAGAAGGCGATGTGACCTTTGATCCGTCGGGCCAGCGGCGATGGATGGGGGTAGCTCCACGCGGCGCACGCGGCGCGCACACCGTCAGCCTCGACATCGAAATAGCGAGCGATTCCCTTCCACAAGCACAAAGATCGACGTGCGTTGGGATGCAGCAGCCGCATCTGCACGTCTGCGGGTGGGAAGTAGTGGTCGCCCTCGACCACGACGGTGCGGTCGCTCGCGGCGATCGTTACGCCGCCCAGCGTCGCGGTCACCGTCATCGAGCAGCGCTGTCATGTGGGGTCATGTCCATTAGACCCAGCCGGGCTCGCGAAGGTTCACACCCTGCGGAACGAGTTGAGGGTCGCTGCCGCGACCGTGATGAGGCGCGGTCTCAGCCGAGCGTGCGGATCGCGAGAGCGATCCGTTGGCCGACGGTGATCAGCACCATGCCGGTAAAGATCCAGGCGATCAGCTCGGCATGCCTGGGGGTCAGGCAGATCGCGACGTAGGCGAGGATTGTCTCGGTGCCCTCGGTCAACCCGGCCGTGAACGGCAGCGAGCGCTGATCCCCCAGGTCGAGCCCGTGTTTCTCGATGAGTGTGGCGAAGCTCAGCAGCGCCACGTTGTTGAGCAGGTAGGCGGCCAGCAGCGCGGTGCAGGCGACGCGTGCGTGTGGGACAGCGATCGCGACAGCGACGATGAACCCGCCGTAGACGACGAAGTCCGCGAGGAAGTCGAGCATCCCGCCGAGCTCTGACGGTGATCCGTGCCGCGCGACCGCGCCGTCGAGCCCGTCGAGGCCGCGGTTGAGCAGCCACAGCGCTAGCGCGGCGATCCATGCGCTCAGCGCCGCGGCTACGCAAGCTCCGATCCCGAGGATCAGGGCGGCGGTGGTGATCGTGCCCGCTCCGATCCCTGCCCGGGTCGCGGCCGCCGACACCGGTTTGAGCGCCGGCGCGTAGAGTCTTCGGGCGTGTCGATCGAGCATCACGCGCAGCCAACGGCCGGGCCTGTGGCGGCCGGCTGCTCCGGGCGGCGGGCGAGCACGCAGATCGACAC
>JBOGYJ010000338.1:0-8943 GCA_050696795.1 Solirubrobacteraceae bacterium | reverse complement strand
GTCGTGTAGGTGCCGAGGATCTGGCCGAGTCCGAGCGTCAACGGATACCACTTCTGATCGTTGATGTAGACCAGCGGTCCGAGGTAGTCGTTCCAGCAGTAGACGAACTGAAAGAGGATCACCGTCGCCAGCGCGGGCTTGGCCATCGGCAGGATCACGCGGCGGTAGATCGTGAACTCGCTGGCGCCGTCGATCCGCGCGGCGTCCGAGACCGATTGCGGGATCGTCATGAAGAACTGGCGCAGCAGGAAGGTGCTGAAGATCGAGCTGCCGAAGAACGTCGGCACGATCAGCGGCCAGTACCAGCCGACCATGTGGAAGCGCTTGTACATCACGAACAGCGGGATCAGCGTCGCGAAGAACGGGATCAGCAGCGTGCTCACCATCACCTTGAAGAGGAGGTCGCGCCCGCGCCACCTGATTCGCGAGAAGCCGTAGGCGACCAGGCTGCTTGAGATGCAGACGCCGACGATCGTGATCGCCGCGTACAGCAGCGTGTTCAGCACATAGCGGTAGAACGGCACTGCCGCCAGCATCTGCGGGTAGTTGTCCCACTGCACCGGGTGCGGGATCCAGACTGGCGGGGTGGCCAGCGACTGGAAGTTGCTCTTCAGCGACGAGAGCACCATCCACAACAGCGGGAAGCCGAGCACCACGGCGGTGAGCAGCAGCACCGTGTGCTTGCCGGCGCCGGAGGCGAGCTTGGGGCGAGCGGGAGCTTCCATCGATCTAACCCTCGCTCGCGTAATAGACCCAGCGCGATGAGCTCTTGAACAGCAGGATCATCACGACGGCGCTGATCAGGAACAGGAAGAAGCCCATCGCCGAGGAGTAGCCGAGCTTCAGAAACTGGAACGCCTGCTCGTACAGGTACTGCACGTAGAACCAGGTGGAGGTGCCAGGCCCGCCGATCGAGCCGTTCTCGATCACCTGCGCCTGCGTGAAGTAGGAGAAGCAGGCGACCAACTGCAGGATCACGTTGAACAGAATCACGGGGCTCAACATCGGCAGCGTGATCTTGCGAAAGCGATGCCAGGCGCCGGCGCCGTCGATCGCCGCGACCTCATAGAGCTCTGAGGGGATGCTCTGCAGCCCGGCCAGGTAGATCACCATCGGCTGACCGACGCCCCACAGACCGAGCAGAATCAGCGAGGGCTTCGACCAGACGATCGAGAAGAACCAGCCCGGGCCGGCGATGTGGACGTCATTGAGGAGATCGTTGACGATGCCCGTGGCAGGATTGAACATCCACACGAAGATCATGCAGGAGGCGACGATCGGCACGATCGACGGGATGTAGAAGATCGTGCGATAGATCGCCCGGCCCTTGACGTCCATGTTGAGCAGCATCGCCAGTCCGAGCGCGGCGAGCGTGGAGAGCGGCAATTCGAAGACCGTGTAAAAGCCGGTGTTGTAGAGCGAGGTCCAGAACAGGTGGTCGTGGAACAGGTTCGAGTAGTTCGCAAGGCCGATCCACTTCGGTGATCCGGTGCCGGCGAAGTTGGTGAAGCTGTAGTACACCGTCGCGAAGAACGGGTAGGCGAAGAACAGCAGGAACCCGAGCAGCCACGGGCTCACGAACAGCAGGCCGTTTCGCGTCGGGCGGGTGAGCCGCCATGTCCACGCGCGCCGCGCCGGCGGCTTTGAGCGTCTTTGTGTGGTCGCTGCCATCACATTCGCTGGTCGGGTTGCCATTATTCGCTCTCCGAAAGGGGCAGGCAGGTACGGCGTGAGCCGTGCCTGCCTGCTGGGTGTCACTGCGCTACGAGTTCGCCTGTTTGTCGATGTACTTGAGCGCCTGGGCGGGCGTCATCAGCTTCTCGAGCACGTTGCTCGTTGCGGTGTTCTCAGCGGCGAACAGCTGAGACTGGCGAGCCGTGAGCTCCGGAGCCACGGTGGACTTGCTCGTCATCTGCGGCAGGAACGACTTCAGCCACGGATTGCCGGAGATCCACTTCTTGTAGGCCGGGACCCTGGTCACCGCCGGGCCGGCCGGAACCCAACCACCAGTCGGGTCGATCTTGCCCATGTAGTTCTCGTTCTTGAAGCCGGCGAGCCAGCTGATGAACTCAAACGCGTCCTGCGGGTGCTTCGAGCCCTTGGGGATGATGTTGAAGTTGCCCTGACCGATCGTGCTCGAGCCACCGACGGCAGCCGGGAACGACTCGACCCCGAACTTGCCCTCCAGGCTCGAGTTCTCGCTCGGGACGTTGGTCCCCTCCCACGGCCCGGACAGGACGAAGCCCGCCTTGCCCGCCGTCCAGATGTCGGTCTGGCCACCAGCGACCTGACCGAGAGCGGTCTGCAACGCCATCACGTCGGTGTAGGAGTACTTCGCGTAGCTCGCGATCCAGTTCATCTCCTTCTTGGCACCGGCGCAGTTTTCGAAGTCGTACTTGCCGGCCGAGTTGATGCAGTTGGTCGCGCCGAAGTACGTTGTGTAGAACTGGAAGCCGTTCTCGTTGGTGTACGGGTAGAACCCAATCTGCGAGGCCTGGCTGCCGTTCGTGCTCCACAGCTTCGCCTGGTCGGCATCGAGCTGAGCCAGGGTCTTCGGTGGGGTCTTGATCCCGGCCTTCGCCAGAATGCTCTTGTTGTAGTAGAGCGCCCACGAGTTCAGGGACATCGGCACGGAGTACAGCTGCTTGTTGTAGGTCCCACCCTGGACGGCCACCGGGTACTCCCACTTCTCGAACTTCGAGTAGGCACCGGTGAGATAGGCGTTCATCGGATCGATGTCACCGCGCGCGGCGAACGAGCCGATCTCCGGCCACCACTCGGTGAAGATGTCCGGCGGGTCGCCCGCGGCGATCGCCGAGAGCAGCTTGGCGGTGCTCGTCGTCGCATCGCTGGGGATGTTCTGCTCGGTCACCTGAATGCCGGGGTGAGACTTGTTGAACCGGGCGACCATCTGGTCGAGCGTCTTCAGGGTCGAGCCCGACCACATCGTCCACCAGGTCAGGTGCACGACGCCCGAGCTTTTGCGCGCGGTGGCCGCCTGCGTTTCAGACGCGGCGATTGTCGCCACCCCGCCTGATAGCGCTAACACTGAGGCGCCCAAACAGAGCCGGAACCGGGCCTTCCCTCCCAGCCCCACGGTCCTTCTCAAACTATTCATCTACCTCTCTCCTCTGTGTGTGTGAATGAAGTTCCCTACCTGCGGTGAGTCCCGAGCTTCATGCGCGTCCTCACTGGGCAGCCTGTGTTCGTCCCTAGCGCCGCCCGGACGGCGGGGCCGTGCTCTCGCGAATGATCAGCTCCGCGATCGGGGTGGCAATCGCGGGGATCCGCCTGCTCGAGCCTGATAGCTCGAGCAGGCGCGCGAAGGCGACCTTGCCCAACGACTTGAAGTCCTGGCGCACGGTGGTCAGCGCCGGCGATAGGTAGCGCGCCGCGGGGATGTCATCGAAGCCGACGATGCTCATGTCGCCCGGCACGTCACGCCCTGCCTCGTGCATCGCCCGCAGCGCGCCCAGCGCCATGTCGTCGTTTCCGCACAGCAGCGCCGTGACCTCGGGGTTGCCGACGAGCTCGCGCCCAACCTCATAGCCCCACTGCGCGGTCCAGCCGGGCGCCAGCGGCTCGGGCGCGACCACGCCCGACTCCTCGAGCGCCGTGCGCCAGCCCTCCATCCGCGGGGTCGCGCGCGGCCAGCTCGGGATCGGGAGGTGATGGACGGTCTGGTGCCCGAGCGACAGTAGGTACGCGGTGGCGCGCTTGGCGGCCGCGGTTTCATCCAGCCACACCGACGGACGCGACGGCGCGACCGCGATCGGCGCCTGGATCATCGCGACGGTCGGAACCTCGTCCGGCACCCAGGGAAGCGCCTGCGCCCCGGCTCGGTCGAAGGCGATCACGATCACGGCACCGCCCGGCTCGAGCGCATGCTCGACCGCTGCGCGCGAGGTCTCCGGGCGCTCCTCGACGACCCGCACGCCCATCTGGAAGCCGACCTCGCGCGTCGCCTCCTCGATCCCCTCGAGCGCCGCCGAGAATCCGTAGAGGGTCGTGTTGGAGGCGAACACCGTGACCGATTGCACGGGACCGCCCGCGAGCGCGCGCGCCGCGCGGTTGGGCCGGAAGCCAAGACGTGCGATCGCCTCCTGCACCGCCGTGCGCGCGGCGACGCTCACGTTCGGGCTGTCATTGATCACGCGCGAGACGGTTTGGTAGGAGACGCCCGCGGAGCGTGCGACGTCGCGAATGCTGGCGGAGGCTGCGCGATCGCCGGTGGCGGTCGCGGCGCCGTAGCCGATGGCGGTCGCGGCGCCGTAGCCGATGGAGGTTGAGGCGCCGTCGCCCGTGGCGGTCGATGCGCCGTCGCCCACTCCCGGGAGCTCGACACCCTCGACACCCTCGACACCCTCGACACCCTCGACAGCCGCGGCAGCTGGCGGTACCGTCTCTTCCGGCGGATGTGACCGGTCACAATCTTGCGTACCACTAACGGCGTCCGGCTGCAGATGCGACAAAACCTCTTCCCCTTCTGTAGGGTCGAGCTTGTCGAAAAAAAATTCGTCTGTCAAGGGGGTTCGCAAGCCAGCTTGGCCGCGAACAGGAGAGGAACATGATTTCTGAGGAGACACTCGACGGGTCTGAATTGCGCTGGTCCGACGCTGCCCTGCAGCTTCTGGTCGCTGTGGGAGACGACGGCGTACCGCGTCTGTCCAGCTTCTCCGCGCTGGCCACGGGTGGCGAATCAGGAGCTCATCCTCGTGTCGACACCGGTGACCCCGACGATCCGGACGGCACCCCGGCGGGGCTGCCGCTCGTGGACATCCTCTCGGCCGGCACAGGTCGGCAGTGGGTCAGCCAGCGCTACTCGGAGTCCGTGCTCGGCAGCCGCCTGCGCTACGCCGGCCACGAGCAACACTGTGATGGAGCGTGGAGCGTGCTCCAGATCTCGCTGCAGGACCCGCTCTCCGGCCTTGGCGCGCGCGCGAAGTACGCATTCCTCACCGATGCGGGCGTGGTCCGCAGCTCGGTGACCGTGCGCAACGCGGGCGACGCGCCGCTCACGATCGATTCCGTCTCGTCGTTTCTCGGCAGCTGCCTGGCCGGCCCGGACGGTGAGCTTGCCGACGTCGACATCTTCTGGGCCGAGAACGACTGGCAGGCCGAGGCGCGCTGGCGCTCCCGCAGCTTTCGCGACGCGCTACCGGCGCTGACCGGGCACCTCGGCGCCGGCAGGTCGCGTGGGCGCTTCGCGGTCACCGGCGTCGGCACATGGTCCTCCGGGGGTCATCTGCCGATGGGCGCTGTAGTCAATCGGCGCACCGGCCACACGATGCTGTGGCAGATCGAGCACAACGGCGCCTGGCATTGGCAGCTCGGCGAGCACATGGGCGCGGGCCCCACCACCTCCTACCTCTCGCTGCTGGGACCGACCGACATCGAACACCAGTGGTCGGTGACGCTCGCACCGGGCGAGGAGTTCGAGAGCGTACCCGTGGCCGTGGCCGTGAGCGCTAACGGGCTCGAGGACGCCGTCGCGCGCATGACGCGCTACCGCCGGGCGATCCGGCGCCCGCACCCGGACACCGCGCAGCTGCCGGTGATCTTCAACGACTACCTCAATACGATCAACGCCGACCCGTCGGCCCAGCGCCTGACGCCGCTGATCAAGACCGCCGCCGAGCTCGGCGCCGAGTGCTTCTGCATCGATGCTGGCTGGTATGCGGAGCCCGGGGAGCCGTGGTGGGACGCCGTCGGCGAGTGGCGCCCGTCGGTCGCCCGCTTTCCCGACGGCTTCCACACGCTGATCGAGCTGATCCGCTCCGAGGGCATGGTGCCCGGCGTCTGGATCGAGCCGGAGGTGATCGGCGTGCGCAGCCCTGTCGCCGACACGCTTCCGACCGACGCGTTCTTCACTCGCGGCGGCGAGCGCATCGCCGAGCAGGGCCGCTACCAGCTCGACCTCCGCCATCCCGCAGCCAGGGCCCATCTCGATCAGACGATCGACTTCCTCGCCGACGAACTGGGTGTCGGCTACCTGAAGTTCGACTACAACATCAACGTCGCCCCCGGGACCGACGCCGGTGGACTGACCGCTGGCGCCGGGATGCTCGCGCACAACCGTGCCTTCCTCGCCTGGGTCGAGGGCCTGCTCGATCGCCATCCCGGCCTCAGCATCGAGAGCTGCGCCTCCGGCGGGATGCGGACCGACTACGCAACCCTCTCGCGTTTCCAGCTGCATTCGACCAGCGACCAGGAGGATCCCCTGCTCTACCCACCGATCGCCGCAGCCTCACCGCTTGCGGTGCTGCCCGAGCAGGCAGCCGTCTGGGCCGCGGTCCAGCCCGCCATGGACCGCGACCTGATCGCCTTCACGCTCTGCGGAGCGATGCTCGGCCGCGTCCATCTCTCCGGCCACGTCGACTCGATGTCCGTGGCGCAGCAGCAACTCGTGGCCGAGGCGATCAGCGTCTACAAGCGCTTCCGTGGCGACCTTCGCGACGCGATCCCGTTCTGGCCCCTCGGCCTGCCCGGATGGACCGATCCGTGGCTCGCGCTGGGGATGCGCGGCAACGACTCGGCATACGTCGTGGTCTGGCGCCGGGACGTCGGAACGGCGCAGTGGATCTCGCTGCCGTTGGCGGCTCCGGGGACCGAGGCGAAACCGCGCGTGCTCTATCCGCAGCCCGATCCAGGGTGCCGCTGGGATGCGACCGAGGGCGAGCTGCACGTGTCACTTCCCCACGCGCCCTCAGCCTGCCTGATCGCGTTCGACACCTCGCTGCCGGCACGGCCTCGAAACCAGATTCGCTGACTGCCGACTGATTGCGCGTAGCGACTCAGCTGGCGGCGGGGCGCAAACCGCATGTGATCGGCGCTCCCCGTCACGATCCTCGAAGCTCTCGAGATCACCAGAATCCCCCACACCTGCCGCTGCTCGAGATCACCGAAAGCGCGCTCATGCACGAGCCAGAGCGGCATCCTCCTTTGCAGCCTTACAGAAGCCGTGGGAAATCCAGACCGCATCCGCCTAGTCGATCACGAGCCCGCCGAAGCCGAGGCTCAAGCCGCGCTGGAAGGCAAGCTACGCGAGCGGACCGCCATGAGTGCCCGCGAGTTCGTCTCCGAGCGCGACGCGCTAGAGGACGCCTGGGCTGGTCCAGGCGAGCACGGCGCCCGGGACGAGGGCTGGTAATCAGAGCGATACTAGGGCTGTGGCCGATCTCAATGTCCTGGGTGAACCGCTCGCCCCCTGCGGCACCGACCCGGTTACCGGCTTCTTTCGTGATGGGTGCTGCCACACCGGTCCTGAAGATCTTGGGAGCCACACGGTCTGCGCCGTTGTCACCGCCGAGTTTCTCGAACACCAACAACGCATCGGCAACGACCTGATCACACCAAGGCCGCAGTATCGATTCCCTGGACTTGTTCCCGGCGATCGGTGGTGCGTGACCGCAGCCAACTGGCTTCAGGCGCATGTGGACGGCGCGGCGGCCTACGTCGTACTTGCATCCACGCATCAGCGAGCGCTTGAGATCATCACGCTCGACGCTCTCCAGGAACACGCGGTCGACGTCCCGCCCGACCCGGGGCTTCTCCACGACTGAACTGAGTGTCGCTCGAGCAACATGTTGTCGCCAGGCGATCGCGGGACGCGAGACGCGAGACGCGCCCGACGCGAAAGCGCTAGCTGGCGGCTCCGGCTGAACGGGCGGGGTCTATCGGCCGGTGGAACGGTGACTAGCTCCGCGAGTGAAGCCCGCGGCGCCTTTCCGAGCGTTGACGCCGCCACGCGTCGCACCATGAACCGGCGGTTGTGTCCGGCGGATGAGTAACCGCAGCGCCGGGTCGTCTGAGCCCTCCTTCTCACGCTCGGTCAGCGCTCCGCGGTGGACCGTCCGAAACCCGGGCCCACGGCCGGGATCGACGACGGCGACCACGACCTTCAAGCGGCTGGGCGTGTCGAACACAATCCCGTCGAGCACGGGATCACTGCCGGTGCTGACGCGTACGAGGTCACCTATGGCAAGGGTCTCCACAGCCCGAGCTTATCGCGCCCGGACCTCGCGGCTCCGGATTACACGGGCACGATCAGATCGATCGTTATTGCGAAACGCAATCTCGCGGCGAGTACTGTGGGCTGATCGGGGATGTACGACACAGGCCGCGGCCAACAGCACGGGACCTGGCAAGGGCAGTGGACGGCGGCCGCCACGTCAGCGCGGCGCTGCGGCATCTGGATGCCCACGCGTCGGAACCTGACGCCAAGCGGGTCGCTGACGCGCTCGCGCGTTTTCTTGTCGCGCGTTGCGATTCCCATCACGCCGGCTGGCGAGTCGTCCGCCAGGTGATCGTCGATTCTGCCGCTGACGCGCCGTGGGAGAAGTGCGCGCGACGCGCCGTACCGATGGTCGCTGACGATCTAATCGTGCTTGCTGGAACCGCCGGCCGGACCCAGCTGGCTCACGCCCAGCACATCGCCGCTCAGCGGCGAGCCGAACAGATCGCCTCCCACGTGGATCAGCCCGCCGTCCTGACCAGCCTCGGGCTGAGGTGTGCCGTGACAACCCCCGACCGCTGGCGCCTGGCGCTGAGCTCTGCGGTCAAGGCACGCTCGCGCGAGCAAGTCGCACGCGCCATGGATAGCTCCTTGCAGGGTGGGATGGCTGACGGACAGGGGGCTGCGTCCTGATGGCGGCGATCAAAGCTCGGGCGATAGGGATCCTCGTGGCCAAGCTCTCCGTCGAAGCGAATATGTTGCTCGGGTATTCCCAGGCACAAGGCCTGCCGTTCGAGCAGCTCAGAGTCCGACGCTGCCCTGCGTGATGCCGCCGTCGATGACGACCGTGGTGGCGGTCATGTAGCCGGCTTTGCCCGAGGCTAGGAAGACGACGACGTCGGCGATCTCGCTGGGCTGGGCAATCCGGCCAAGTGGGATCGCGTTGTCGAGCGCCTGCATCTTTGCCGGATCGCTCTCGGTCGACGCAT
>JBOGYJ010000337.1:0-2330 GCA_050696795.1 Solirubrobacteraceae bacterium | reverse complement strand
AGGTCGCCCGCCTGCGCCCGCTAGCTCGGATTCCCAAACAGCGAGTTGGCACCTGTTTGGGTGGTCAGGCGAACTGGAAGCGTAGGGGCCGGTTCTCCCACCAGGGGATCGGGAGGTCGGGGAGCTGCGCGGTGCGCATGATCGGGCTGTAGGTGCGGCTGTTCAGGCGGCAGGTGATGTGGTGCGGTCCGATCGTGATCTGGCCGGGGGTTGAGATGAATCGTCGCCAGAGGGTGTCGGGGGTCGCGGTCTCATAGCCGGGGAGGAGCCTGCGGAGGTGGTCGTAGGCGGCGGCGGCCCAGACGGTCAGGGTGGTGTCGAGGTCGACGTTCAGCGCGACCGTGGATGAGAGTGCGTCGAGGTGGAAGCTGCGGATCGATTCTTCGAGGCGTTGCTCGATGCACATGCGTTTCGCGTAGCGGGCGACGATCTGTTTCGGGGTGTTGGTCCGGTCGTTGGTGAGGATCAGGGTGGGGTGCTCGTGCCCGAGGCCGCGGACCGCGATCTGGCGCAAGGGTGTCGGGCAGCCACGGACGGTGACGTCCTGCTCGTGGATCTGCGGTTTGCTGTAGGGGCCGCGGCGCTCGAGCGTGATCTGTGTCCACTCACTGTCGGGGAGTGCCTCCAAGTGCTCGGTGATCTTCGCGGTCCGGGCGCGTAGCGTGATGAATGTCAGCTCGGCGGCGTGCAGTTCGGCGAGCCCGGCGCCGGTGGTGACTTTTGAGTCGAACACCAGCAGCTCGGGTCGCTGGCCGGTCGCGGTCTGCCAGTGCCGGGCGAACGCGATCACCTCGCTCGCTTGGTCGGCTTTGGTGCAGGTCGCGTTGGCGTAGACGAGGTTGTGGGTCTGTCCGTCGTGCGCGAAGAACGACAGGACCGCCTCGGTCCGTTGCGAGCGCCTGGGGACGTAGTGCGTCTCCAGCGCGACGTCTTGGCCGAAGTGCATGATCGCGTGGAAGTCCAAGTCGAAGTCACCGCTCTGGGTCTGACCGGTGCGGGTCATCGCTGTGGCAAGGCCGGCGAGCAGTGCCTGGTCGTGGGTGCGGGTCAGACGGTAGCTGTAGCTCCCCAGCGAGCTGGCTTTCGGGAGGGTCTCCAGCCCTGCGAACGCGGCGAGCCCCGGATCGACGCAGACATCGTCGACGTGACTGACGCGTCGGCGGCCGATCGCTTTGACGGCGAGCAGTGACAGGACGCTGCTGAGCGCCGGTACCTCGCGCGTACCAGGAAACCGCGCGTGCGCGACGGCGCCGGGAAGGTCCAGCGCGACCAAGCCCGGGAGTAGGAGGAGAGCGCCGGCGTAGGCACTGTCGAGCCGGAGGGGCTGCTCGGGCCAGCGCATCACCCGGACCCGTGGCGGATGGTCACGCGTCAGGGCGCCGCGCTCGCTCGGGGCGCGCGGCCCGAGCCGCTCATACCCCTCGGCCGCGAGCAGTTCCCACACGCCGGTGCGGTTCAACGGCGTGTCAGTCCGGGCGAGCGCCTGGGTGATCTCCGTGACCGAACGGCCCGACGCGCGCAGGCGCAGCACCTCGTCGCGTGCCGCGGCTTTGGAGGGCGCGACCTGTGGGCCGGGCTTGCGTTCCCGAAAGAACGCGCTCTCCTCCGCGGCGAAGTCGCGGACCATCGCGACGACCGTCGAGGGCGCATAGGCGAACCGCTCAGCGACCCGCACCGCGGACAGGCCCTCCACGAAGTACGCGCGCATCGCCTCGTACTGGCGCTGCGCGACCCCGGCCGGCTCGAGGAAGAACTGGGCGCGTGCCCGCCGCCGGTCCGCTCGATCGTCTGGACTGGTGTGCTTCGCTGAACCCATAGTCCGGAACCATAGAGTCCTGCTCGGACGCTATGAGCCAGGAAACACCAGCAAGCCGTCAGAAACGCCCATCTCTATTGACATCCCGCCCCTCGAAGCGCGCCCAGCTCGGCCCCGTCCACGCTTCACCACTTCACGAACAACCCGCCATCGCTCAGCGATTCTACACCTGTTCAAGCGGTGCGACCAGCGAAAACCCCCACAAACACAGGCAAAACAGGCCGATCAGCACCCCACCGCCGGAGTTTGGGAATCCGAGTTAGACACGACCCAAAGACATGGCTTCTCGTGGATGACGGCTCGCGGGAGGAGAACCCGGTGGACCTCGACGCCATCGAGGCCGAAACTCTGGCTGAAACCGGGCAACTACAGCCCGGCGCGCTTCCCGCGGTCCGAAACTGGGTCACCGTCGGGGAGTTCGCCTACATCTGCTCCCTCTCGCCTTCCCAAGCTCGCGAATGGGCCCGCGGTCGCCATCTGCCGTTCCGGTCTGGCGATCCCCGCCGCCCCTGGG
>JBOGYJ010000336.1:0-2612 GCA_050696795.1 Solirubrobacteraceae bacterium | reverse complement strand
GATGGAGGACGCGGCCACGGCGGAGATCAGTCGCGCCCAGGTCTGGCAGTGGATCCACCACCGCATCCCGCTCACCCCCGGAGGCGCTGTGGTAACCCCAGAACTTGTCCGCCAGCGGGCGGACAAGACGCTCGATGAGCTGACCGGCGCCGGTTACGACCCTGAACTGCTGGTCAAGGCACGAGACGTATTCGAGCTCGTCGCCATCGCCGAAGACTTCCCGCCGTTCCTGACCCTGCCCGCCTACGACCTGATCGACTGACCACGGAGGACCGTTGCCATGACCACCCTGTCTGACCTAGCCGATGCCGCGATCGAGCGCGAGTGGGCGACCGACCCGCGCTGGGCCGGGATCGAGCGCTCATATGAAGCAGCCGACGTGATCCGCCTGCGCGGCACCGTGCGGGTCGAGCACAGCCTCGCCCGCCGCGGCGCCGAGCAGCTCTGGAACCTGCTGCACTCAGAAACCTACGTCAACGCCCTCGGGGCGATGACCGGTGGTCAGGCCGTCGAGATGGTCAAGGCCGGCCTGACGGCGATCTACCTCTCGGGCTGGCAGGTCGCGGCCGACGCCAACCTTTCCGAGCAGGTCTACCCCGACCAGAGCCTGTACGCGGCCAACAGCGTGCCGGCGGTCGTGCGCCGCATCAACAACGCGCTGCGCCGCGCCGATCAGATCGAGTGGGCCGAGGCGGTGGCGGCCGGCGACCATGAGCCGCGACGCAACTGGCTGGTGCCGATCGTGGCCGATGCCGAGGCCGGCTTCGGCGGGGCGCTGAACGCCTACGAGCTGATGCGCTCGATGATCGAGGCCGGCGTCGCGGGCGTGCACTTCGAGGACCAGTTGTCCTCCGAGAAGAAGTGCGGCCACATGGGCGGCAAGGTGCTGATCCCGACCGGCCAGCACATCCGCACCCTCAACGCGGCGCGTCTGGCCGCCGACGTCGCCGGCGTGCCGACGCTGATCGTGGCGCGCACCGATTCGCTCGGAGCCACGCTGCTGACCAGCGACGTCGACCCGCGCGACCAGGAGTTCATCACCGGCGAGCGCTCGCCGGAGGGCTTCTACCACGTGCAGCCGGGTATCGAGCAAGCGGTCGCTCGCGGGCTCGCGTACGCGCCCTACGCCGACCTGATCTGGTGCGAGACCTCCACCCCGAACCTGGAGGAGGCGCGCATCTTCGCCGAGCGCATCCGGGAGCAGTATCCGGACAAGCTGCTCGCCTACAACTGCTCGCCGTCGTTCAACTGGCGCAAGCATCTGGACGACCAGACGATCGCCCGCTTCCAGCGTGAGCTCGGCGCGATGGGCTACGCCTTCCAGTTCGTGACGCTGGCCGGCTGGCACGCGCTCAACGAGTCGGCCTTCAAGCTGGCTCGCGCCTACGCCGACCACGGCATGACCGCCTACGTCGACCTGCAGGAGCGCGAGATCGCGCTCGAACAGCAGGGCTACACGGCGACGCGCCACCAGCGCGAGGTCGGCGCCGGCTACTTCGACGATGTGATGAGCACGCTCTCCAGCGGACTGTCCTCGACGTTGGCGCTGGCGGGCTCGACCGAGGAAGCGCAGTTCCAGATCTGATTCAAGGGTTCACGACGTGAGGCCTAAAACTCGATCCTGGTCTCGGCCGGCAGGACCAGCACCGAGCTGCGGGCGCTGCTGAGCTCGTTGCGGACCTCGCCCGCGACCACGACGCGTCCCTTCGGCGCACCCTCGTGGGACCCGACGACGATCAGGTCGATCCCCGCGGAGTTGGCATCGACGAGCTCGGTGCCGGCCGCCGCGGCCAGGGCCGCAGCGGTGGCGCGGGCGTCGTCATTGATGGGGCCGGCGAACGGCACCGCGATCCGCTTGATCGCGGTGCCGACCTGCGCGCGCAGTCCGGCGGCGGCCACGGCGATCGCGACCGACCCGCCGTCGAGCAGCCGCTGCGCCGACGTCCCCGGTTCCGCGCGTCCCGGCGGCGTGCGGTAATCAGAGCCGAAGACGACGATCGAGGCGCCCCGCTCAGTCGCGAGCCCGCCCAGCACCTCGCCAGTGGCGGCGCCGACGACGACGTGCTTCGTGACCGGGATCCCGATCAGTGCGGCCCCGCGCTCGAGGCGCTGCTCGGCGTCGTAGCGGGCGAGCTCCTCGCGCCTGGGGTCGAACTCTGTGGCGTGGCGCACATAGGCGAGCGCGACCGACGAACCGTTCTGTGCGAGCAGCTTGCCGAGCGCCAGCGCATCGTCGTCGTTGGGCGTTCCGTCGTAGGAGATGACGAGGTCAGCGGTCATGGCGATGAATCCTCCACGACAGGCCCCACTCAGCGCCTCGGCCAGGTGGACAGCGATGTCACGCCGCCGCTATCCAAATGGCCGGATCCTCAGTGTGAGCGCGAGCACGTGACGGGGTAGGTGGATGGACGCCCCGGCTCGAGATAGCCGAGCCGGAGGTGGGCACGCCTGAGATGACCAAGCCTGATGACCAAGCCTGATGACGGAGCCTGAGATGACAACACCCGATCCGGAGGCCAACCCGCCCGACCGGCGGATGACCCGGCGCCGATTCCTGCAGACGGCGGCCGGCGGTGCCGTCGTGCTCGGTGGTGCCGGCTTCGGCGTATCGC
>JBOGYJ010000335.1:0-10946 GCA_050696795.1 Solirubrobacteraceae bacterium | reverse complement strand
CTAGATCGGAATGGTCGGCGGGGCGCCGCTCTCGCCGAACTCCGGCCGGCGCTTGGGCAGCGTCAGCGAGCCGAGCAACGCGACGCCGAGCAGCACGCAGGCCCACACGAACGTGTGGCCGAAGGCGGTCGCCATCGGCCCGGCGATGTGGGCGCGAGCCGCCGGTGAGACGGCCGTCGCGCCGATCGTCCCGTGGCTGCCGCGGCCAAGCTGACTGGCCAGCTCGGTGGCCAGCAGCACCGAGAGCACGGCGGTGCCGATCGAGGCCCCGGTCTGCTGGATGATGTTCAGTGAGGTCGAGGCGCGCGCCGCGGCGGCGCCGCTGACCGACTGCATCGCGCCGGTGAAGATCGGCATCATCGCGAAGCCCATCCCGAGCCCGAACACGAACAGGTCGATGCAGATCGCGAGCCAGGATGTGTTTGCGCCGATCTGGGTGAGCCAGGCGACGGATGCCAGGATCGCGATCAGGCCGAAGGGCACGATCTTCCCGGCACCGGTCTTGTCCGAGAGCTGACCGGCGATCGGCATCGTGATCATCGAGCCGAGGCCCTGCGGCACCAGCAACACGCCGGCCATCAGCGGCGACTCACCGCGCACAGCCTGGAAGTACAGGGGCAGCAGCAGGAAGGCACCGAAGACGGAGATCACCATCAGCGCCAGTGAGATCGAGGAGGTGGCGAAGGTGCGGTTCTTGAACAGGCGCAGATCGATCAGCGGATCCTTGGTCCGCAGCGCGTGCCGGACAAAGGCGACGAGCAGCACAATCCCGATGAGCAGCGGGATCAGCACCTTGCTGGAGCCGAAGCCGCCAGACGAGCTCGACTCGGCCAGCCCGTAGATCACCAGCGCCAGGCCGGGCGAGACCAGCAGCAGATCGACGATGTCGAGCCGCTGCGAGTGCTCGGCGACGTCCTTGGGCAGGACACGCCGCGCGAGGATCAGCGCGGCGATGCCGATCGGCAGGTTGATGAAGAAGATCCAGCGCCAGCTGACATCGGCCACCAGCCAGCCGCCGAGGATCGGGCCGAGGATCGGGCCCAGCAGCATCGGCACGCCCATGATCGCCATCACGCGGCCGATCCGCTGCGGGCCGGCGGCGCGCGTCAGGATCGTCATGCCCGCCGGCATGATCATGCCGCCGCCGAGGCCCTGCAGCACGCGGAAGAGGATGATCGTGGCCGTGGACCAGGCGAGGCCCGACAGGCACGAGCCGAGCGCGAACATCGCGATCGAGCCCATGTACAGGCGCTTGGTGCCGAAGCGATCGGCGATCCAGCCGCTCAGCGGGATCACGGTGGCAAGCGCCAGCGTGTAGCCCGTCGCCACCCACTGGATCGTCGGCAGCGTCGTGTGGAAGCGCGCGGCCAGCGTGTTGATCGCGACATTGACGACGGTCGTGTCGAGGATCGACATGATCGCGCCGAGGATCACCACGGTCGCGACCATCAGCAGCCCGCGGCTGATGTGGGTGTCGTCGGCCGCGGCGGCAGACGCCTCAGGCGCCCCAGCGGTTACGGCGTCTTCGGTTGCGCTCATGGCGGACGGCCTCCTGACGTCGCGTCGAGTGGTGATATCCCCAGGCTAACGCAGCCGCTCAGGCGGCCACGACCTCGACGCCGGCCTCGCGCAGCACGCGCAGGCCGCCCGAGGGGGCCTCGGTCAGGTAGGCGACGTCGATGCGGTCGGCGGGCACCACCACGTTGAGGCCACGCTCGTTGAACTTCTGCCCCTGGGCGAGCAGCAGGACGGAGCGCGCGCGCCCGATCATCGCGCGCTTGACCTCGGCCTCGAGCGGATCCGGATCGGTCAGGTAGCCCTCGGGCTCGATGCCCTTGACGGAGAAGACGATGCGATCGACGAAATAGCGCTCGATCATGCGCACCGTCTCGGTGCCGACGAACGACTGCGTCAGCTTGCGGAAGCTGCCGCCGACGCCGATCAGATCGATCTGCGGGTGCTCGGCCGAGCCGACCAGCGTCATCACCGGCAGCGAGTTGGTCAGCAGCGTCATCGGCATGCCGAGGTCGAGGATCTGGCGGACGACGTAATAGGACGAGCTCGACGAGTCGATGAAGACCGTCTCACCCGGCTTCAGCGCGCCGGCGACGGCGCTCGCGAGCCGCGTCTTGGCCTGCACGTCGCGGTCGATGCGGCTCTGGAAGGAGTCCTCGTGGCCGGCCAGTTCGGGCAGGATCGCGCCCCCGTGGGTGCGGCGTGCGTAGCCGCTCTCGTCCAGCAGCGCCAGGTCACGCCGTGCGGTCATCGAGGAGATCCCGAAGCGCTGCTCGAGCGTGGCGACGCTGACACTTCCCTGCTCGCGCAGGAGCTCGACGATCAGCCTCCGGCGCTCGGCCGGCACGACCGGTTGCCGCTGGTCGGATAGCTCAGCCACGTCGCAAGATTCGCACAGAAGTGAAGGTCTCGAGCATGGTGGCGGTCACGACGCTCCGTCGCCCGCCAGAACCACCTCGAGGCGCCGTGGGCCGTGCACGCCCTCGACGCGCACGAGCTCGATGTCGGACGTGGCCGACGGTCCCGAGATCAGCGTGAGGGGTCGTCGCTGCCGCGCGGAGTCACCCATCAACGCGACCGCCTCGGGCACCGAGCCCACCACCTGATCTGCCCGCACCACGCAGATGTGCAGGTCGGGCACGAGCGAGAGCAGCCGCCGGCCCTGCCCCGCGCCCGCATCCAGCACGATCGTGCCGGTCAGCGCGATCGCCAGCGAGCAGCCGGTGAGCGTGCCGTCGTAGTGCGTGAGCTCGCCCGCGGCCAGCGAGCCGTCGTCACGGTCGACCTCGACGATCTCCGGGAGCCAACCGGAGGGGATGTCCTCGGGAGCGATCAGCTTCGCGGCCCCCTGCCGCGTGCAGATCGCCGCCACCGTGGCGCTGATCTCAGCGGCGGCCGAACCGCAGCGCGTGACCGTCGCGTGGTAGTCGCTGCAGCGCTCGTCGAAGAGCGCGACCTGCTCGTGCGCGGTGGCCGCGAGCCCGCGACCGTACCGCACGCCCGGATCATCGGGCTCGGCGTCCAAGCTCCAGGCAGCCGACTCCGCCGGCGGGACATCCGCCAGCGCCGCTCGGATCCTGCCGAGAATCAGATCGCGATCGTCGCTCACGATTGCCCGTCCCGCGGCGATCGTGACGACGACGTGCGCTCGCCGCTCGCCTCGCGAGCGGCCCACCACTCGCGGAAGCTCTCACGCGGGGGCGCCTTGAGCTCGCGGAAGCGGGTCCAGCCCGCCAGCGGGCCGGGCGCCGAGCTGATCCGCCCGCGACGCGCGAGCGGACGCGAGACGAGTCGCGCCGCACGCTGAGCTCGCTCGTAGCGACCGCGATCCGACAGCACCGCCGCGACCAGGCGCATGCTCGCGCGCTCGGCCGGGCTGGTGGCGGCACGTCCGAGCCGGCCCTCCTCGCCCACGATCCGCCCGCGCAGGTGGACGAGGATCGAGGGGATATCGATCTTCACCGGGCAGGCGTCGTAACAGGCGCCGCACAGCGACGAGGCCCAGGGGAGCGTCTGCGAGCCGCGCAGCTCGGCCAGCTGCGGCGACAGGATCGCCCCGATCGGACCGGGATAGGTCGCCTCGTAGGCGTGGCCGCCGGTGCGCTCGTAGACCGGGCACACGTTCAGACACGCCGAGCAGCGGATGCAGTGCAGCGCCTGTCGGCCGAGCTCATCGGCCAGCGTGGCCGTGCGCCCGGCGTCGAGCAGCACGAGGTGGAACTCACGCGGGCCGTCGCCCGCATGGACCCCCGTCCACAGCGAGGTGTATGGATTCATGCGCTCGGCGGTGGAGGAGCGCGGCAGCAGCTGCAGCATCACGCCGAGGTCCTCGAAGCGCGGCAGCACCTTCTCGATGCCCATCACGGTGATCAGCGTGTCCGGCAGGGTGGTGCACATGCGACCGTTGCCCTCCGACTCGACCACGCACACGGTGCCGGTCTGCGCCACCGCGAAGTTGGCGCCACTGATCGCGACCCTCGAGCGCAGGAAGCGCTCGCGCAGGAAGCGGCGCGCAGCCTCCGCCAACTCGGCGGGCTCGTTGCCGAGCTCGGGGTTTCCGGGCAGCGTGGCGCGGAACAGATCGCGGATCTCGTTGCGGTTACGATGGATCGCCGGCACCAGGATGTGCGAGGGCAGATCCCCGGAGAGCTGGTTGATCAACTCGGCCAGGTCGGTCTCGAGCGCATCGATGCCGCGCGCCGCGAGCGCGTCGCGCAGGCCGATCTCGTCGGTGGCCAGTGACTTGACCTTGACGACCTCATGCTCGCCGGTGGCCGCCACCAGGTCGCCGACGATGCGGTTCGCGGCCGCGGCGTCGCGCGCCCAGTGCAGCTGGCCTCCGGCCGCCCGCACGGAGGCCTCGAGCTGCTCGAGATGCACGTCGAGGTGGCGCATCGTGCGCTCGCGGATGCGGCGCCCGGCCTCGCGCAGCTCCGGCCAGTCGGGCAGTTCGGCGACGACGCGCGCGCGCTTGTCGCGGATCGTGTGCGTGGCGAAGCGCAGGTTGTGGCGCAGCTGCGCATCCTCGAGCGCGCTCGCGGCCGCCGAGGGGAAGCCGCCGCTCACCGCTGCTCCCGCGAGGCCAGGATCTCGGCCAGATGAACCGTGGCGACACCGGCCCGCTGCCGGTCCAGGCCACCGCCGATATGCAGCAGGCACGAGCTGTCCAGCGATGTGCACACCTCGGCCCCGGTGACCTCGATGGCGCGCAGCTTGTCGGCCAGCATCGCCGCCGATGTGTCGGCGTTCTTGATCGCGAAGGTGCCGCCGAAGCCGCAGCAGCTGTCCGCCTCCGACAACTCGACCAGCTCCAGGTCGCGCACGTTGCGCAGCAGGCGCAGCGGCGCTTCACCGACCCGCAGCAGCCGCAGCGAGTGGCAGCTCGAGTGATAGGTGACGCGGTGTGGGTAGGACGCGCCGACGTCCTCCACGCCGAGCCGGGTCACGAGGAACTCGGAGAGCTCGAAGACGCGCTGCCCGACGGCCGCGACCGCGGCGGCCAGGCCCGGGTCTCCCGCCGTCTGCGCCAACCGCGGATACTGATGCCGGACCATCGCCACGCACGACGCCGAGGGCGAGACGATCGCATCGAGGCTCGAGTCGCCGAACACCCGCAGGAAGCGAGCCATCAGCGCCGCCGCCTCCGGCTCGTAGCCGGAATTGGCGTGCATCTGGCCGCAGCAGGTCTGCTCCGGATCGAAGACGACGGTGTGGCCCAGGCGTTCGAGCAGCTCGACCGTGGCACGGCCGGCCTCTGGAAAGAGCGTGTCGGTTACGCAGGTGACGAACAGACCAACGCGCACGAGCTACCGCGGGTAGGCGGCGGCCACGCCGCCGTCGACGTTGAGCAGGTTGCCGGTGGTCTTACCAGAGCGCATCGTCGAGGCAAAGTGCAGCACGGCCCGCGCGACGTCGTCGGGAAGCACGTTGACGCCGAGCGTGGTGCGCTTACGGTAGTGCTCCTCGAGCTCGTCGGGCGCGATCCCGTAGGCCGCCGCCCGCTCGCTGCGCCAGCTCGAGTCCCAGATCCGCGAGCCCTGCAACACCGCGTCCGGGTTCACCGTGTTCACGCGGATGCCGCTCGGGCCGCCCTCCTCGGCCAGGCAGCGGGCCAGGTGCAGCTCACCGGCCTTGGCGCTCGAGTAGGCGGACGCGTTCGGGCCCGCGACCAGCGAGTTCTTCGACGCGACGAACACGATCGAGCCACCGCGGCCCTGGGCGCGCAGGATCCGGAAGGCCTCGCGGGCGACCAGGAAGTACCCCGTGCCGAGCACGGCCTGGTTGCGCTGCCATTCGGCGAGGCTGGTGTCGGTGATCGGCGCACCTGAGGCGATGCCGGCGTTGGAGATGACGATGTCGACGCCGCCGAAGGCATCGACCGCTCGCGCGAAGGCGTCGGACACCGCATCCTCGACGGTCACGTCGCCGGCCACGGCCAGTCCACCGTCGCCGAAGGGCTGCACGGCATCCTCGGCGCCCTCGCCGTCGAGATCGAAGGCGACCACGGCAGCGCCTGCCGCGGTGAGCGTTTCGAGAACGGCGCGACCGATGCCACCGGCGGCGCCGGTCACGAGTGCGACCTTGCCCTGCAGCTCACCCAGGCGTGGCGCCAACGAGAGCTTGTAGAGCTCGAGCGGCCAGTACTCGATCGCGAAGCTCTCCGGCGCGGTCAGCGAGACGAACTCCGAGACCGCCTGCGCCCCGGCCATCACCTCGATCGCGCGGTGATAGAGGTCGCGGGAGACGCGGATCGCCTTGGTCGTCTGCGCGACGGCGACCATCCCGAGGTTCTGGATCAGCACGACGCGCGGATCACGATCGGAGATGACATCCTCGGTGCTCGCGTTGTCGTCGAAGTACACGGCGTATGCATCGCGGTAGCGCTCGGCAGCGGCGACGATGCGCGCCCGCAGCGCGTCCAGCGAATCCTCCCGCGGGTTGTAATCGACCCACATCGGCAGGCGCTTGGTGTGCACGAGATGATCGGGACAGGCGGCGCCGATCGTGGTCAGCCGCGGGCCGTCCACCGAATCGACGAGCTCGCAGACCGGCGGCGAGACATCCACCAGCAACAGCTTCGAACGCTCGCTGGAGACGGCGCCGCGCAGCGCCGGCAGCAGCTCGCGCAGAGCCTCACGGCGAGCCGCCTCGTCGAGCGGCTGGGCGGCCTCGGGTACCCCGCCGAAGCGGCGCGCGCCGGCGGTGCGGGCGTTGACGAAATCGACGGCCTGGTTGCAGACCTCGAGCGTGCGCTCGTAGGCCTCGCGCGCCGTGTCTCCCCACACGACCAGACCGTGCTTGGCGAGGATCACCAGCCGCAGGCCGGGATCGGCGCCCACCGCCTCGCCCACCTGCTTGGCCAGGGTGAAGCCGGGACGGATGTACTCGATCCAGGCGGCGCTGTCACCAAAGCACTCCGCCGCCAGCGCGCGGCCCTCGCGCGAGCAGGCGATCACGTTGATCGCGTCGGGATGCGTGTGATGTACGTGCGCGGCGGGGATGAAGGCGTGCAGCAGCGTCTCGATCGAGGAACGCGGCGCCGCGGGGTCGATCTGACAGCGCGACAGGTAGGCGACCATCTCCTCGTCGGGCATCTCCTCGCGCGCGATCAGCGGAGCGATCTCCTGGAGCCGCAGCGGCGTGAAGTCGCGGCCCGACATCGTCGCGAGGTCGCTGCCCGAGCCCTTCACCCAGATCGCCGGGACGTCGCGGCCGAGGTGGTCGCGCGCGACTCCCTTGGCCGAGGTGTTGCCGCCGCCGAAGTTCGCGAGCGCGCGGTTGGCGCCCAGCAGATGCGATGCGAGCAGCACCTGCTCCAGCGTGCTGCCGGCCTTTGCGGCCGCGGTCTCGTCCCACTGGTTGGGGACGGACGCGACGATCGGGGGAATGGTGATGCTCATGTTCTTGCTCCTGCAAACGTGGTGTCGGTGGCTCGTTCCTTGGTCTTCCGCTCCACGTATCCGCTGGCCCGGTGCTCAGCGATCGGGTCCGGATATGCGCCCAGCTTCAGCCGGACGTGGGCGCACAGTGCTCTGACATCGGTGTTGAAGGCGTCCAGCAGCAGGCGGTGCCCAAGCAGCACGTCGCCGTCCTGTTGGGCCGCCGCGAGCGCCGCGCGATCGATCAGCAGCGACCTGGCGTACGCCTCCTGGAGGTTGACGACGCTCAGCACCATGGCCTCGAGCTTCGCCTCGACGTTGTGCGACTGATCGATCGTCAGGCGCGGCAGGGGCCCTTGATCGACACCGAGCTCGGCGAAGATCAGGAACAGCTCGAAGGGGTTCACGGAGCCGACGATCAGGTCGTCGTCGGCGTACTTGCGGTTGTTGAAGTGGAAGCCTCCGAGGGCGCGCTCGCGCGCCAGCGTGGCGACGATCTGCTCGACGTTGACCCCGTGCGGGTGATGGCCGAGGTCGACCAACACGCGCGCCCGCGCGCCGAGCTGGCGGCAGAGCAGCAGCGCCGTGCCCCAGTCGGGAATGTCGGTGGCGTAGAAGGCCGGCTCGAACGGCTTGTACTCGAGCAGCAGCTCCTGGTCGTCGGGCAGCATCGCGTAGAACTGCGCGAGCGACTGCTCGAGCCGCGCGCGCCTGCCGCGCAGGTCATCCTGGCCGGGGTAGTTGGTGCCGTCGCCGAGCCACAGCGACTGCGCGCTGGAACCCAGCTCACCCGCGATCTCCACACACTGCGCCAAATGCTCGAGCGCCTTGCCTCGGACGCCCGCGTCGGGGTGCGTGAGCGAGCCCAGCTTGTACTCGGGGGCCTGGAACAGGTTGGGGTTGACCGCACCGGCCCGCAGGCGGTGCGCACCCAGCCGCGCGCGGACCTCACCGTAGTCCTCGACGGCATCCCAGGGGAAATGCGTCGCGACGGCGGGCGCAGCACCGGTCAGCCGGTGCACCTCGGCGGCGTCGTCGATCCGCTCGAAGATGTCGCGTGGACGTCCCGGCTGCGGGAAGACCCCGAAGCGGGTCCCGGAGTCGCCGTAGCCCCAGGAGGGCGTCTCGATCTCCAGCCTGCTCAGCTCGGCCGCGATGCTCGCCAGCTCGCGCCCGGCGGCGGCTGCGACCTGCTGGGCCAGCTGCTCGTATCTGGTGTCTGTCTCGCTCATGGGTCTCCTCTCACGTCAGGCCACGGTCTTCGTTGGCGCCACGGAGGCGAGACCCGTGACCGACAGGAAGCGATGGAAGGTCTCCTCGCCGAGCCCCGTGCGTTCGGGCTCGTAGGTCCGCAGCTCGACCGAGCGCCGGGTTATCGCGCGGGCATGCGCCAGGTCGCCGACCAAATCCAGCGCCATGCCCTGCACGAGCAGGTTTCCAAGCGCGGTGGCCTCGACCGGCCCGGCCACGACCGGCCGGCCGAGCACATCGGCGGTCAGCTGACAGAGCAGCTCGTTGTGGGCGCCACCGCCGACGACGTGGACGACATCGATCCGGCGGCCGCTGACCAGTTCGAGCTGGGCGAGCACCAGCCGGTACTTGCAGGCCAGCGACGTGAGGATCGCACGGCACATCTCGCCCGGACCGCCGGTGGCCCGCTGGCCCCCGGCGGTGCACAGCCGCTCGATCTTGGCCGGCATGTCGCCACCGTGCAGCAGCGTCTCGTGGTCGGGATCGAACAGCGCCACGTCGGCGCGTGACTCGCGCGCCAGCTGCTGCAGCTGGCGGTACTCGAACTCACTGCCGGTGTGGGCCCAGGCGCGCCGGCACTCCTGCAGCAGCCACAACCCCATCACGTTGCGCAGCAGGCGCACGGTGCGCCCGACGCCCCGCTCGTTGGTGAGGTTGTAGGCCGCGGCCCCGGATCCGAGCTCGGGGCGCTCGAGCTCGAGTCCGAGCAGCGACCAGGTTCCCGACGAGAGCACCGCTGCACCGTCGCTGCCCAGCGGGGCAGCGACGAAGGCCGAAGCCGTGTCATGGCCGGCCACGGTATGGACCGGCGTGCCGACCGCGGCGCCGGCCTCGTCGCCGTGACGAGCCAGCACAGGTCCGAGCGGTGTGCCGGGCGCGACGGCGACGCCGCGAAACGGCGCGGCCGGCAGCCCCAGGCGCGCGATCAGATCCTCGATCCAGCGCATGCTGCTCGCCTCGAGCAGGCCCGAGGTGGAGGCCACCGTCAGCTCGTTGGCGAGCGTTCCCGTGAGCCACTTGCCGATCAGGTCGGGGATCAGCGCGATGCGCTCCGCCACCGCCAGCGCCCCGCTCGCCGCCTCGGCGCAGAGCTGGAAGATGGTGTTGATCGGCATCGTCTGGATGCCCGTGCGCGTGTAGAGCTCGTCGCGACTCACGCGCGCGTGGGTCTGCGCCACCAGCTCGGTGGTCGTACGGCCATCGCGATGGTTCAAGGGAAGCCCGAGCAGGCGCTCGCCGGCGTCGAGCAGCGCGTAGTCGCAGCCCCAGCTATCGACGCCGATGCTGTCCAGCGTCCCACTCGCCGCGGCCGCCCCCAGTCCATGCAGGGTCTCGACGAACAGCGCCGGCAGATTCCAGCGCAGGCCCTCGGGCAGCCACAGCGGCCGGTTGGCGAAGCGGTGCGCGAGCTCGAGCTCGATGCGCTGGCCGTCGAAACGGCCGAGCACCACGCGTCCGCTCTCGGCGCCGAGGTCGACCGCCGCCATGCGTACGGGCTCAGTCATCGACCGACGCCCCGATCGAGCCATCCGTGCTCGCGGTGGCAAGCTGTGCGCGTCCGCGCCGCCGGTTCATCAACTCGCGCCCCCGGGTGCTGAAGGCCGCCATATTCGGGATCAGCACACTGAGGATCAGCAGCGCGCCGGAGACGACCTGGAAGTCGTTCTCGTTGAACGAGCTGGTGAGCAGCAGCGCGCTTCGCAGCAGCGCGTAGACGATCGCCGCGAGCGCCACTCCGAGGATCGAGCCCTTGCCGCCGAAGATCGACACGCCGCCCAGCAGCACGATCGTGATGACCTGCAGCTCGAAGCCGATGCCGATGTTCTCGGCCGCCGAGGAGAGCTCGAATGTATACAGCACCCCGACTGCGGAGCAGATCAAGCCCGACAGCACGAACAGCCAGAACTTGATCCGCTTGACGCGAATGCCGGCATGGAAGGCGGCCTCCTGATTGAGCCCGATCGCATACAGCGCACGGCCGAGCGAGCTGAACCTGAGCATCAGCCCGGTCGCCAGCGCCAGCACCGCGAAGGCTGCCACCGACCACGAGACCGAGGAGATCCCGAGGAAGCCGTCGAT
Source organism: Solirubrobacteraceae bacterium (assembly GCA_050696795.1). GTDB lineage: Bacteria > Actinomycetota > Thermoleophilia > Solirubrobacterales > Solirubrobacteraceae > Palsa-465. Next base: position 222 of record JBOGYJ010000335.1, on the reverse strand, counting down.
GCCGACCGACGTGTAGGAGGCGGGGAAGTTCGAGACGGAGACCGGCCCGAGGATCACGTCGGCGAGCCCACGGTAGAGCGCCAATGTCCCGATCGTCACGGCCAGCGACGGCAGGCCAACGCGCGTGATCAGAAGGCCATTGATCGCCCCGGCGCAGATGCCCATGACCAGACACAGGGCGATCGCCAGCGGCAGCGCCCAATGGTGAATCCAGAGATCACC
>JBOGYJ010000334.1:0-3096 GCA_050696795.1 Solirubrobacteraceae bacterium | reverse complement strand
CGGCGGATGCGGATCCGCGGCTAGCAGCGGACAAACGGGGGAATCGGGGTACCGAGTGCTGACCGTTCGAGAGCTGATCGCCGAGCTCGACGTGCGGCTGCTCGCGGGCGAGAGCGGGCTTGACCTCCCGATCCGCTGGGTCCACATGACCGAGCTGCTGGACCCGACGCCGTGGCTGTCCGGTGGTGAGGTGCTGCTCACCACCGGCATGCAGCTGCGCTCACCCAAGCATCAGCGCGAGTTCATCGAGCTGCTCGCCGACCATCAGCTCGCGGGCCTCGGCTTCGGCACCGGCTTCGGGCACGAGCAGGTGCCCGAAGCGCTCGTGCGGGCCGCGCGCGAGCGCGAGTTCCCGGTCTTCGAGGTCCCCTACGAGCTGCCGTTCATCGCGATCACCGAGGCCGCCTTCTCGAAGCTCGTCAACGAGCAGTACGCGGTGCTGCGCCGCGCGCTGTCCGCGCAGGAGCGGCTCGAGCGCGTGGTGCTGTCCGAGCGCGGCCTCGAGGCGCTGGCAGGCACGCTGGCGACGCTCGTCGGTGCCAGCGTGCTCGTCTTCGACGCGCGCGGCGAGCTGCTCACCCAGCACGCCTTCCGTCGCCGGCTCAGCGCCGAGGAGCTGGCCACGCTGCGCGAGGACGTGCGCGAGCGCATCTCCCGCCGCGACCACGTGCAGTTCATGCCGGCGCTCGAGGATCCGAGCCGCGGGCTCGCGATCCCGGTCGCCTCCGAGGGCGGCGCCGGCAGTGGCATGGCCGCCCCCGAGGCCTGGCTGGTCGCGGTCAAGGACGACGCGCCGCTGTCTGACTTCGACCGCCTCGCGCTGCGCCAGGCGGTCACGATCGTGGCGCTCGAACTGCTGCGCGAGCGCGTCGCGGGCGACACGGAACGGCGGTTGGCTGGGGACGTCCTCGCCGGCTTGCTGGCCGGCGAGCTATCGGGCACCGACCTGCAGCGGCGACTGGAGCCCTTCGGTATATCCGGCAGCGTCTCTGTGCTGGCGCTGCCAAAGCCCGGCAGCGCCAGTAACTCAAGCGGCCGCGCCCAGGGCTTCCAGATGGCGGAATCGGCGCTGGCCTCCGCGCTGCGCGCCGAGGCGACGCCGTCGCTGGTGGCCACCAACGGCCAGGTCGTCGCGCTGATCCCGGGCATGGAGGAGGATGCGCTGTTCGCGCTGGCCGAGCGCGTGGCTGACCATGTCAGCGGCGAGCTCACCGGCCAGCAGGTGCGCGTCGGCGTCGGCCGCGCCGTCACCGGCGGCGACGCGCGGCGTAGCTACCACGAGGCGCGCTGCACACTCGAGGCGCTCGCGCTGGGACTCGGCGGGCGCGAGGCGAAGATCGCCACCTACCGCGACCTCGGCTCCTTCCAGCTGCTGCTCTCGCTCCAGGACGACGAGTCGCTGAAGCTCTTCTGCGACTCGATCCTGGGGCCGATCGAGCAGAGCGAGGGCTACTACGGCGGTGAGCTGATGCGCTCGCTGGAGGCCTTCATCGAGGAGAACGGCCAGTGGGAGCGGGCGGCCAAGCGGCTCTTCTGCCACCGCCACACGCTGCGCTACCGCATCCGCCGCGTCGAGGAGCTGACCGGGCGCGACCTGGCCTGCGCCCGCGACCGGATCGAGTTCTGGCTGGCGCTGCGCGGCCGCGAGCTGATCACCTAGCCACCCGGAAGTTCAACCATGATTGAGTCAGTCGTGGTTGACTGAGCACGGTCCAGACGCCGGACTCTCACGCGAGTCCGTGCATGGGTAACGCAGAGCGCAGCACGATCCTGGTCTCGGTCAGCGCGGCGCCACCGTCGGCCCTGATCGCGCGCACCGTGCGGTCGAGGTCCTCGGTGCTGCGGCAGGCGACGCGCACCTGGTAATCGAAGCGGCCGGTGACAAAGGCGATGTCCTGCACCGCCGGGAGCTTCAGGATGAACGCCTCAAACGTTCCAGAGGTCGTCGTCGGCAGCAGCCGCACGTCGATGAAGGCGTCGATCGTGCGCCCGACGTTGGCCAGGTCGATGACCGCGGTGAAGCGCGTGATCACGCCGGCGCGGCGCAGGCGCCGGACACGATCTGCGGCGCCGTGCGGGCTGAGGCCCACCGCCTTGCCGAGGTCCGAGAACGACTCCCTTCCGTTTGCGAGAAGTCGGTTGATGATCTGGAAGTCGGTGTCGTCTAATGCTGCCGATTGCTCAGTAGTCACGCCAACCTCTTGTGATTCTGACACAGAATCCGGATGATCGTCCTATATATCACTACCGAAGATGAGGTGAGGGCATGAAGGTTGGAGTACCGACGGAGATCAAGGTCGACGAGTACCGGGTCGCGATGACGCCGGCGGGCGTGCGTGAGCTCGTGGACGCTGGTCACGAGGTCTACGTCCAGCAGGGCGCGGGCCTTGGCTCTGCGATCTCCGATGAGGCCTACGTCAAGCAGGGCGCGAAGGTCCTGCCCGACGCGGCCGCCGTCTTCGGCGAGGCCGAGATGATCGTCAAGGTCAAGGAGCCGCAGCCTGCCGAGGTCGCGATGCTCGAGTCCCGCCACCTGCTGTTCACCTACCTGCACCTCGCGGCCGATGTCGAGCTCACGCACGCCCTGGCCAAGACCGGCGCGACCTGCATCGCCTATGAGACCGTCGAGGATCGCAATGGCCGTCTGCCGCTGCTCGCCCCGATGTCCGAGGTCGCGGGCAAGATCGCCACCCAGGCCGGTGCCTTCATGCTCGAGAAGCCGCTGGGCGGTCGCGGCATCCTGCTCGGCGGCGTGCCCGGCGTGGCCGCCGCCAACGTACTCGTGATCGGCGGCGGTGTCGTCGGTTATCACGCGGCGCAGGTCGCGATCGGGATGGGCGCGACGGTGACCGTGTTCGACCGCAACATCGACCGCCTGCGCGACCTGGACGTTGCCTTCGGTGGCCGTGCCGACACGCTCTACGCCTCGACGCTCGCGATCGAGGAGATGCTGCCCGAGGCCGACCTCGTCGTCGGTGCGGTGCTCGTCGTCGGTGCCAAGGCGCCACACGTCGTCACCCGCAAGCAGCTCTCGATCATGAAGCCGCAGGCCGTGCTCGTCGACGTCTCGATCGACCAGGGCGGTTGCTTCGAGAC
>JBOGYJ010000333.1:0-36000 GCA_050696795.1 Solirubrobacteraceae bacterium | reverse complement strand
TGCCAAGCAAGCCACCGGTGCCGTAGTCGTCCGCGCGGGCGAGACGATGGTGCTCTGCACCGCTGTCGTCGGCAATCTGCGCGACGCCGACTTCCTGCCCCTCACCGTTGACGTTGAGGAGCGCATGTACGCCGCGGGTCGCATCCCCGGCTCATTCTTCAAGCGCGAGGGCCGCGCCGGCGAGAAGGCGACGCTGACCGCGCGCATGATCGACCGCCCGATCCGTCCGCTCTTCCCCAAGGGCTGGCGCTATGAGACGCAGCTGGTCGCGATGCCGCTGTCCGTCGACCACGTCAACCCCTACGACATCCTTGCGATCAACGGCGCCTCGACGGCGCTGCAGCTGTCGGGCGCGCCCGTCGCCGCAGCGGTCGGCGCGGTCCGCATCGGCAAGGTCGACGGCAACTTCGTCGTCAACCCCGACGAGGAGGATCTGCTCGACAACACCGACCTCGACCTGATCGTGGCCGGCACCTCCGAGGGCAGCACGATGGTCGAGGCCGGCGCCCGGGAGATCCCCGAGGCCGAGATCCTCGACGCGCTCGACATCGCCCACGACGCGATCAAGCAGCTGTGCGCCGCCCAGGCGGAGCTCAAGGCTCAGGCGGGCAAACCAGAGATCGAGTTCGAGGCCCCCGGCGTGCACGAGGAGCTCTACGCCCAGGTCCAGGCTGAGCACGGCGCCGCACTCGACGCCGCCACCCAGGTCGAGGACAAGCTCGAGCGCCAGACGGCGAGCGATGAGGTCAAGGCTGCGATCGTCGAGCAGTACGCAGGCGATCCCGAGGCCGCAACCTACGCCGAGGCCAGGGCACACGCCCAGCGCGCCGCCGACAAGCTCGAGAAGTCGCTGATCCGCGAGCGCATCGCGATCAAGAAGATCCGTCCCGACGGTCGCTCCTCCGATGAGATCCGTCAGATCGACGTCGAGGTCGGCGTGACACCGCGCACACACGGTTCGGCGCTCTTCACCCGCGGCCAGACGCAGGTGCTGTCAAGCGTCGCGCTGGGCACCACCCGTGAGGAGATGCGGCTCGACACGCTGGGTCTGGAGACATCCAAGCGCTACTTCCACCACTACAACTTCCCGCCCTTCAGCGTCGGCGAGGCCGGTCGTCTGGCCGGGCCCAAGCGCCGCGACATCGGCCACGGGGCGCTCGCCGAGCGCGCGCTCGTGCATATGGTCCCGAGCCAGGAGGACTTCCCCGCCCCGAACCGTGTCGTCTCGGACACGCTCGAGTCGAACGGGTCATCCTCGCTGGCGAGCGTCTGCGGCTCGAGCCTCAGCCTGATGGACGCCGGTGTGCCGCTCAGGAAGCCAGTGGCCGGCATCGCCATGGGCCTGATCAAGGAGGGCGATGACTACATCGTCCTGACCGACATCGCCGGCGTCGAGGATCACCTCGGCGACATGGACTTCAAGGTCGCCGGTACCCACGACGGCATCACCGCGCTGCAGATGGACATCAAGATCACGGGCGTCAGCTTCGAGATCATGCGCGACGCGCTGACTCAGGCCAAGAACGCGCGCGAGTTCATCCTCGGCAAGATGGAGGCCGTGATCGAGGCGCCGCGCTCCGAGCTCTCGAAGTACGCGCCGGGCATCTCGACGATCAAGATCGACCCCGAGAAGATCGGCCTGCTGATCGGCAAGGGCGGCGAGACGATCCGTGCGCTGCAGGAGGAGTTCGAGTCCCAGATCGACGTCAACGACGAGGGTCAGGTGCTGGTGTACGCCTCCAACCGCGAGCTGGGAGACGCGCTGGTCGACCGCATCCGCTCGATGACCAAGGAGGTCGAGATCGGTGACGAGTTCACCGGCAAGGTCGTCAAGACGACCACCTTCGGCGCCTTCGTCGAGCTCGCCAAGGGCACCGACGGCCTGCTGCACATCTCCAACGTCGCCCCGGGCCGCCGGATCGCGACCGTCGAAGAGGTGCTCAACAAGGGCGACGAGCTCAATGTGCGCGTGGTCGAGGTCGACCGCGAGCGCGGTCGCATCGGCCTACGCCTAACCGACGATCCGGAGATCGCGGGCAAGAGCGTCGAGGAGTTGGCAACGCTGGTCAAGAGCGACAACGGCAGCGACCGCCCGAGCCGCGACCGCCCGCGCGGCGGCGACCGTGGTGACCGTGGCGACCGTGGTGACCGTGGTCGTGACCGCCCGCGTGGCGTCGACCGTGGTGGGCGCGTGCGCGACAGCGACCCTGACCGCGGCTAGCGCCCGGCTAGCCCAGACCTGAACAAGCAGTGGCTTTCGAGCATCGCCTAACGGCGCTCGATTCGGGCGTTCGGATCGTGACGGAGCACATGCCCTCCGTTCGATCCGTCTCGCTCGGGTTCTGGATCGGCACCGGCTCGCGCGGCGAGTCGGAGGCCGAGGCCGGGCTCTCACACCTGCTCGAGCACCTGCTGTTCAAGGGCAGCTCGAAGTACAGCTCGCTCGAGATCGACCAGATCTTCGACGGCATGGGCGCTGAGCTCAACGCCGGCACTGGCAAGGAGACGACCTCGGTCTACGCGCGCGTGATCGACGAGCACCTGCCGAAGGCCTTCGAGGTGATCTCCGACATGGTCTTCCGCCCGGCGCTCGACGAGCTCGACGCCGAGCGCGCGGTGATCCTCGAGGAGATCGCGATGTACGAGGACGATCCCCAGGAGAAGATCTTCGACGTGCTCGGCCGAGCGATCTTCTCCGACCACCCGCTGGGCCGCGCGATCATCGGCTACGCGCCCGTGATCGCCGACACGCCCGCGGTGGAGATCGCCAGGTTCCACGACTCGCGCTACCTGCCGCGGAATATCGTGATCGCCGCCGCCGGGGCAGTCGACCACGACGCGCTGGTGGCGCTCGCCGCCGACCATGTCCCCAGTGCTGTTGCCGCTGGCGGGGCGGGCGGGACCAAATCACCACCAGTCGTCCCACCCGCGCCGTCCGCGACGACTGCGGCTCGCCACTTCGAGCGCAAGGACACCGAGCAGTTCCACGTGTGCGTCGGCGGCCCGGGCCTCGCGCGCCACGATGACCGCCGCTTCGCGCTGCGCGTGCTCGACACGATCTTCGGGGGGACCTCGTCCTCGCGGCTGTTCCAGGAGGTGCGCGAGCGCCACGGCCTGGCGTACTCGGTGTATTCGTTCACCAGCGCCTACAGCGACGCCGGTCAGGTCGGGCTCTACGTCGGCACCCGGGCCGACAACCTCGGAGCGGCGATGCGCGTGATCGACGGTGAGCTGGCGCGCCTGCGCAGCGAGCCGGCGACCGCCGAGGAGTTGGCGCGCGCGAAGGAGAACCTCAAGGGCCGCGTGCTGCTGGCGCTCGAGTCCACCGGCGCGCGCATGAGCCGCCTGGGTTCGGAGATCCTGGCCGAGGCCGAGCTGCTCTCGCTCGACGAGGTGGTCGAGCGGATCGATGCGGTTGGCCTCGGCGACCTCGAGGAGCTCGCCGCCGAGCTGTGGGACCCGAGCCGCCTGGCGGTGGCCGGGATCGGGCCGGACGAGAAGCGCTTCGATGAGGCCCTGGCCGGCGCCCACGCGGTGCCGACCACGTGATCCGCGTCGCCGTCAGCGGCGCCGGCGGGCGCATGGGTCAGGCGACCTGTGCGGCCGTGGAGGGCGCGCAGGACATGGAGCTGGTCGCGCGCGTCGATCCGGCGCTGGGCGTCGAGCTGGCCGAGGCGCTGCGTGAGCACCGTCCCGACGTGCTGGTCGACTTTTCCGTCCCGAGCGCGGCCGTCGCCAACATCCGCACGGCGGTCGCCGCCGGCGCGCACGTTGTGGTCGGGACGACCGGCTTCGAGCTCGACGATGTGCGCGGTCTGCCGGGAGGCAATGTCTTCGTCGCGCCGAACTTCGCGATCGGTGCGGTGCTGATGATGATGTTCGCGGCACAGGCGGCCAAGCACATGCGCGCGGCCGAGATCATCGAGTTGCACCACGATCGCAAGCTCGACGCTCCCAGCGGCACGGCCGCGCTCACGGCGCAGCGCATGCACGAGGCGGTGCCCGACAGGCCGGCGCCCCCGATCCACTCGGTGCGTCTGCCCGGGCTCGTGGCGCACCAGGAGGTCATCCTCGGCGATGTCGGCCAGACGCTCACGATCCGGCACGATTCGCTGGACCGCGAGTCGTTCATGCCGGGCGTGCTGCTGGCCGTGCGCCGGGTGGCAACGCTGGACGAGCCGCTCGTCGTCGGACTGGAACGACTTCTGTGAGAACATCAGCGTCGTGAACCTCGGAACGATCCTCACCGCGATGGTCACGCCCTTCGACGCCGATGGCCGCGTCGACGAGGCGGCGGCCGTGCGCCTGCTGCACCACCTGCTCGACAACGGCTCCGACGGCGTGGTCGTGTGCGGCACCACCGGCGAGGCCGCCACCATGGACGACGCCGAGCACCTGGGCTTCATCGAGCTGATCATCGGCGAGGCGCGTGCCGCCTATCCGGACCGGAGCGTGGTGGCGGGCGTCGGCTCCAATGACACCCGCCACGCGATCAAGCTGACCGAGCAGGCGACGACGATGCGGCCCGACGCGCTGCTCCACGTCAACCCGTATTACAACCGGCCCAGCCGGCGCGGCATCGTCGCCCACTTCACGGCCGTCAACGCCGCCACCGACCTGCCGATCGTGCTCTACAACATCCCGCAGCGCACCGGCGCGGACATGCCCAACGACCTGCTCGCCGAGCTCGCACAGCTCGAGCACGTCGCGGCGGTCAAGCAGGCCAATTCCCAGAACGCCGCCAAGATCGACGGCCTGCAGCTCTACGCCGGCAACGACGATCTGCTCGCGACGATTCTCGACATGGGCGAAGCGGGCGGCATCCTCACCGGCAGCCACGTGTTCGGCCACGAGATGCGGCGCATGGTCGACGAGCCCGAGCGCCGCGAGCAGATCAACGCCGGCCTGGCCGACGTCTACCGCGACATGGCGATCGCGCCCGGCGCGGTCAGCTGCAAGGCGGCGCTGAACCTGATCGGGGTCGAGGTGGGGAGACCGCGGCTGCCCTACGTCCCGCTTGACCAGAGCGAGACCGCGGTGATCCGCGCGCTGCTCGACCGCCACGGCCTCCTGCAACCGGCCGCGCACGCGTGAGTACCGGCAAACTGCGAGTCCTGCCGCTCGGCGGCCTGGGCGAGATCGGCAAGAACATGATGGTGGTCGAGTACGAGGGCTCGATCGCCGTGATCGACGTCGGGCTGCGCTTCCCGACGGCTGAGATGCTCGGCATCGACCTGGTGCTGCCGGACTTCTCCTATCTGCGCGACCGCGTCGAGGACATCGAGGCGATCGTCATCACCCATGGCCACGAGGACCACCTGGGGGCACTGCCGTGGGTGCTGCGCGACCTGCGCCAGTACGGCGAGCTGCCGCCGGTGTACGCCTCGAAGCTGACGATCGCGATGGCCCGCTCGAAGCTCGACGAGCACAAGCTCAAGGAGGTCGAGCTGATCGAGGTGCTGCCTGGCGAGGAGATCGCGGCGGGCACGTTCGATGTGGAGATGATCCACATGACCCACTCGATCCCCGGTAGCTGCGCGGTGGCGCTGACCTGCGACGTCGGCACCGTGCTGGTCACCGGCGATTACAAGTTCGACCAGACGCCGGTCGACGGCGAGCCCGCCGATGTGCAGCGCTTGGCCGAGCTCGGCCGCGAGGGGGTGCTGCTGCTGTGCGGCGACTCGACCAACGCCGATCGCGCCGGCTACTCGCTCTCCGAGCGGGTCGTCGGCCCGCATCTGGAGGAGGTCTTTGCCCGCGCCGAGGGTCGCATCGTCGTTACCAGCTTCGCCTCGAACATCCACCGCGTGCAGCAGGTGATCGACGCGGCCGCCGCGCTTGGGCGCAAGGTCGCGCTGGTCGGACGCTCGATGCGCAAGAACGTCGGCATCGGCCGCTCACTCGGTCACATCGAGGTGCCGGACGGGATCCTGATCCAGCCGCAGGAGGTCGAGGACTGGCCGGATCACCGCGTGGTCGTGATCTCGACCGGATCACAGGGCGAGCCGCTCTCGGCGCTGCGGCGCATGGCGCACAACGACCACCGCCAGATCAAGCTGCGCGAGGGCGACACCGTCGTGTTCTCGGCCACGCCGATCCCCGGCAACGAGCGCGCTGTGAACGAGACGATCGACCGGCTCTATCACATCGGCTGTGACGTCGTGACCACCGCCGACGCGCAGATCCACGCCTCGGGCCACGGCTACGCCGAGGAGATCAAGCTGATGCTGAATCTCGTGCGTCCGCGCTACGTGATGCCGATCCACGGCGACCACAAGCGCATCCACCTGCACGGCCAGCTGGCCGAGGCCGTCGGCATCGATCCCGACAACATCTTCCGCGGCAACAACGGCCTGCCGCTCGAGCTCGACGAGCACGGCGCCGCCTTCGGCGCGCCGGAGCAGTCGGGCATGATCTTCGTCGACGGCGTCGACATCGGCGAGCCCTCCGATGTCGCCCTGCGCGACCGCCGGATGCTCTCAGCCGACGGCATCTTCATCGTCGTCGCGACGATCTCCGAAGACGAGGGTGCGCCGGTGGCCGACACCGAGGTGATCTTCCGCGGCGTACCGTTCGTGGAGCAGGCCGAGGAGCTGCGCCAGGAGATCCGCGAGGAGGTCGAGCGTTCACTCGCGCGCGCCCACGCAGACGGAATCACCCAGGTCGACCTGCTCCAGGAGGAGCTGCACGACGACGTGGCCGCCTTCGTCTACGACCGGCTGCGGCGGCGGCCGATGGTCCTGCCGGTCGTTGTCGAGGTCTGAACCACTCGCAACTCGTCGGTCGCGGGCAGCTCTGCGTCGGCGTCGCCGTGCGCCGGCGGCGGGAACCGGATCTCAAAGCGCGTCCCCTGAACTTCAGGCAGCGACTTCATCCTGACGGTCGCACCGTGCGAGCTCGCCACCGCATCGACGATCGCGAGCCCAAGTCCGGTGCCGTGCGAGCCGGTGTCGCCGCCGCCGCGCACGAACCGTTCGAACACACGCTGCTGGAGCTTCGGATCGATGCCTGGACCGTCGTCCTGGATCACCAGCACCGGATGTCCGTCACGGATGCCGCTGGAGGCCACGATCTGCGTTCCGGCAGGCGTATGGTTGAGCGCGTTCTCGAGCAGGTTGAGGATCAACCGGTGGAGGTCGTCGCCGACGCCCTCCACCGGCGCCGGCTCGGCGTTGACGGTGACGCCGTGATCGTCCAGCCCGCGGCCGAGCTCAGCGGCGGCATCCGTGAGATGGGTCGCAAGGTTGGTCAGCCGGTGTGGCTGCTCACGCCCCACGTCAGCCCGCGCCAGCAGCAGCAGGTCGGCGACGAGCCTGCGCATACGGCGGGTGGACCGCAGCGCCGACTTTGCGGACTCCGCCTGCTCGCCGCCGAGCTCGTCGGCGAGCAGCTCGAGGTTCGCCAGCACGCTGGTCAGGGGCGTGCGCAGCTCATGCGAGGCATCGGCGACGAACTCTCGCTGGCGCATCAGTGCTGTCTCGCTCTCGGTGCGGGCCTCATTCAGCGCCCCGAGCATCGACTCGAGCGTGCGCGCCAGGTCGGCGACCTCGTCCTCGGCGTCGGGGTGGGGGATGCGCAGCGACGGGTCGCGGGTGCGCTCGATCTCGCGTGCCACCTCGGTCAGCTCGACGACCGGACGCATCGCGCGCTGAGCAACGAGCAGACCGGCCAGCATCGCCAGAATCGTTCCCGCCAGAACACCACCGGTCAGGTAGATGCGCACCTCACTGATCGTCTCGTCGAGACTCGAGAGCGGCCGGGCGTAGTACAGCCACCCGGTGTGGGTGCGGTGTGTTCCCTTCCACGGGGTCTTGTTCGATGTCGCAACGTAGTAGCCGTGCTGCACCGAGGTTGGTCGCGGCTCGTCGTTGCGGGCGGGAGGACGGAAGTAAGGGTGGTTGACGCTCGTGAATGTCTTCGTGGCGAGCGCTTGCGAGCAGAGCAGCCTCCCGCGATCGGAGAAGAAGCGGATCTGCGCGCTGTCGGACTCCGCGAAGCTGGTTAGATCCCCCGCTGGGCCGACCTGACAGTTGACCTGATGTGTGGTCCGGTCAGTTGTGGCGTTGAGCTCCAGGGCCAGCCTGCCCAGGGCGCCGGTGGTCTGCTCGTGGAAGGAGCTGGAGAGCTGCCTGTCGGTGAGCACGTCGGTCACGATCGCGACACTCGCCAGGATTACGAACGTGAGCGCCGCCGAGCCGCCGCCAAGGCGCCAGCGGACGGGGACGCGCCTATACGCGTAGAACGTAGCCCGCGCCGCGGATCGTATGAAGGAGCCGAGGTTCGCCACCAGCCTCCAATTTACGCCGCAGATTGGAAACGAACACCTCGATTGTGTTGGTCATCGAGAAGGGGTCATAGCCCCAGACCTCGTCGAGCAGGCGCTGGCGGGAGACGACGATGCGCTCGTTGCGCATCAGGTACTCCAGCAGCTCGAACTCGCGTTGAGTGAGATCGAGCTGGCGTTCGCCGCGCAACACCTCGTGCGTATCCGGGTTCAGGCGCAGGTCGCCGACCGCGATCGCCGCCTGGCCCCGCGGGGGACGGCGGCGCAGCAGCGCGCGCAGCCGCGCCAGCAGCTCCTGGCGCTCGAACGGCTTGACGAGGTAATCGTCGGCACCGGCGTCGAGTCCCTCGACGCGCGACTCGACCGCGTCGCGGGCGGTCAGCATCAGGATCGGGACATCATCGCCCTCACGCAGCGTCTTGGCGACCTCGAGCCCGTCGAGCTTCGGGAGTCCGAGGTCGAGTATCACCAGGTCGGGCAGGAAGGCGTGCGCTTCGTCGAGTGCGGCCATGCCGTCGCCGGCGATGCGGACCTCGTAGCCCTCCATGCGGAGCGAGCGCTGCAGCACCTGAGAGATCGCGTCGTCGTCCTCGACGACGAGTACACGGGCGGGACGCTCGAACTCGGCAGCAGTGGTCATCGCGTTCTGATCTTAAAGCGGATCGACCTGGAAACGGAAGACTCTTCGAGACTCTTTAAAGTGGCCTGAAGAAAGGCGCGGGGCCGGGAGCTCACACAGCTGCCCTAACGCGGTGCTCGCCGCTGTAGACGTTCACGCGGCCGTTACGGGCGAAGCCGCAGAGCGTCAGGTTTCGGTCGCGCGCCAGTTCGATCGCGAGCGAGGTGGGGGCGCCCACGCCGACGAGCACGGGAGCACCGGCGACCGCGGCCTTCTGCACGAGCTCGAAGGACAGCCGGCCGCTCACGCACAGCAGGTTCGAGCTCAGCGGCACGAGCCCGCCGGTCAGCGCCCAGCCGATCACCTTGTCCATCGCGTTGTGGCGGCCAACGTCCTCACGCACGCAGAGCAGTTCCCCGGCGGCGTCGAACAACCCGGTGGCGTGCAGCCCGCCGGTACGGGCGAAGCCCGGCTGCACGAGCAGCTCGGGCAGCCCCGCGAGCATCGTACGGTGCAGCGGTGCGAGGGACCATTGCGCCAGGCGCTCGCTGTGCACGACGACCTCGTCTATCGCTCCCTTACCGCAGACCCCGCAGGAGGAGGTCGTGTAGAAGCGGCGCGCGGCGGGCGTGCGGGTGAGCGGTCCGGCGACGACGATCGTGTTGTTGGCAAGGTCGCCGGTCAATCCCACCGCGCGCGGCCCGTCGATCAGGCCCTCGCCGTAGAAGAAGCCCAGCGCCAGCTCCTCGTCGTGGCCGGGGGTACGCATCGTCACGGCGATGGGCTCCTCGCCGCAGCGAATCTCCAGCGGCTCCTCGACCGCGACGGTATCCTGCTCGCCGTCGTGTGTGACCGTCCTGAGCCCACCTGGGAGCGTCTGCATCACACTCACTCTAATCTCTGGTCGCGTGACCAGAGACGAGTGGATCGAAGCGTTCGCGCGGGAGTTGGGCATCGAACCGCCCGCGCCTGAACAGACCGACAAGCTGCTGGCGCTCGCCGGCACCGCCGCGCACTCCTCGGAACGCACCGCCGCGCCGCTGGCCTGCTGGGTCGCGGGCCGCGCTGGGGCGTCGATCGAGGAGTTCCTGGCGGCAGCCGATCGCGTCAATCAACCCTGAGCAGGGCCTCTGCCCGTGCGACGTCTGCGGCGGTGTTGACGCTGATCTGAGCTGCCGAATCATTCGATGTGGCCGACGCAGGCGCGAGAGGAGGTTGCGCCTGCATCGCCCTCATCGGTTGATTGGCTTCCAGGGCCTCGCGTAACTGCGGCAGCAGTGCGCGCCGGTATAGGGATGGGAAGGGCTGGTTGGGCCAGAGCGTCGCCAGGTCATCCGGCATCGCGGCCAGGGCGGCCAGCTCAGCCGAGCGCAGTAGCGGCATATCGCATGGGATCGCGATCACGGCGGCGTGGTGCTCGAGCGCTGTGATGATGCCGAGCAGGGGGTGGGTCGGCTCGTCTGGCTCGAGCAGCAGCGGGATGTCGAGCGGGGGGAGATTGGTCGTGGCTTTGGCGACGACGACGACGGCGAGGCCGGCCGCTTGGGCGGCGTCGATCGGGTAGGAGATCAGGGGGCGACCGCCCAGTAGGACGAGCGCTTTGTGGCCGCCGATGCGGCTGCCGCGGCCGCCCGCCAGGATCACTGCTGTGGTGTCCACCAGACGAGTTTCCCAGGCAGGGCTTTGCCGCCGGAGGTCGAAGTAGACCTTGCGTAGAAGATGGCTGCCGCCCGTACCTCGACCAAGACCCGGACGACGACCGCCAAGAGCGGTAGGTCTGGTAGTGGCCAGCGGGCCACTACCAGGAGGAAAAGCGCCCCTCCGACGCGCGCGAGGCGCTCGCTGGTGGCCAGCCGGCCGGGTCTGCGCGGTGTACGCGACCTCGAGCCGCATCAGATCGACGTGATCGCGCTGGCGCTGATCGCGATCGGGATCTTCCTGGCGGGGGTCGCCTACGGATTCTGGGCCGGCGGCTCGCTCGGCCGCGGCGTGATGAGCGGGCTCGAGCTGCTGATCGGCAAGCTCGCCTACCTGACGCCGATCGCGTTGCTGCTGGGCGGTGCACGCGTGCTGGCGCGTGATCTCGATGTCGCTCCGGCGACGCGCCCCCTGCGCAGCGGCACGCTCTGCCTGCTGCTGGCGCTGGCGCTGGCCTTCGCCGCCGGGCTCTTCGGGCCCGGCGAGACTCCGAGCAAGCACTTCTGGTCCGCTGCGGCGATGAAGCCGCGCGGCGGACTGTTCGGCGGGGTCGAGTATTACGTGACCGGGCACCTGATCTCCACCGCCGGAGCCGACATCCTGGCCGTGTTCCTGCTGATCGCCGGCGTGATCCTGCTGAGCGGCGCGACCTTCGCGTCGGTTATCACGGGTAGCCGGCGTCACGCGGCCAGGCTGCGGCGCGGACCCGAGGTGCGCAGCGCCACGCGGCGTGCCGAGATCCGTGCCGCGCGGCTGCGGCGCCACGAGGCGGGCGAGGATGCGCTGGTGGTGCCCGATCCCGGCGAGACCGAGTTGGTCGTGCGCGCGACGCACGTCGAGGCGCCCGCGGTCGATGTCTATGAGGACGCGGACGGCCAGCGCAGCTTCTCGACCGACGTCGAGGCCGACGCCGACGGGTTTGCGCCCGTCGAGCCGGTCGAGTTCGAGGACTTCGTGGACCTCGACGGCCATTCGAGTGGAGAGACCCAGGAGATGGCGGCGGTTGACTACGAGGAAGAGGAGGAGCCCGAGGACGTCGCCGCCGGTCCGCAGCGCGAGGTCGATCCCGGCGAGCTGACCCCCGGCGGCCGCTACCGCGCGTCGGTCACCGACGATCCGGACTTCGTCTGGCGCGTGCCCTCGCCCCGCAATCTCGTGCGCTCCACCGGCGAGGCCGCCAAGCCCGACACCACCGGTCAGGCGGCGACCGCCAGGGCGCTGGTCGAGGCGCTCGGGCACTTCGGGATCGAGTCCAAGGTCGTGGGCCAGGTCACCGGCCCGCACATCACCCGCTACGAGATCAAGCTCGCACCCGGCACGAAGATGTCGAAGGTCTCGAATCTGAAGGACGACCTCGCCTACGCGCTGGCCGCCGTCGACGTGCGCATCCTCGCGCCGATTCCCGGCAAGACCGCGGTTGGCGTGGAGGTCCCGAACCTGCGCCGGCGGATCGTGCATCTCGGCGACGTCTTCCAGGAGCCGCCGGCCGACTGGTCGCCGCTGACGGTCTGGCTGGGCAAGGACATCGCCGGGCGCGCGATCGGCGCCGACCTCGCGAAGATGCCGCACCTGCTGGTCGCGGGCACCACGGGCGCCGGCAAGTCGGCCTGCGTGAACTCGATGCTGTCCTCGATCCTGCTGCGCGCGACGCCGCACGAGGTGCGGCTGGTGCTGGTCGACCCCAAGCAGGTCGAGCTCAACCACTACGAGTCGATCCCGCACCTGCTGACGCCGGTGATCACGAGCCCCAAGATGGCCGCCAACGCCCTACAGAACCTGGTCAAGGAGATGGAGGACCGCTACGGGATCATGCGCCTGGCCCGCACGCGCTCGCTGCCCGAGCTCAACAAGGCCCGCGAGGGGCGGGGCGAGCCGCCGCTGCCCTACATCCTGTGCGTGATCGACGAGCTCGCCGACCTGATGATGGTCGCGCCCGCCGACGTCGAGGATTCGATCATCCGCCTGGCGCAGAAGGCGCGCGCCGTCGGCATGCACCTGGTGCTGGCCACGCAGTCCCCGCGCGTCGACGTGATCACCGGCATGATCAAGGCCAACGTGCCGTCGCGGATCGCGTTCGCGGTCTCCAGTCAGACGGACTCGCGGGTGATCCTCGATCAGAACGGCGCCGAGTCGCTGCTCGGTCAGGGCGACATGCTGTTCTCGCCGGTCGGAACCAACAAGCTCCAGCGCATCCAGGGCGCCTACATCGACGAGGAGCAGATTCTCGAGCTGACCGACGCCTGGCGCCGTCAGGGCGAGCCCGACCTGCGCGAGGAGTTGCTCGAGGAGGTCGAGGACGAAAGCGACACCGGCTCCGATGGTGGTTCCGACGACGGCTTCGATCCCGACGAGGATCCGCTGCTCGAGGAGGCGATCAGCCTGGTCGCCTCGATGGGCACCGCCTCGACCTCGATGCTGCAGCGGCGCCTGCGGCTGGGCTACACGCGGGCGGGCCGGCTGATCGACATGCTCGAGCGGCGCAACATCATCTCGGGCTACGAGGGCTCCAAGCCCCGTCAGGTGCTGATCACCGAAGCCGATGTGCCACGCGTCCTGGTGGCGCTTTCGGAAGCGAAAGGGGGCAAGCGCCGGTCGAGTGCTCCCGGCAGCCGGTCGAGCGCTCCCGAGAGCCCCGCAAGCGCCGTGTCAGATGGCGACCCCGGACTTGCGCCGGAGCCCGCCGCGAGCGAAGATCAGCATCGCGAATAGGTCAACCGCACCCAGCTAAGCCTGAAAGCCCAGAAAAATGGGGCGGCTGCAGCAGTTTATGCAGTGGTCAGCGGCCTGCGCAGCGTAGCCTTTGTCGATATGGCGGACATCGGCTCCACTTTGCGTGAGGCGCGCATGCGGGCGCGCATCGACATCAGCGAGGTCGAGGTGAGCACGAAGATCCGTGCCAAGTATCTCCGCGCGCTCGAGAACGAAGAGTGGGACCTGCTGCCGGGACCCGTCTACGTCAAGAGCTTTCTGAAGACGTACGGCGACTATCTGGGGCTGGACAGCCGGCTGCTGGTCGACGAGTTCAAACGCCGCTACGAGCGCCCCAGCGACCATGAGGTCAGGGCGATGGCGACCACCGCACGCGAGCGCGACCGGCGCTCCGGCTCGCGTTCGCCGGGCCGCATCGGCAGCGCGCTGCTGGGACCGCGCACCGTGATCGTGTTCGCGCTGATCGTGATCGTGTTCGCGCTGATCGTGATAGCCCCGTCGGGCAGCCGTCATCCGATCGCGCCCGCGACCAACACCACCGGTGCGGCCACCGGTGCGGGCCTTCACCACGACGGTTCCGGTGGCAAGAACGGCCGCAAGACGACGACGCAGGCGATCACGAGCAACACGGCGACGGTCACGACGCCGACGCGGGCGAGCCTGAAGCTGGTGCCAACCGCGACGGTGTGGATCTGCGTTGAGAACCAGGCGGGTAAGGCCCTGATGGCGCCCGGCATCTTCGACGTCGGGCAGACGCTTCCGACCTTCCATGCCAGGCAGCTGCTGATCACGCTGGGCAATGCAGGTGTGACGATGACCGCCAACGGCAAGCACTACACCCCGACGACACCGCCCGGCAGCGCCGCGATCAGTCTGCGGATCACGCCGGCGACCGTAAAGACGCTGCAACCGGCCCCCACCTGCGGATCGTGACCGACGCCGCCGTGTTCACGGGTCGCGCGGCCGTACGGGCCGGCATCCTCGTAACCGGCACCGAGGTCCTCACCGGAATCATCAGCGACCGCAACGGGCCGTGGCTCTCGGAGCGGCTGCGGGATCTGGGCGTCGATACCGCGATGATCGAGATCGTCGGGGACCGGCCTGAGGATCTGCGCACCGCGCTTTTGCAGATGACGGCGGCCGGCGTGGCGGTGATCGTCACCAGCGGTGGTCTGGGGCCCACCGCCGACGACCTCACGGCTGCGATCGTCGGTGGCTTCTGCGGGCGCGAGATGCTGCTCGACGAGGCGCTCGAGGCGCGGATCGGCCAGATCATCGAGCGGGCGCTGCGGCGCTGGCCCGACGCCGACCGCGAGGCGCTGCGCGAGGCCAACCGCAAGCAGGCCGTGATCCCTGTGGGAGCGACCGTGCTCGCACCGCGCGGCACCGCCCCGGGGTTGGTGGTACCTCCGGCCGACGGCCGTGACGGGCCGACTGTCGTGGTTCTGCCCGGTCCACCCGGCGAGCTCCAGCCGATGTGGTCCGATGCCGTCGCCTCTGCCGCCTTCCAGCGGGCGATCGCGGGCGCGACCGAGTACCGCCGCGAGATCGTGCGGCTCTTCGGGATCCCGGAGGCGGAGATCGCCAACACGCTGCGGGCTGCCGACGCCGCCGGTCTGCGGCTCGGGCCGCTGGAGATCACCACCTGTCTGCGGCGCGGCGAGATCGAGGTTTCGACGCGCTTCGAGCCGGCCGCGCAGGCGCATTACGAGGCGCTGCTGGAGTTCATCGCGCAGCGCCACGGCAAGCACCTGTTCTCGGCCGACGGCAGCACGATCGACGAGCAGGTGGCGGAGCTGCTGCTGGCCGGGGGCGACACGGTCGGGACGGCGGAGTCGTGTACGGGCGGCCTGCTGGCGGCCCGCCTGACCGAGCGCGCCGGCTCATCCGCTTACGTGATCGGCGGGGCGGTCGTCTACAGCAACGCGGCCAAGAGCGAGCTGGTCGGGGTCGATCCGGCGCTGATCGACGCGCACGGCGCCGTGTCGGTGGAGGTCGCACGAGCGCTCGCCGAGGGGGCGCGACGCCGCTTCGGCGCCTCTGTCGGGGTTGGGATCACCGGCGTGGCCGGGCCCGGTGGGGGGACGCCTGAGAAGCCCGTGGGGCTGGTGTGCTTCTCGGTCGTGGCTGCTGCTGAGGGCGAGGGCGACGGCGAGTCGGCGTCCGTGCCGGAGCCTGCGGTGGAGCCTGCATCGGAGCCTGCGGTGCGCGTGCTCACACGCGCGCGCAACCTGCCGGGCGACCGCGCCGCCGTGCGCGACCGCGCCACGACCGTCGCGCTGCACCTGATCGCACGCGTGCTGCGCGGCGAGAGCGATTAGACGCCGCGGGTCTGAGTCTCAGCGCTGGCCAGGAGTCAATTGCGGCCAGGATGCGACTTCAGGGGGCCAAATGCGTGCTGGAGGATGTATGTGGCCCTCCAGAAGCGGACAGCTTGCCTTGCGGCACTGGTCGTACGCCAATTTGTGTCTGGAATGGCACGCTTCTGGCACACATTTGACACACGGCGGCCTTGTACGAACAGGTGTTCTGTGGTTCCGTCCGATGCGGGTCGTAACTTGACGGTTCGCAAGGCATCAGACAAGGAGCCAGACGAGATGAGTGAAACCGAGAAGGCAGGCGCGAAGCTTGCCGCTGCGTCGGCCGGCGGCCGGGGGGCGGGTGGGCGGGAACCATCAGATGCCAAGCGCCAGGCGGCGCTCCAGGGCGCGCTGACCCAGATCGAGCGACAGTTCGGCAAGGGCGCCATCATGAGGATGGGCGACCCAGGCGCCCGCGTGGCGGTCGATGCGATCCCGACCGGCGCGCTGTCGCTGGATCTTGCGCTGGGCATCGGCGGTGTGCCGCGGGGCCGCATCGTCGAGATCTTCGGCCCGGAGTCCTCGGGCAAGACGACGCTCGTCTACCACATCCTCGCCGAGGCCCAGAAGCTCGGCGGCGTGTGTGCGTTCGTGGACGCCGAGCACGCCATGGACCCGCTGTACGCCCAGCAGATCGGCGTCGACATCGACGAGTTGCTGGTCTCTCAGCCCGACCACGGTGAGCAGGCGCTCGAGATCGTCGACATGCTGATCCGCTCGGGTGCGGTGGACGTGATCGCGGTCGACTCCGTTGCGGCGCTGACCCCACGGGCCGAGCTAGAGGGCCAGATGGGTGACCAGACCGTCGGCGCGCAGGCGCGCATGATGTCGCAGGCGATGCGCAAGATCACAAGCAACCTGAACCGTACGCAGACGCTGTGCGTCTTCACCAACCAGATCCGCGAGAAGGTGGGCGTGATGTTCGGCTCGCCGGAGACGCAGCCGGGCGGTCGGGCGCTGAAGTTCTATTCCTCGCAGCGCATGGACATCCGCCGCATCGAGACGCTCAAGGACGGCACCGAGGCCGTGGGTAACCGAGTCCGGGTGAAGGTCGTCAAGAACAAGGTCGCCGCTCCGTTCAAGCAGGCCGAGTTCGACATCGAGTTCGGCAAGGGAATCTCGACCTCGGGCTGCCTGCTGGACTACGGGATCGAGCACAACATAGTCACCAAGTCCGGCTCGTTCTTCTCCTACGGGGATGAGCGGCTCGGCCAGGGTCGCGGCAACGCCAAGGCCTACCTGGACGAGCATCAGGAGCTGGCCAAGGAGATCGAGAAGAAGATCTACGCCGTGCTCGGGATCGGGCAGGACCTGGTCAAGCCGATTGAGCACGACGACCTGCCGGATGAAGATGTCGACGAGGGCCTCGAAGCTGCCTGAGAGCCGGTCCACGAACCAGCTGCGGGCTTTGCGCGGCCACGAATCTGAGGCTCAGGACACCGGGACTGGTCGCGGTTTTGGTATCGCCTACGCATATCTGAACAGGCGCGAGCGGACCGAGGCAGAGGTCCGGGCGCGCTTGGAGCGCGGCGGGGTACACAGCGAGGAGATCGAGCTGGTGGTGGCTGAGCTGCTCGAGTTCGGCTACCTCGACGATGCCCGCTACGCGCGCGTCTTCACCGAGGACAAGCGTAGCCTCGAGGCCTGGGGCAACGAGCGGGTCGCGCGTGCGCTGCGTGAGCGCGGAGTCGCGCGCGAGCTGATCGAGACGGCCCTGGCCGAGAACGGGGGAGGCGCCGCGTTCGGCGCCGACGATGGCAACGTCGCGGTTGGCGCCGGCGATGGCACGGGTGTGGGCAGCGAGCTCGATCGGGCTGTGGCGCTGCTTGGCCGGCGTTTTCCGGCGGGGCCGGCTGAGCGACGCGACAGGGAGCGTGCATTCGGTGTGCTGGCGCGCAAGGGATACGAGAGCGAAACCGCCTCCGATGCGGTCAGAGAATGGGCGCGCCGCGCGTCCGTGGATCCCGCTCGCACTGCCTCTGGGCGCGATAGGATCGCAGGTAGCGAACGAACGGTCGGGATGGCCGGTGATACGGAAAGTCCCTGGAAAACACGTGCAACCTGAAGCCGGAACCGCTTCCCAGAGGAGGAGAGCCCAGCCGCTCGGTCGCTCCTGACAAACGCAGAGGTTGAGTGGTTCGCGGTGGTGCGGACCTGTGGAGAGGAACGACCATGGACATCATCGTTGCCGCAGCGTTGATAGCCGTAGGGATAGTCGGCGCCGCGGCTGTCTATGCGCGCGTGACGCGGGGCGTGTGGCCGGCAGCCCATTTCGGAGTACCGGCGGCGGGAGCGACCGTCGGAGCGATTGCAGCCGCGGGCGAGCCCCTGACACCGCCGCCCGCGGTCACGAACGGTGGCGGCAGGGCGCACGGCGACGAGCTTGTCCGCCGCGAGCAGGCGCTCAACGCGCGCGAGGCCGCGATCAGCGAGCGCTCGAGCCTGCTGGATGACCAGCAGAAACAGGTCGTGCTCGAGCTCGAGCGGATCTCAGGCGTGTCCGCAGCGCACGCCAAGCGGATGCTGATCGAGGCGATCGAGGACGACGCGCGGCAGGAGGCGGCGCGGCGCGTGCGCCAGATCGAGGACGACACCAAGCGCGATGCCGATCGCCGGGTGCGCAACATCCTTTCGGTCGTGATGCAGCGGCTGGCGGCCGCGCATGCGGCTGAGACGACGGTATCGGTGGTGCAGCTGTCCTCCGATGACATGAAGGGCCGCATCATCGGCCGCGAGGGTCGCAACATCCGCGTGCTGGAGACGCTCACCGGCGTCGACTTCATCATCGACGACACCCCTGGCGCGGTCGTACTGTCGGGCTTTGACGGCGTACGCCGGGAGATCGCGCGCCTCACGCTCGAGCGACTGCTCCAGGATGGGCGCATCCATCCGGCGCGCATCGAGGAGATGTACTTCCAGGTCAAATCCGAGCTCGAGACCCACATGATGGAGGCCGGCGAGGAGGGCGCCTTCGAGGCCGGCGTCCAGGGTCTGCATCCGGAGCTGATCAGGTACCTTGGCCGGCTCAAGTTCCGCACCAGCTACGGGCAGAACGTGCTGGCGCACTCGGTGGAGGTGGCGCAGCTGGCGGCGATGATGGCCTCGGAGCTGGGCGCCGGCGCCAAGACGGCCCGCCGCGCCGCGCTGCTGCACGACATCGGCAAGGCCGTCACCCATGAGGTCGAGGGCCCGCACGCGCTCGTTGGCGGCGATCTCGCCCGCAAGTACGGCGAGACCGAGGCGGTCATCCACGCGATGCAGTCCCACCACAACGAGGTCGAGCCGCAGACGGTCGAGGCGGTCGTCGTACAGGCTGCAGACGCGCTCTCGGGGGCCCGTCCCGGCGCGCGTGGCGAGTCGCTCGAGCTCTACGTCAAGCGCCTGCGTGACCTCGAGGAGATCGCGACCAGCCATCGTGGGGTCGAGAAGGTCTACGCGATGCAGGCCGGTCGGGAGATCCGCGTGATCGTCGCACCCGCTGCGATCGACGACGCCGGCGCAACGCTGCTCTCCTTCGAGATCGCCCGCAGCATCGAGAAGCAGCTCGAATACCCCGGCCAGATCAAGGTGACGGTGATCCGGGAGTCACGGGCCGTCGACTACGCGCGGTAGGACAACGTGAGACAGGAAGCGCAGAGACGCCCGACACTTCCCCATGTTCCCGGGCCCCAGCGACCCTGGTAGTCACCGCTACGCTTCGCAACCGTGGGTAAGACCTATCACCTGACCACGTTCGGTTGCCAGATGAACGAGCACGACTCGGAGCGCATGAAGGGGATGCTCGAGTCGCTCGGCTACAGCGAGGCGGCGGAGCGCAAAGAGGCGGACCTGATCCTGTTCAACACCTGCTCGATCAGGGAGAAGGCCGATGAGCGCTTCATCGCGCACCTGCGGGAGGCCAACGCGCTCAAGCGCCGGGCTCCGGACACCGTGATCGGGGTCGGCGGGTGCTGGGCGCAATCGGTCAAGGACGAGGTCTTCCAGCGCTTCCCGTTCGTCGATGTTGCCTTTGGACCGGGTCAGGTGCACAAGCTGGCGGAGTTTCTCACCAGCGACTCGTTGACGGCGCAGGGCTACTTCGAGTTCGAGGGATTCACCGGTGATTTGCCGGTGAAGCGTGCGCGGGAGTTCCAGGGCTGGCTGCAGATCAGCGTCGGCTGCAACTGCGTGTGCTCGTACTGCATCGTGCCCTCCACCCGTGGGCGCGAGGTCAGCCGTGATCCGGGGATCCTGATCGCCGAGGTCGAGCGCCTGGCCGCCGACGGCGTCACCGAGGTGACGCTGCTCGGACAGAACGTCAACTCCTACGGCCGCGACCTGCCGCTGGAGAAGCGGACGTCCTTCTCGGACCTTCTGCGGCGCGTGGACGAGGTTCCTGGCATCGAGCGCATCCGCTACACGAGCCCGCACCCAAAGGACATGCGCGAGGACGTGATCCTCGCGCACGCGGAGGTGCCGGCGCTCTGCGAGCACATCCACCTGCCGTTGCAGTCCGGGTCGAGCGCGATCCTCAAGCGCATGCGTCGCACCTATACGCGCGAGCGCTACCTGGATCGTGTCGCCCTGATCCGCGAGCACGTTCCGGACTGCGCGCTGACCACCGACATCATCGTCGGCTTCCCGGGGGAGAGCGAGGACGACTTCCAGCAGACGCTCGAGGTCGCCGAACAGGTCGGCTACGACGGCGCCTTCACCTTCATCTACTCGCCCCGCCGTGGCACCGAGGCCGCTGAGTTGGACGGGCAGATCCCCCACGAGGTCAAGGTGGAGCGGCTCGAACGGCTCGTCAAGGTGATCCAGCGGCGGGCAGCAGAGCGCGCCCAGCGGTTTGTCGGACGCACGCTCGAGGTGCTCGTGGAGGGACCCTCGCGAACCGATCCGACGCGGCTGCGCGGTCGCAGCAGGCAAAACAAGGTCGTGAACTTCGATGGGCTCGGCGACCCAGGGGAATACGTACAGGTCGAGATAACCGGTGCGAGCAGCCAGACGCTCACGGGGGAGATGTCTTTGATCGCACGCGCGGCCAGGTAGGGCCGGACTCGATGCCGCGCCTCTTCAAGACACGTCCTTCGCGCACGCCCGCTCGCATGTTCGAGACGCGCAGCGAGGCGTGGGCGGCGGTCGGCCTCGAGGTGCAGATCAACCGCCAGGAGGCGCGCAAGTCGGGTAGACGGCTGCCGATCGAGTTGCTGCTGCTGATCGCGGTGATCTGGGGTGAGAGCACGGCTCGGGATCACTTCCATGAGGTCGCCGAGAACGCAAGGGCGATCCGCCGTCAGCAGCCCAAGCCGTTCCCAGGCCTATCGCATTGGTTCGTCAGCGAGACGCCGATCACGATCGGCGCCGTGATCGTGGTACTGATCCTTGGCTGGCTGATCTCACGCGACCTCTCGAAGGTCGCTCCGGGCATCTTCCGACGCATGGACCCGGCGACGGCCGGCACGGTCGAGTTCGTGATCCGCTTTCTGGCGGTCGCCGCCACCCTTCTGGCCGCGCTGGCGGTCGGTGGCATCTCGCTGCAGGCGATCGCTGTGGGTGGTGGCTTCGCCGCGGTCGTCATGGGCCTTGCCGCCCAGCAGACGCTCGGCAACCTCTTCGCCGGCATGGTGCTGCTGAGCGCGCGCCCGTTCCGTCTGGGTGAGCGCGTGCGCTTTCAGGCCGGCGCGCTGGCCGGCGGTACCGACGGCGTGGTCGCATCGCTCGGCCTGCTCTATACCACTCTGTCACGCGGGGAGGAGCGGATCATGATCCCCAACACGCTGGTGCTGTCCTCGGCGATCGTGCCGCTGCGGGACCCCGAGCCGGTCGATGTGAAGGTGACACTCAGCTCGAGCATCAGGCCGAGCCACGTCCAGGCGATCCTCGACTCGAACGTGACGACGCCCACGCGCAAGGCGCCGAGCGTGCTGCTCGAGGAGATCAGCGGCGACACGATCGTAGTGCGCGTCCAGGCCGTGCCGGAACGCCACTCCGATGGGGCCCGGCTGGCGGATGAGGTGATCGCCGCGCTGACCAGCGTGACCGGCGAGCACGCCTCGGTGGACGCTCTCGCCCCGCGCAGCTGAGCTGCGCCTCGGTCGTCCGTCGGCTGAGCTGCGCCCTCGGCTGAGCTGCGCGCTCGGCTGCCAGCGGATCGCCGCGCGGCAGCCCGTCAGCCTTGGTCGGGTCGTTTCTCGGTCTGACCCACCGAGAAGCTCGCGGCGACCCTGTCCCCGCCGAGCAGCCTTTGTCCAAGCGCTGCGATATTGGGAGCGACGGCGGACAGGCTGGAACCCAAGCGCAGTGACAGCGGGCCGACCGAGATCTCGCCGCGATCGCGCTCGATCGCCTGGATCACGGCGGTGGCGACCTCCCCAGGGGTGCTCGTGCCGACACCGGGCGGAAGCTTCACACCCGAGTCGGCGAACATGCCGGCGTCGCGGATGAAGCCGGGCATGATCACCGAGACGCCAACCCCGGACCGTCGCAGATCCGCGCGGGCACCGTGGGCGAAGCCTCGGAGGCCGAACTTCGTCGCCGCATAAAGCGACGAGGCGGGTGAGGCCGCCTTCCCGGCCAGCGACGACATCAGCACGATGTGGCCGCGCCCGCGGGATGCCATCGCCGGCGCCAGCGCACGCGCCAGCGCAATCGGAGCCCGCAGATTGACCTCGAGCATCGTGTCGATCTGCATCTGTCCCAGCTCCAGGAACTGGCCCGACGCCGGCAGCGCCGCATTGGCGATGAGAATGTCCACGTCGGCGGCCTGCGCGGCGAGACGTTCGACATCGGCGCGTTCAGCGAGGTCAGCGACCAGCGCGCGCGCGCCGAGGCCGGCCGCCAAGGGCGTGAGCAGCTCGAGCCGGCGTCCGGTGAGCAGCAGTTGCGCGCCATGTGAATGCAGCGCGTGAGCGAGCTCCTGGCCGATCCCGCCGGTGGCGCCGGTCAGGAGCACCTTGGAGCCGTTGACCCTCATAGGCACCTCTCGAGCAGGACGATGATCACCGCGGGGCACGATACTGAGCGCCAGTGTCACGCGAGGCTGTCATTGCCCTGTTCGGCCCGACCGCGGTCGGCAAGACCGACGTGGCGGTCGCGCTGGCCCGGCTGCTGCGTGGATGCGGGGAGGAGCCAGTGGCGGTCTCGGCCGACGCGCTGCAGGTCTACCAGGGCCTGGAGATCCTCACGGGCGCGCCAGATGCCGCCGAGCGCGCCGAGCTGGAGCATCGCCTGATCTCGTTCCTGCCCGTGGACGCGCAGTTCAGTGCCGGGCAGTATGCCGAGCTCGCGCACAACGAGATCGACCAGCTGATCGCCGAGCGGCGGAGACCGATCGTCGTCGGCGGAACCGGCCTCTACCTGCGCGCCGCGCTGGCCGAGCTCTCGCTGCGCCCACCGCCGCAGCAGGGGGTACGCGAGCGTTGGGCGCAGCAGCTCGGCCGGCACGGCCCCGAGGCGCTTCATGCAGAGCTGAGGGCACGCGCACCCTGGGCGGCGGAGGAGATCGCGCCGACGGACAGCCACCGCATCCTGCGCGCGCTCGAGTTGCACGAGGCGGGCGAGCTCGAGCCGCTTACCGGCGAGTCCGAGCTGTGGACGCAGACGACGCGCCATCCGACGCTGCTGGTCGGGCTCGTCGCGGACCGCGAGTGGCTCTACGCGCAGATCGAGGTCCGCGTCGAGGGGATGCTGGCCGCGGGCGCCGAGCAGGAGGTGAGGCGCGCCCATGCGGCGGGTGCGAGCGCCACGGCACGTAAGGCGCTCGGCTTCGATGACCTGCTGAGCGGCGACGTCGAGGCGATGAAGCGCCGCACCCGGAATTACGCCCGACGGCAGCTGACATGGATGCGGAAGCTTCCCGGGATGCTGCAGCTCGACGTGACCGGACTGGGGTCCGACGACGCGGCCGCGCGGATCTTCCAAGCATGGTGGCTCGGCTGAGATGGTGGCTCGGCTGAGATGGTGGCTCGGCTGAGATGGTGGCTCGGCGGATCTGCGCTCGCGCGGCCGCGGCCGGCCGCCGACCGGGACAAGCCCGACCGGGACAAGCCCGACCGGGACAAGCCGCAGGTGAATCATCTAGCCTGCGCGCGGTGAACTTCGAGAAGTGGCAGGCGCTCGGCAACGACTACGCGATCCTCGACGAGCGCACGATCCCGTTTGAGCTGACCCCGGCGCGAGTCAGGCGACTGTGCGCTGCGCATACCGGCGTCGCCTCCGACGGGATCCTGCTGCTGTCGGCGCCGGACGAGCCGGGTTTTGTCGCCAACATGCGGATCTTCAACCCCGACGGCTCGGAGGCCGAGCTCTCGGGGAACGGCGCGCGCGAGGCGATCCTGTTCCTGCGCCGCCGCCGTTGGACCGAGCAGAACACATTCTCGATCAAGACGCTCGCCGGGGAGATTCGGGCGACGATCACATCGCCGACTACCTGCAAGGTGGACATGGGTCGGGCGCGACTGAGCAGCTCCCACTACCCGGACGGCGGTCCCGACGGACGCGGCGAGCTCACGGCTGCCGGGCGCGGCTGGGCCTTCCAGCACGTGCAGATCGGCAACCCGCAGTGCTCGATCGAGGTCGACAGCGAGAAGGATCTGGAGCTGCTCGACCTGCCCGCGATCGGGCCCGCCTTCGAGTACCACGAGCTGTTTCCCAATCGCACCAACGTCTCCTGGTACACGATGATCGCGCCGGGCCGGATCCGTGCGCGGATCTTCGAGCGCGGCGCAGGGGAGACATCCGCGAGCGGCACCGGTGCGATCGGCGCGGCCGTCGCCCACGTGTTGAAGGGCGGCGAGTCGCCCGTCACGGTGGTGCTCGACGGCGGCGAGCTCGAGGTGGAGATCGGAGAGGACCTGCACATCGATTTGAGCGGATGGGCGGTCCCTGTGATCCGCGGGACGATCGCCGAGGAGCTCGTGGAGGAGTTGCATGCGACCGAGTAGCCGCCTGGAGAAGATCCCGCCGTACCTGTTTGCCGAGCTCGAGCGCAAGATCGCCGGGAAGCGAGCCGCCGGGATCGACGTGATCAGCCTGGGGATCGGTGACCCCGATACGCCCACCTATCCGGCGATCGTGGCGGCCGCCCAGACGGCTGTGGCCGACCCCGGCACCCACCAGTACCCGAGCAATCGTGGGCGCCAGGACTTCCGGGAAGCCGTCGCAGCCTTCTACCAGCGTCGGTTCGGGGTGAGGCTGGATCCCGAGACCGAGGTCATGCCGGCGATCGGCGCCAAGGAGTGCATCTTCAACCTGAACCTCGCGTTCCTCGATCCGGGGGATGTCGCGCTGGCCAGCGACCCGGGCTACCCGGTGTACACGAGCGGCCCGCTGCTGGCCGGAGCCGAGGCGGTGCTGATGCCACTGCAACCCGAGCTCGGCTTCGCGCCCGACCTGGACAAGCTCTCAGACGACGTCCTCGAACGGGCGCGGCTGATGTTCTTCAACTATCCGAACAACCCGACGGGGGCGACCGTACCGGACGGGTTCTTCGCGCGCGTCGTCGAGTTGGCGGGGGCCAACGACCTCCTAGCCGTGCACGACAATGCCTACAGCGAGACCACCTACGACGGCTACGTGGCGCCATCGTTCCTGGCGACGCCGGGTGCCAAGGAGGTTGGCGTCGAGGTCTTCTCCTGGTCCAAGGGCTACAACATGACCGGTTGGCGCTGCGCTGCGATCGTCGGCAACGCGGACGCTCTGGCCCAGTTTTGGCGGCTCAAGTCGAACATCGACTCGGGACTGTTCGAGGCGGTGCAGCTGGCCGGTATCGCCGCGCTGCAGCCGGCGGTCGATGCCGACGTCAAAGCGATGAACGCCGTCTACGCGCGGCGCCGGGACCTGGTCTGTGAAGCCCTGGCGCAGGCCGGTGTCGAGGTGACCAAGCCGAAGGGCACGATCTACATCTGGGCACCGATCCCGGAGGGCTTCGATAGCTCGGCCGCCTACTGCGAGCACGTGCTCGAGCAGGCGGCGGTGGTGATCTCGCCGGGCGCCGCCTACGGCCGGAGCGGCGAGGGCTTCTTCCGGATCTCGCTGACGACGCCGGACGAGCGCCTGCTCGAGGCGGTCGAGCGTCTTCGCGGTCTCTGATCGCGTTGTAATGTCGGTTTAGTGCCCGCACCGAACACGACACCACGCCAGGGCCGCGCCCGCCAGCGCGCCTACATGATCGCCGCGCTGCAGGAGGGCGGCGTCGAAGCGCTCGGGGAGTTGCGTGAGCTGCTGCGCACCGCGGGGGTGGCGACCGTGGGTGCCGAGGTCCAGCACCGCGAGCGGCCGCATCCAAATGCCTACCTCGGGCCCGGCAAGCTCATCGATCTGAAGGATGAGATCAAGCGCGCCGACGCGAACGTCGTGGCCTGCGACGACGAGCTCTCGCCCCGCCAGGAGCGCAACCTCGAGGAGGCGCTCGGCGTGCCTGTGATCGACCGCACGGCCGTGATCCTCGACATCTTCGCGGCGCACGCACACTCCGCCGAGGGCAAGCTCCAGGTCGAGCTCGCACAGCTGCAGTACAACCTGGCGCGCATGCGCGGGCTGTGGACCCACCTCGAGCGCCTCGGCGGCGGGGTCGGCACCAGAGGTCCCGGCGAGACGCAGATCGAGACCGACCGGCGTCTGGCGCGCGATCGCATCGCCGCGCTCAAGCGCAAGCTCGCCCACGTGCGCTCGAACCGCACGGTGATGCGCGCCGAGCGCGAGCGCGCCCACTTCCCGCGGGTGGCACTCGCCGGTTACACCAACGCCGGCAAGTCGACGTTGCTGAACGCGCTGACCGGCGCCGAGGTCGGCGTCCGTGACCGGCTCTTCCACACCCTTGACCCGACCACGCGCGTGATGCGCGCCGGCGGCCGCGATTACCTGCTGACCGACACCGTCGGCTTCATCCGCAAGCTGCCGCATCAACTGGTCGAGGCCTTTGGCGCCACGCTCGAGGAGACGCGTGTGGCCGATCTGATCCTGCACATCGTCGATGGCTCCGCCGAGGAGCGGGACCGGGTCGCGATGATCGGCGCGGTGGAGGACGTGCTCGGCGAGATCGGCGCTGCCGGCGTGCCGCGCATGCTGGTGCTGGGCAAGATCGACTGCCTGGACGAGGAGGGACGCGCCGAGCTGCGCCATCGCCACCCGCACGCGATCCAGATCTCATCGCTGACGGGCGAGGGGCTGCCGGAGCTTGCCGAGGCGATCGAGCACGAGTTCGCGCGCCGGCTGCGCGCGGTCGAGCTGCTGATCCCCTACAGCGACGGGGCGCGCCTGGCCGAGCTGCACGCAGTCGCCGGCGATCTCAGCCGCGAGGATACGCCTGAGGGGGTGCGCGTCAGCGCACGCCTGCCGGCGCCGGTCGCGCAGCGCTTCGCCCAGTTCGCGGTGCCCGAACGGGCCGCCGTCGCCAGAGTCGCATGAGCTCGGAGCCGGCGCCGCTCGGGGTCCTACGCCTCGATCCGCGAGCCACGCTGCCGACCCGCGCCTATGCGCACGACGCCGGCCTGGATCTGTACGCGCTCGAACCGCTCACGCTCGTCCCGGGCGCGCGCGCCAGCGTGCGCACCGGCGTCGCCGTCGAGATCCCCGAAGGACACGCCGGGCTGGTGCTGCCGCGCTCCGGCCTGGCGGCGCGCCACGGGATCGCACTGGTCAACGCACCCGGCCTGATCGATGCCGGCTATCGCGGCGAGCTCTGCGTGCTACTGCTCAACACCGACCGCGAGGCAAGCTGCACGCTGGCAGCCGGCGACCGGATCGCGCAGCTCGTGCTGGTCGCGGTAGCCACACCGGCGGTGGTCGAGGTGCAGCAGCTCAGCGACAGTGAGCGGGGTGGCGGCGGGTTCGGCTCGAGTGGCGGCTTCGGCTCGAGTGGCGGCTTCGGCTCGAGTGGCGGCTTCGGCTCGAGTGGCGGCTTCGGCGTCAGGCCGGCTTGAGACTCAGGTCTGGGTCGACGTCGATGACGTAGTCGTCGGAACGGGCGCGTATCGCGACCTCGGCAGGATGCCGTTGCCTTCGAGGAACTGTTTGGCGATCTGGGTCTGATCATGGCCGCCAATCTCGAGCTCGGCGTTGAGGCCGCGCATGGCCCGCTGTGTGAGCAGCTTGTCAACCTTCTCGAGCGTCTGCGCGAAGTCGCTGCCGTCGCTGTGGAGCACGGCCCGCGTCGTCACGGGAACGACATTGCCGTGACCGAAGATGACCTTGGGATCCTGAAGCTGCATATATCTAGGCTCCCCGAGGGCGGGATCAGTCGTCGCGCAGTATGCGGCATCGACGTTCCCGGTTCCGAGCCACCAGTACTGCAACCCGTCACCGATCTGCTGCACGTAGTCAGGATTCAGGTGATAGGTCTGCTCGAGCGCGGGCAGGCCATCGGCAGCGGTCTGGAAGTTGAGCGGTGAACCGAAGATGACCGGTCCGCGCGCGGCCAGCTCAGGAATCGAGTAGACGTGGTTGGCTGCCGCGTACTGCGAGAGCACGGCGACACAGCTCGTATCGCTGAACGGCGTGGGCGGCAGCAGCACGAAGCCGTGTTTGCGCGCGTAGGAGCCAGCGGCCGCGTAGGACTCCTTCACCGTCCGGTACCGCCGGTGCGAACGGGCAACCGAGCTGTTCCACGTGCCGAGGTACTCCGGATAGAGGTCGAGGGTCTTGTTGCTAAGCGCGGCGGTCCGCAGGTGTGGAGTCCCGGGATTGCGCGAAATGAGCTCGACCTTGTAGCCCTGCTGCTGGAGGGCAAGCTCGTAGAGCTGCCCGATGATGAACTGCTCAGGACTCGGCAGGTCCGCGAGCAGAATCGTCGGCTTGCCGGTCCCCGGCAGGTTCTGTGCCGGCTCCGTCGGGTGCGTGGCGGCCGTGACAACCGGCTCGCGGACGGTGGCCGCGGTCGTGGTCGTCCCGGTGTCGCCGTGGCCGGCGGAGGCAGCCCCCGTGCTCAGGCCGATCAGCAGCCCACCTGTCAGCACCGCCATCGCCAGCAGACTCAGCAGCCCGCGGCGCATGGTCACAGTCCGGCCGCCCTGCGCGCGTCCTCGTGCGCGAGCTGCTCGAGCTCGTCGTCCAGCGGCGTCAGCGCGACGCCATCACCGCGCGCGGCGGTGATCAGCCAATCGGCAAACCAGGCGTTCTTGGGCAGCAGCGGCCCATGCATATACGTGCCGATCACCATGCCGTCGCGCGCTCCCTCGTTTGCATCGGAGCCATTGTTGCCGTGCCCCCTTAAGACACGCCCCAGCGGTTGTGCCCGCTCACCGAGGTGCGTACGTCCGCCGTGGTTCTCGAAGCCGGCGAGCACCATACCCTCGGCGCCGGGGAGGTCGACCTCGATCGCGACGTTGCCGATCAGGCGCGGTCCGTCCGATCTGGCGGTGCGCACGTCGAGCAGCCCGATGCCCGGGAGCTCCTTGTCAGCCAGCTGGTAGGCGTGACCGAGCAGCTGGTAGCCGCCGCAGACACCCAGGACCACGGCACCGCGCGCGGCGGCGGCGGCGAGTGCGTCGCGCTTGTGCTCGAAGAGGTCGCCCGCACAGAGCTCCTGGTCACGGTCCTGGCCGCCACCCAGGTAGAAGAGGTCCGCGCCGTCGGGATCGAGACCATCGCCGATCCCGGCACCCTTCAGCTCAAAGCCGATCCCTCGCCATTCGCAGCGGCGCCGCAGCATCAGCAGGTTCCCGCGATCGGCGTAGATGTTCATCAGGTCGGGGTACAGCGCGCAGACGCGCAGCGGGGGCCGCTCAGACACCGAAGATCACCACCTCGCTGCCGATGTGCTCGTCGGTCGGCTCCACGCGACGCAGCGCGTGCGGCCGCAGGCCGGCCGATGCCGCCGCCTGATGCAGGTCCGCGGCGGTCATGATGTCGAGCACGATGCGATCGTCGCTGCCCGTACGCGCGCCGTCGGATCCGACGATCTCACGGTGCCGTTCGAGCACGAAGGTGTCTTGGACGCGCCGGACCGCCGTTGGCTGGCTGAAATAGGCTCGCCCGTCGATCTCGGCGATGTCGGGCAGCGGTCCGAGGTCACCGTCGCGCCACTGGAACTCCTCGAAGTTCTCGGACGCGGCGATCGCGACCGCGACCAGGCCGCCGGGCGCAAGGTGGGTTCGGGCACAGCGGAAGAATGCTGCGTGCGCGCCTGCACCGCCGAGCAGCTGGATCGTCTGCATCGGCACCACGATCAGCGGGAACACCCGCCCCGGAAGCAAGAAGTCGCGCGCATCCGCGCAGACGGTCTCGACCGCCAGGCTCGCGGTGCGGCGCCCGAGCTCGCGCAGCAACTCGTCGTCGCGGTCGAGCGCGACGACCCTGTGACCGGCCTGCGCCAGTGGCAAGCTCACACGGCCGGTGCCACTGCCAACGTCGAGCAGAGCTTCATCCGCGCTCACGGCTTGCGCGGCCAGCTCGAGCCACAGCGAGAGGTCCTGGCGGTAGCGCCCACACTCGAGGTCGTGCCAGACGACGCCGCTCACGCCGCCTCCTCCCAGTAGCGAGCGACGTGGCCGCGCGCTGTCAGTTCGGAGCGCAGAGCCAGTAACGCGGTGTAGGTGGGAAGCGCGAACAACCGGCCGCCGCGCGCCTCCCCGACAGCCTGATCGAGCGCCGCCGCCAGTTCCGGGACCACGGCCAACGAAGACTCCGGCACCCCCGCGTATTTGAGCCGCACCGCGAGCTCGGCCGCGCGGGTGCCCGCGCAGGTGACGCGGCGGACACGCGAGCTCAGCAGCTCGAAGTCGGCATCCCAGATCCAGGAGACGTCGCGACCGTCCGCGACGTTGTCGTTGAGCACGGCGAGCAGATCGAGTTGGTCTGATTCGAGCCCGAGCGTACGCAGGATCTCGTTGGCGCCGGCTGGGTTCTTGATCAGCAGGATCTGCAGAGTCGTGTCGCCGAGCCTGATGGTCTCGGCGCGGCCGAAGGCAGCGGTGGCACTCTGCAGTCCTTCGACGACCACGTCGAGGCTGACGCCGAGCGACAGGCACAGCGCCGTCGCCGCCAGTGCGTTGTAGACGTTGTAGAGCCCCGGTAGGCGCAGCAGGACCGAGCGCTGAGCGGCGGGCGTGACCAGCATGAAGGTGGCCGCATGGGTGCCGTGCAGCGTGATCCGCTCGGCACGGATCGTCGGGTTGGGCCGCCGCTGCCCGCAGCCCGGGCAGTGGTAGTGGCCGAGGTGGCCGAGGTAGATCGCGTCGTAGCGGTAGGGCGTCCCGCAGCGGCGGCAGTGCTTGGAGTCCGAGGCGTGCTGCATCTCGGGGAGCGCGAGCGTGTCGTCATCGATCCCGAAGTAGGTGACGTCGTCGCGGGCGCGGCCGAGGTCGGCGATCAGCGGATCGTCGGCGTTGAGCACCAGCGCCGTGGAGACCTCCAGCTGGGCAACCACCCGGGCCCAACGATCGGCGATCGCCTCGAGCTCGCCGTAGCGGTCGAGCTGATCGCGAAACAGGTTGCCGAGCAGCACCGCCCGGGGCCTAACCTGTTGGGTGACCACGTCGAGCCAGAATTCGTCCACCTCGAACAGGCCCGTGTCGCCGGCGATCCCTCGTCGTGGTCGCGCTGCGGTGAGCAGCGTCGAGGCGATGCCGCCCGCCATGTTCGCGCCGGCGCGGTTGTGTACCAGCGTGCGGCCGGCGCGCTCGAGGATTGTGGCGGTGATCGATGCCGTGGTGGTCTTGCCGTTGGTGGCGGAGATCACTGCGCTGCCTGCCGCGAGCCGCGACGACAGCTGGCCGATCGCGTCTGGCGCGAGCCGCAGCAGCACCTTGCCGGGCAGGCTGGTGCCGCCGCCGCGGCCGCTGGCGCGCACCGCGCTGCCCACGCTCCGCGCGAGCCTCAGCTTCAGCGCAAGCGTGATCACGCCACCACTCCGTGAGCAGCGGCCGAAACCATCACGCGCACGGCGGCCGGAAGCACCCGCAGCGCCGCCGGCAGCACCGCCAGCGGATCACCATCGGCGTAGATCGTGAACGGGCGGTCGGCGCTCAACTCGATGCTCGCGCCGCGCAGGATCGTGACCTCGTCCAGTTCGACATGCGAGCCCTTGAAGACCGTCGGCAGCACCCGCAGGAAGCGGCGCTTGGGTAGGTCGGCGATCATCACGACGTCAAAGGCGCCGTCCTGCAGCGACGCACCCGGGGCCAGGCGCATGCCGCCGCCCTGCATCGCCGCGTTGGCGATCGCCACGGTGTAGCCGTACAGCGTGTGCTCGACGCCGTCGACGCACAGCTTGAACGAAGCGGGCTTCCACCCGGCCAGTGCGCGCAGACCGCCGTATGTGTACACGAACCGTCCGCGTACCAGCCGTGCGGAGTTGGCGATACGGTTGGCCTCGGAATCGAAGCCGCAGGTCGCGATCCCGAGGAACGAGTGGTCGCCGGCGGCGCCCATGTCGATGGCCAGGGGAGCGCCGTCGGCCAGCACGGCGGTGGCCCGCACCGGGTCCAGCGGCAGACCGAGGCACCGCGCGAAGTCGTTGCCGCGTCCGCCGGGCAGCACGCCGATCACGGCATCGGCGCCACGGACCGCGTCGGCGATCGCGGCGACGAGCCCGTCGCCGCCATAGGCGACCGGCATCTCAGCGGCCGCGATCGCCTCCCGCGCCAGCTCGCGCGCGTGGGCCAGATCGAGTGTGAGCTCGACATGGTGCTCGAGCCCATGGCGGCCCAGGGCGGCACGCACCGACGGCAGCGCGCGCATGGCCCGCCCGCCGCCGGAGGACGGGTTCACGATCAGCGAGAGCACTGGCTTGAGAGTACGAGCGTTGCCAGGTCCTCCCCGATCGCGACGGGCGCGGGATCGGTGGCCGCCTCGGCCTGCGCGCGGGTGGTGATCCCGCTGAGCACGATGGCCGCGTCGAGTCCGGCAGCGGCGGCGCCGCCGAGATCGGATGTCAGGTGGTCACCGATCACGAGCGTGCGCCCCTTGCCGAGCCGGTCGAGTGCCACCTCGAACACCTGCGGGTCGGGCTTGCCGACGATGCGGGCGCTCACTCCGGTCGCGTACTCGAGCGCAGCGGTGACCGCACCGGTGCCGGGAGCGATCCCGCCGGCCGCCGGGAAGTTTCGGTCGCGGCCGCCCGAGATCAGCTCCGCTCCCGCCAGCAACGCGCGCGTGGCGGTCAACAGCTCCGCGTAGTTGAAGTCGCGGTGCGCGGTCACCACGACGACGTCCGCTGTCTCCGCCTTCGGGGTGTGGTTGACGACGTGATGGCCGGCATCGGTGACGTGGCGGAAGAGCGCCGGCGCACCGATCACGAAGATCCGTGCTCCCGCTGCACGCTGAGCGAGCACGTACTGGACCGCGGAGCCGACGCTCACCACCTCCTCGATCGAGGCGGTGCAGCCGATCGACCAGAGCTTCCGCACGTACTCTTCGGGCGAGTGCCCGCCGTCGTTGGTCACGAACGCGAGCCGCCGGCCGCTGGCGCGTATCGCCGCCACCGCTTCGGGCGCACGCGGCGTCGCCGCGCCACCGACCCACACCGTGCCGTCCAGATCCAGGATCACCTGGTCGTAGGCGGACAGCAGCGGGGAGAGGCTCACGCGCCGATTATCCCCGGCGCCGCGCCGAGTCACTGGGTGAAGAGCGTCTCCTGCGCGGCCGGCGGCGGATCGAATAGGCACTCCGGCCCGTCGTAGCGCGCGTCGTTGACGGCCGGCCCGACCGGCCGTAGCGACATCTGCTCGGCACGCAGGCCGAGCAGCAACCGCTCGAGCTCGGTGTGGGGGGCGTCGTGCGCGAGCCACAGGGCCTCGGCCTCGGCCGGCAGGATCACGGGCATGCGGTCGTGGATCGGCGCCACGGCCGCGTTGGCCGCTGTCGTGATGATCGTGGCGCTGCGCAGCTCCTCTGGCTCGCCCCGGTGCCAGACCGACCAGAGCCCGGCGAAGGCGAACAGACCGCCGCCAGCGGTGGTGACGTGGAAGGGCTGCTTGCGCTTCTCCCCCGGGACCGTCTGCCACTCGTAGAACCCGTCGGCCGGGATCAGGCAGCGGTAGCGCTCGAACGCGCGGCGATAGGCCGGGCGCTCGGCCAGCGTCTCGGCGCGCGCATTGATCATCTTGACGCCGACCCTGGTGTCCTTGGCCCAGCTGGGGACGAGCCCCCAGCGCAGGCGCTCCCCGCGCGGACGATCCTCACGATCGGTCGTGACGGCCAGGACGTCGCTGCCGGGGGTGATGTTGTAGTAGGGCGGCTCGACCGCCAGCGATTCACCGATCGGGAAGCGTGCGCGCAGCTGCGCGGGGTCCACCGGCTTCAGTGAGTAGCGGCCACACACGTGGCAGTGTCGACCCGAGGACGACCGGGCGGCTCAGCGCCCGCCGGCGCGCGCCGCGGACTGCTCTGCGCGCTTGGCCGACGCGGCTTTCTGACGCCTGCGGCCCCACAGCGCCAGCCCCCCGACCACCACGATCACGAGTGCGATGCCGTAGAAGATCGCGAGGTCGAGTGAGATCCCGCCGGCCGCTTGGCCGATGCCCTCGACGATGCCGAAACCAAGCCCCAGGATCCCGATCACGGCGACGAGCAGGATCAGGATGCCGCGGATGCGGGCGATGATCCCGGCGCTCGATGGCGGGGCGATCAGGCCGAACATGCGCAGCATGAACAGCTGGCGCCCGCTGGGCGCCGCGACGCCGAGACGCTCGGTGGCGGCCTTGAGATCGCCGGCCCGGCGCTCGGCCAGGGCCAGCGAGGCGTCGGCCATGCGCCGCAATTGCATGCGCTCACGGGGGGCCGCGGCGGCAAGCGCCTTCTGGAAATGCTCACGCGCCTTCTTGGCGTCGTACTTCTCGGCGGCGCGGGCCCCGAGCATCGCCTGCGCGGCCGAGCGGTAGCGGGTCTCCGCCTCGAGCTCCTCGTCGCTGCGGGATTCGAGAGCCTGCATCGCGGCGAGCTGGCCCTTCTGTTCGATGCGGATGGCGCGCTGTTGCTTCGGCATGACGCGCAGTCTACTTACGCGCCAGGCTGCTCGACCGCCACCAACTGCTCGAACAGCCGCTCGAGCACGGCCTCGGGCTCGTCGCACAGGCCGCTGTGCACCGACGAGGTCTGGATCATGGTGCTGGAGGGCGCGACCAGCCAGTGGAAACGCTCGGACTGCGGGAGCGCCGCGATCGGCCCGGCATCGGCGTCGCCCGCAGCCACGCGGACGCGGGCGTCGAGGTGCCCGCGCAGCGCCTCGAGGTCGGTGTCCGGGGCCCACGTCCGGATGCGGCGTGGGTCGAGCGCGACCCGCGCCCGCAGGAATCGGCGCGTCCGGCAGAACACGATGACGCCGGCGTTGACGAACTCCTCGCGTTCGATGCGCGGGACCACGCGCAGGACCGCGTACTGAAAGGGCTCAGGCGCCACGTGCGGCCTCCGCGTCGTCGACGAACCCACGGGGAGCCTGCAGCCGCGCGCCCAGATAGGCGACGTACGCGGCGCGCGCCGCAGCCGGGTCGGCACCGAGCCAGTCGTCGGGCACGAGCCCCACGGCGGCGGCCACCGCATCCGTGTCGAGCACGGCCGCCATGCGCTCGTCGGCGGGACGCAGCTGCGAGGCGAGGGGCAGCAGCACGTGCTCGGCGATCAGCGGGAACGGCTCGCGCGCACGTGCCATCAGGTCGCGATCGGAATGGTGCTGGTAGAGCGCCGCACCGTGATCGATCAGCCAGGTTTGGCGGTGCCAGACGAGCAGGTTGGGGTTGCGCGCCGTGCGGTCGACGTTGGTCGTCAGCGCGTCCAGCCAGACGATCTCGGAGGCCTCCGGCGCTTCCACCTCGGCAGGCCGAGCCGGGTTGTAGTCCAGCGCGCCCGGCAGGAAGTCGATCCCGCAGTTGAGCCCGGCGCTACCGGTCACGAGCTCGTTGATCTCGGGGTCGGGTTCCGTGCGTCCGAGCTCGGCCTGCAGCTCGACCAGCACGATCTCGGGCACCCGCAGCCCGGCCGCGCGCGCCAACTCACCGGCGATCACCTCGGCCACCAGCGCCTTCAGCCCCTGGCCGGCGGCCCGGAACTTGACCACGTAGAGGCCGTCGTCGGCGGCCTCGACCAGGCCCGGCAGCGAGCCGCCCTCGCGCAGCGGCGTCACGTAGCGCGTCGCCAGCGCCGTCCGCATCTCTCATACTCCACTTTCCAGTCTAGTCCCAACCCGCGCCCCAGCCCGCGAAGGTGGGCATCACGGCTGTGAGGCTCTACGTGACGCATCCAGCAAGTGTGTCCTATGATACACCCTCCAGGATGAGGCGGGGCATCATGGGCAAGCGGTGGCAAGCGGTGGCAGGCGCGCGAGACGAGCGAGGCCGAGCGGCGCGTCATCACGCGGTTGACGCGCCGCTCGGTGTATCTGTGGCTGCATCGCAACCAGACGCACGGCCTTGCGG
>JBOGYJ010000332.1:0-5425 GCA_050696795.1 Solirubrobacteraceae bacterium | reverse complement strand
GGCGGGTCATCGACCCACTCAGGGCCTCCGGTGCCGAGCTCCCGCCGCGGACGCGAGCGGTCGGCGTGATCATGCAGATCCGCAGCTCCGGACCCAGCCTCTATGACAGCTCAGCGACCGGGGACATCGAGGTGCTCGCCTCCGCCGGCGTGGTGACGCCGGTGCTCGCGACCCGCGGGATCTGCAAGACGCCGACCGATGACTTCGACCGCTACATCACCGCCGGTGAGGATCGAGTGGGCTGCGTCGTGTTTGCGGTCGCAGACGGCGCTACGCTCGACGCCGTGCGGTTCTCACCGCACGCGCACCGTCATGGAAGACTGACGTGGGCTCCCTAGATGGTTGATTACACGGTTGGGGCCGTGAATCGGATGATTTGCAAGGAAGGAATGGCAGCAAGGTCGAAGTCGCCGGTGCTATCCCGCATCGCCGACCAAAGGGGCCACGATGGACGCCGACCTCGACCTGCTGCTCACGACCGTATTCGTCACGGCCGACGATCTCCTGCCCGAACGCACGCAGAACGCTGCGCGTAGGGTCACAGACGCGGAGGTCGTCACGCTGTGTGTCGCACAGGCGATCCGACGGGATCCCGATGATCGACTCCACGCCGGTGGAATGCGCCCGCTCGCGGGAAACGGTCAAACGCTCCGGGACCAATGCGCTTGGTGACGCGCTCGCAAACGCATGCGAGTACGGGTACTGCGCCTCGCATTCCCGCTACTTCTGGGGGATGCGCCTGCGCATCATCTGCAGCCTCGATGGCACGCCACGCGCGCTGGAGCTGTGCTCGCCGAGGGTCGGTGAGCGCGAGATCGGGTTGCTGCTCGTGGACCGCTGCCGGCTGCGGGGCGGTGAGACGGCCCGCACGCGAGATCCCTCCCAACGCCCGCGCCTACCGTGATACCACCACGCCCGAGCCGACGCACCTCGCGCCGATCCGCCAACGCGTCGAATCGATCATCTGGACCGCGAAGGACATCCTCACGCTCGAACGCCACGGCGCGCGCACCCTGACCGGCCTGCGGGCACGGATCATCGCGCGGTTCTGCTGCCTCGCCGCAGCGATCACCCTCAACCACCAACTCGGACGCCCCAGCTGTGAACTCGTCAACTACTGCGCCTGAAAGCGCGGAATCAACCATCCAGTAGGCGAGTAGTTCGACGGTTAAGCGATGAGGTCTGCGACGGCCACCGACGCGATCTCTTCTCCGTATGCTATGGTAGCCTTGGGTACGGGTGGCGCCGTCGTTGCCAGGGTTGCTTGCGCAGCGATGTCGTTCGGGGGGCGGGGGGTTCTGCGTGATTCGTAGCGAAATCATGGCGCCGGCGGATGTTCGGGCATCGGTTGCAGCGCGCCGAGAGGGCGAGGGTGGTCGGAGGCCGATCACGGCCGCACGGATCGCCGGCGCGGGCGCGCTGTTCGTAACGCTGCTCGTAGCGATGGTGTTCGCGCCCACTGCCAAGGCCACCTTTCAGGGCACCCTCGGTAAGGTCGTCTACCTGGACAGCGCCTCCGAGGCGGTGACCATCGTCGATCCGTTCGACGCTCAGAGCCCCGGTCCGACGCCGCTGACACCAAAGACGACGCAGCCGGCCTCTAACAGGTGCGCGGTTGGGCGCCCCTCGGCGCCGGCGTTCTCGCCGGACGGCACCAGGATCGCCTATACCGCGGAGGTCATCGACGCGGGGTTGAACGCGGACTGCCAGAAGGCCGGCTTGACCGCTTACCACATGGCTGTGTTCGTCGTCAACGTGGATGGCACCGGACTGCATCAGGTGTCCGCGCCACCGCCGTTCAAGCCGAACTCATGCGACACCTGTCAGGACGCGGAGGAATACGTCGGCGACGCATCGCCGACGTGGTCGCCCGACGGAAAGCGGATCGCCTTCATTCGCACGGCCGGGATCGGGAAGGACAGCTCCAACTACGGGCGTAACGGCGTCCAGATCTGGACCGTGTCGGCCGCGTCGTCGGGTCTCGGCGGAGATGACACCCAGGTGACGCACCTGCCGCCGACACTGGTTCCGCTGAGCATCGTGTGGTCGCCCGGCACCGGCAGCGAGGACATCGCGGCCGTGGTCGGCTCAAGCGCCGGTCAGGAGATCGACCTGGTTGACGCCGATGGCGGCGGCCGCCGCGTTCTGGTGCCCCCGAGCACCTCCGGGATCACCGAGATGGACTGGGCCCCCGACGGAACCGCGGTGGCCTACAGCACAGTGGACCTGGGCATGGCCGCCCTGTCGATAAGCCTCGCCTACACCGACGGTGCCATCGTCGCGCTCGGCAACTCGGTCACCGGCAACGTCCGCTTCGACCCCAGCGGCGACGGTGTGCTCACCTTCGGTTGCACCGGTCAGGGCGGGGATCTCAGCCCGCCCTGCGGGATCGTCGACCTACAGGTCCCGGACTCGGGCGCGGTGGCCTTCTCCGACGAGCCCAAGCAGAAGATTGTCATCGCCAACCCGTCGTTTCTGTCCTCGCTTGACCCGGTCGCGAACACACCTGGTCGCGAGCCCTACGACTACCAGGCCCAGCAGCTGCCGGTGATCTTCGTCCCCGGCTTCCTGGGGTCGGAGATCACCTGCGGCGCCGGTTCGCTGACCTGGCCGCTGACCGGCGGGTTGAGCATCGACTTCGAGCAGATGGACCTCGGTGCCGATGGCAGCCCCGGCAACTGTGGCCCGACCGGCAAGGCGGCGGCGGCGTTCTCCGGCGCGGGCGGCGTCGGTCCCCTGACCAAGCAGGTCTACGGACCGGTCGACGACTGGGTGACCAGTCACTTCATTGACAGCGACGGCAACAGCCGCGGCTACGTCTACGGCTGGGATTGGCGCCGCGAGCCGCAGGCGTCCACCGACGGGCTCGACGCGCTGATCACCAAGGCACTTGCCACCGGCGTCCCCGCACGTGAGGGTGCCACCCGCGTGAGCTTGTTCGCGCACTCCTACGGCGGCCTGCTGGTGCGAGCCTACATCGACGATCCCACGCACGCAGCGCGAGTGGCGCGGGTCCTGACCGTGGGCACACCGTGGTGGGGCTCGCCGAAGTCGATCTTCCCGCTCGCATACGGGATCGAGACGCCGGAGGTCGGCCCCGGCATGGACTGGTTCGCCAACAATGTCGCCGAGCACCAGTTCGCCGAGAACCTCCAGGGGGTGTACCAGTTGTTCCCGAGCGACAACTTCGGCTCGTGGCTGCAGCTCAACGGAGTGCCGCAGACGCAAGCCGGCGTCGAGGCCGAGGTCGCCCTGCTCGGCGGCAATACGGCGATGTTCGAGAGCGCCCAGGCTCACCACAATCAGGTCTATGACCACTACTTCGACAACAACGGCCAGATCGACGTGCAGGACGTCGTCGGCACAGGCCTGCCGACGATGGGCACCATCAACCTGATCGGCAACGACGAGGTGAGCGCCGACTGGGTCAACGGCGACCACACCGTGCCCGCCACCAGCGCGACGCAGGATCAGACGGCCGGCGCCGAGCATCCAGCCGGCGATCCGACGCACCGGGTGCACGTACAGGAGATCTGTGGCGTCGAGCACATGGACGAGCCAGCCAATGCGCAGGTCGAGGACAACTACGGCGACTTCCTCGACTTCGGCGCCCGCCCGCGCAAGACACACGGCTGCAACTTCAGCGGCAACGAAGGCACGCTGTTCGGTCATGTCACCCTCCAGACGACGGCCGCGGCCACCGCGCAGGGCGTCGCCACGCCCGCGGCGCAGAGCATCGCCGCACCCGCCGACGCGGGCACGCCGATGGATTTCGAGACCGCCGCGCTGGCGGGATTGATCGACGTCGCCCAGGTGCCCGGCCAGTGGATCTTCGCGACCAGCGACAGCCAGCCGGTCACGCTCACGTTCGGCGCCACGGACGCGACGCTGCAGCTGAGGGCGATCAGCAACGCCGGTAAGGGAGTCGCCATGGACTACGGCCCGCTCAACGGAGCGATCGTCCTCACATCGGGCGGCGGCGCGACGGGCGGCCCACCGCTCGTGACCGACGACGGGACGATCGTGACGCCGCAGGCAGCCGGTGGTAATGCGCCGGGCGGTGGGGGCGCCGCCGGTACGCCGGCCCCGGGTGGTGGGGATACGCCGGCCCCAGGTGGTGGGGGTACGCCGGCGCCAAGCGGTGGCGGGCCCACCTCAGGCGGCGGCGGTAGTCCGCCGGCCAGCGGTGGTGGCGCTG
Organism: Solirubrobacteraceae bacterium; assembly: GCA_050696795.1. GTDB lineage: Bacteria > Actinomycetota > Thermoleophilia > Solirubrobacterales > Solirubrobacteraceae > Palsa-465. The sequence continues at coordinate 1,227 of JBOGYJ010000332.1, read as the reverse complement.
TCCTGCCGGCCACTGGTGGAGCGGGCGTGTTGCGGATAACGCACACGACCGTGACGGGCGACGCGGCGCGCGTGACCGTGAGTTGCGCCGGTGTTACTGGTGCCAGTTGCTCGGCCAGGCTCGCGCTGTCTGTGCTTGAGACCCACAGCGGCCGCAAACTGGTCGCTGTCGCGGCGAGCTCCAAGACAGCCCGCCGCAGGCACAAGAAACCGAAGAAGACCAGGAAAACGGTCGTGATCGCCGCGGTGCGTGCGACGCTGACGGCGGGGCAGACAAAGACCGTCGAGATCACGCTCAACCGCGCTGGCAAGCGGTTGCTCGCCCAACGTCACAAGCTCAGCGCAAAGTTAACGCTTACCGAGGCCGGCAAGACCGCTTCGACCGCTTCCAGTTCCTCGACCACGCTCACGCTCAAGCTCAAGGCCCATAAGCGCAGGAAGCAGCACCACAAGCACTGAGGGGGCAAACGCTCCAGCCGATCCTCGAGCGATCAGCAACCAGATCGGGACGCCGTGTCCCGTGGGTGAGCGCGTGGCTCGCTCCTGCTTCCGCGACGAGTCGCCCGATAGCAGAAGCGGAAGATGCGTTTCCGCCCAGGCTACAAAGCAGGTGCCGGTGCCGCTGCGACTGCCGACTACTGCGTCTTGTCCGTCGGCCTGCGACCACTGAGACCAGCGAACCGTTCGCGGTCTGACACAGGCGTGTAGGGTCCCGGGCACATGCCCATCAGCCTGCCTCAGCCAACCAGCTAAAGCTACAAGTATCCAAAGGAGCAAAGATGCCGCAGGCCCGTACCGCCGGAACCAGTACACGCAGACCGACGGCGGCCAAGCGCACGCCGGCCAAGGCCACCCCAGCCAAGCCGGCGGGCGCGCGGGCTGCCGCGAAGCCCGCCGCCGTGAAGCCCACCGCTGCCAAGCCCACCGTCGCCAAGCCGGCTGCAAAGCGCCCGGCCGCAAAGCGCGCCGCCGCGAAGCCGGCCGCCGCCAAGTCGGCCTCGGCAAAGGGCGCCGGTGCCGCGAAGGGCGGCGCGGGTGCCGCGAAGGGCGGCGCGGGTGCCGCGAAGAGCGCGGGGGCCAGTAAGGCCGGAGCCGCGTCGGGCAGGCCACGTGTGACCATCGACGCCGCTGCGGTCGAGCTCCTGGCCGAGCGTCTGCGCAAGCTCAACGAGAAGATCATCGACTTCGGGCGCGAGGCCGGCGAGAGCACGCTCGCCAGCTATGAGAA
>JBOGYJ010000331.1:0-10020 GCA_050696795.1 Solirubrobacteraceae bacterium | reverse complement strand
CCGCCGCAGCGAGGCGCCGTGGGGTGATTCCGATAATCGGTTCGTGGCGGAGAAGCGAGCGGAAGTCCCAGTCGGGGCTGAGCAGATGGCTGCCTGCGAACGGGATGAGCAGAGGGTGCTCGCGTGCGACCTATTGGACTTCGACGATCGCCTCGATCTCGACTGGGAGGTCGAACGGCAGTTCAGCGGCGCGAATCGCCGATCGAGCATGGCGGCCGGCGTCTCCCCCCAGAGCTCAAGGATGAGGTCGCTGAAGCCATTGATTACCGCCGGTGTCTTGCTGAATCCCGAACGGTTAGGCCCTTTGATCGGCTGCCCGGTCTCGCGGTCAAGCAGAACAGATCCGGTCACCGCCGCTCCGCCGGCATGCGAGCGCCCAAGAACGCCCGATCGAGGCTCTGACTCGCTTCCGGATTTGAGCGGCAGGAGCGCGCCCGACCGTCGAGCGCTCACTCTCGCTCGCCAGCCGAGCGGGCGCGAGGGCCAGATCGTTGCGGTGGACCACCGGCCCCAGCGAGACGTGCTTGGCGTTCGGCACGGGCATCTTGGGCCGCCGACGGGAGACGCGGATTGCGCGGCCAGCACGGGTCTCGCGGACGCTGCGAGTCAGGGTCGAACGCGGAATGCAAGCGTTAGTTCGATGCTGTTTGCTGCTCGAGGGCGTCTCGAAAGCCGGCCTGGTCCCAATATCCCTCGGCCCGACGAATGAGCCCGGCCTCGTCGAGGCTCAGGACATCAATCCCCTCTGCATGTGCGACCAGCCCGGCGCGTGAGCGGGCAGTCATCCGCCAATGTCCGGCAACCGATCCACCTGCGGGAAGAACGGCCAGGACGTGGATCTCGACTGCCGCCGCTACAGCGCAGAGACCGCGAGCCCAGTACTCCTGAATCTCGTCACGACCGCAACGGATCGGAGTCCCGACCGGATCCTCCAGCTCGCCGTCGGCGCAGAAACAAGCGTCGCGTCGGCGGTTCTGACCCGCGTAGCGGCGCAGCCGCCAACGATGTCGTCGTCGCCTACGCCAGCGTCGCGATGACCGGCAGCAGCACCGCTGGCATCGGGTCGGGTGATCCTTTGCCGAGTTCCGGTGAGAGGCGGATGCTTGACCGCTCGGCGAGGACCTCTTCGGCCTTCAGTGCGGCGGCCTGCACGACGAACGAGGAGAAACATGCTGATTACCAGGTACTTCCTGGGAAGCGGGCGACGGGGATCGAACCCGCGACCTTCGGCTTGGGAAGCCGACGCTCTACCAACTGAGCTACACCCGCACTGGGCTGCACATTCTATGAAGAGTGGGCCGCCGGGGCGGTGGCGATACCCTGGAGAAGATGCGTAGGTTCGGTCTGCCGGGTGTGATATCGCTGGTCGTGGTCGCGCTGCTGGCGGTGTTGGCCTACGGGGTCGCCAGCAACGGGCCCAGCAACGCGGTGGCGAGCCAGGTGTGGCGCGGCAAGCAGCCGCTGGCTCCGAGCGCCAACGTGCGGCTTGCGACCCTCGGCTCCTCGCGCAAGGCCAGCCTCGGTGAGCTGCGCGGGAAGATCGTGATGGTGAACGTCTTCGCGGGCTGGTGCGACACCTGCCAGGCCGAGGCGGGCCTGGTGCGACACGCCCAGCGGGTGCTCTCCCAACATGGGGGTGAGGTGCTGGGCGTGACCTACCAGGACTCGAGCAGCGACGCCCAGAGCTACATGCGCACCTATGGCCTGCACTACCCGGTGCTGCTTGATCCGGCGGGGAACTGGACCTCCTCCTACGGCGTGAACGGCGTGCCCGAGACGTTCTTCATCAATCGCTCCGGTCATGTGATCGCCGCCGACACCGGAGAGATGACAAAGGCTTGGATCGACAAGACGCTCAGCCGCGTGCTGGGCACCCCGGCATGAGGTGGCGGTGCCCGATCGCGGTGCTGGCGCTGACCCTGGCACTCTGCGGCGGCGCGGCGAGCTCTGCGTCCGCCTACCAGAGCTGGTACTCGACGGTCGCGCAGTTCATGTGCGTCTCCTGCCACGAGCCGCTCAATCAGGTCGACTCTCCGCAGGCGCTCTCGGAGAAGGCGACCCTGAGAAAGCTGATCGGCCGGAACCTTTCGCTCAGCCAGATCAAGTCGGCGATGGTCGCCCAATATGGCACGGAAGTGCTCGGGCGCCCGCCCGCCAGCGGCTTCAACCTGACCGTCTACATTCTGCCGCCCGTGGCCTTCTTCGGCGGCCTCGCGCTGCTCGCCTACACGCTGCCGAAATGGCGCGAGCGTTCGCGGCGCGCCGCGGGAGTCAAGCTCCCGGCCGCCGCGCCGCTCGACTCCGATGACGCCAAGCGGCTCAACGACGAGCTGACCGACTTCATCTGAGGCTAGGGTCATAACACATTTGTTGACGCCGTCGAAGACGTCAATGAATGTCTCGTGACCCCTTACATCGACTCGGGCGCGCCCACCCCGAGGAGCCCGAGCACGAGTGCCAACTGCGCCTTGGCCGCCACGCACAGCGCGATCCGGCACGACTCGACCGACTCGGGCTCGGCGCCGACCACCTTGCAGTCGTGGTAGAAGGCCGTGAACTCCTGCGCGAGCTCGAGCGCGTAGACCGCGATCCGGTGCGGCGCGCGGCGCTCGGCCGCTTCGGCGATCTCCTCGGGCAGCGACAGCAGCTTCTCGATCAGCTCCCGCTCAGAGGTGTGGAGCTCGCCCGCTGGCGAGCTCCAATCGGACCCGGCCGAGACAGCAAGACCCACCCGCGACTCGCCCAGCTTCACGAGCATCGAGGCGATCCGCGCGTGCGCGTACTGGATGTAGTAGACGGGGTTCTCCGAGGACTGCGATCGCGCGAGGTCCAGATTCAGGTCGAGCGTGCGCTCGTGTGAGCTCTGCAGCATGAAGTAGCGGGCGGCGTCGACACCGATCTCGTCAAGCAGCTCATCGAGCGTGACGAACTCGCCGCGGCGCTTGGACATCGCCGCGCGCGCATCGCCCTCGACCAGGTGCATGAACTGCAGGATCAGGATCTCCAACAGGTCGGGATCGTTGCCGAGCGCCTGGAATGCCGCCTTGAGCCGCGCCATGTAGCCGTGATGGTCGGCGCCGACCGGCAGCAGTTGGCGCTGGTAGCCGCGGTCGCGCTTGTTGAGCATGTAGGCGACGTCGGCGGCGAAGTAGGTTGGCTCTCCGCCGGTGCGCGTCAGCACGCGGTCCTTGTCGTCGCCGAAGGTCGTCGTGCGGAGCCAGACGGCACCGTCGTGCTCATAGACGTGGCCGGCATCGCGGACCTGCGCGATCGCACGGTCGACGTCGCTGGGCGAACCCTCGTGCAGGGTGCGCTCGCTGAAGTATTGGTCGAAGCTGACGCCGTAGCGGACCAGTGTCGCCTTGATCTGCTCGAGCAGAAGCGCGACGGCGCGTCCTGCGATTACGTCGACGTCGACGGATTCGTCCGCCGCGTCCTCGATCTGGGCGGCGAGGTCGGTCACATAGGCACCCTGGTAGCCGTCCTCGGGCGGGTCCTGCCCGAGTGCGCGTGCGCGTACCGATTCGCCGAGCCGGCGGACCTGGCCACCGGCATCGTTGAAGTAGTACTCGCGCGAGACCGTGTGCCCATGGTGTTCGAGGATCCTGCCCAGCGAGTCGCCGTAGGCCGCGTGCCGGCCACTGGCGGCGACCAGCACGGCCGTCGGGTTGGCGGAGACGAACTCGAGCAGGATGCGCTCGGGGTGCGGAGCCCCGCCGGCGCTGAAGCGCTCGCCGCCATCGAGCACGGCACGCAGCGCGTCACGGTGCCAGGCGTCGGAGAGCACCAGGTTCAGGAAGCCGGGGCCGGCGACCTCGAAGCGGTCGAGTGTCGGGCCGAGCGCCGAGACCAGCTGCTCGCCGAGCTGGGCGGCGATCGTGCGCGGGGCGGAGCCGAGCACCGGCGCCAGCAGCATCGCCGCGTTGGTCGCGTAGTCGCCCTGCCCGGCGCGCTTCGGGCGCTCGAGTCTCGCCGCGGAGCCGACGTCCGTCTCGCTGCCACTGCCACGCAAGGCAGTGGCAGCAGCGCCCAGCGCTGTTCTCAGCTCGGAGATCGGGTCGACCATGTGCGGGTCAGAGTAGCCGCCAGGGCCGGGTCTCTGCCTGGCTGGCTAGTGGTGGTAGGGCTCGCCGGCGAGGATCTTGTGGCCGCGGTAGATCTGCTCGAGCAGCACCACGCGCGCGAGTTGATGGGGGAGCGTGATCGCGCCGAGCGAGAGCCGATGGTCGACCCGTTGGAGCTGGAGGTTGCCGAACGGGCCGCCGATCACAAAGCAGAGGTCGCGGCCGCTGGCGCGGCGCTGCTCGAGGAACTCGCTGAAGGCGACCGAGTGCAGCGGCCTGCCGCCGACGTCGAGCAGCGACACGAAGGCCCGCTCTGGGATCCGTGCGGCGACGGCGGAATCCTCGCGAAGCTCGGCCAGCTCGAGTCTGGCGTAGCGCCCGAGCAGCTTGGCGTAATGCGCGATGTCGTCAACGAAAGGTGGCCGTAGGCGACCGACGGCGATGACGATGATCCTCACCGATGGGATACTAGGAAGATATGGATCAGCCGCAGCAGCCAGAGCGCCACATCAACATCCACTTCTCTCCGGAGTTGATGGCAGGCCACTACACGAATTTCGCGAACGTCAGCCACTCCGACTACGAGTTCACGATCACCTTTGCGCGCGTCGATCACGAGATGGAGGACGACGAGGTCCCCGGCGTGGTGGTGGCGCGCATGAACCTCTCTCCGAAGTTCATGCACGAGCTGATAGACGCTATGCAGGACAACTACGCCAAGTGGCACACGCGCGAGAACATCAAGAACCTTCCTGAGTACGGTGGCAACCGGCCGGGGGACGAACCGCTCGATAGCGGGGAGTAGCTCTACCGGCGATCGCCTTCGCGCACCACAACTGATGCCGTGCGGGTAGCGATCGTCACCGATATACATGCCAACCGGCAGGCGCTGGAGGCCGTGCTCGAGCAGGTTCGCGCCGCCGAGTGCGACGCCGTCTGGTGTCTGGGGGATGTCGTCGGCTACGGCGCGGATCCCGACGCCTGCGCCGAACTGGTGCGTGAGCACGCCGACATCTGCCTGGCGGGAAACCACGATCTGGCTGTCACCGGTGGCCTTTCCGTCGCGGATTTCTCAGACATAGCGCGGCGCGCCGCCGAATGGACCGCAAGCACGATCTCGAACGAGACGCGGCTCTTCCTGGAATCGCTCTCGCCCAAGGACGAGGAGCAGGTGGTGGGCCTCTACCACGCCAGTCCGCGTGACCCGGTGTGGGAGTACGTGCTCTCGCCACTGCAGGCAGAGCTGTCCTTCGACGTGCAGCCGCAGCGCATCAGCGTCGTGGGCCACACGCACGTGGCGCTGGCGTTCCATCGCTTCGACGGTGAGGGCGCCACCGGCGAGACCAGACACGAGGGCGATGAGCTCGATCTCAGCACCGGTCGTTGGCTGCTCAACCCCGGGAGCGTGGGGCAGCCTCGTGACGGCGACGCCCGCGCCGCCTGGCTCGAGCTCGACACCGACGCATGGACGGCAGCCTGGCGGCGGGCGCAGTACGACATCGAGGGAGCCGCCTGGGCGATTCGCGCCGCGCGGCTGCCTGAGGCGCTCGCCGAGCGCCTCAGCTTCGGGCAATAGCCTGCAAGCTGTCGTGTGATCGTCCGCTCGGCGGGACTTGGCCGCGACAGTCTCTAAAGTCGAGCGCGGATGGGCTTCGCACACAGGGCATTTGTCGCTGCAGGCGTTGGCTTTGTCGCGTCCGCGATCGTGGGCTGCGGCAGCAGTGGTGGTTCGTGGCTGTCAGCGTCGCAATCCAACAACTTGACCGAGCAGCTGAACCGCGTCACGCAGGCGCTCGATAACGGGCAGTGCGCGCAGGCCCAGCAGTACCTGGCGGACTTCCAGTCCAGAGTCGACAGCATGGGCGGCGTCAACTCGACCCTGATCGACAACCTCGATCAGGGTGTCAGCACGATCCAGTCGCTCACCAACCGGGAGTGCCGGACGGTCACGATCGCTCCGAGGCGGACGCACCCGAAGACGACGACCACCACGACCACGACGGCCACGCGAACGACGCAGACCTTTACGAACCCTGCGACGCAGCCGTATTCGACGCCGACCTACACCCAGCCCGCGTACTCGAGCCCGACGACCAGTACCACGGGCGGCTCGGGCCTGACGGTACCCACGACAACGACCACGTCGTCGTCGGCGACGCCATCGACGACGCCGCCGCCGCCGACGCCATCGAGCGGCGGTGGCGGCCTTGGCGGCGGCACCGACACGACGTCGACCACCGGCGATACGACCACCACCAGCACGACTGCTGAGAACGGGACCGGCTTCTGATGGGCGCGGCATCGGTCATCAACGGCCGCTACCGGGTCGAGGGCCGGCTCGGGGTGGGCGGCATGTCAACCGTGCTGCTGGCGCTCGACGAGCGGCTCGAGCGCCACGTGGCGGTCAAGCTGCTGGCGGAGCACCTGGCCGACGATCCCACCTTCGTCTCCCGGTTCAGGCGGGAGGCGCTTGCCGCCGCGCGCCTGGTGCATCCCAACATCGTGCAGGTGTTCGACTCCGGCTTCGACCAGTCGGCGCATCAGCACTTCATCGTCATGGAGTACGTGCCCGGACAGTCGTGCGCGGAGATCCTTCGCGACCGCGGCCATCTCGACGTCGAGCAGGCCGTGGACATCGTTGCCCAGGCATGTCGCGGGCTCGACTATGCGCACCGCAACGGCGTCGTGCACCGCGACGTCAAGCCCGGGAACCTGCTCGTCTCCGAGAGTGGCGTGGTGAAGCTGGCGGACTTCGGCATCGCGCGCGCCACCGGCCAATCGAGCATCACACAGGTCGGCTCGGTGCTCGGCACCGCCGCGTACCTCTCCCCGGAGCAGGCGCGCGGGGAGGAGGCGGGCCCGCAGGCGGACCTCTATTCGCTGGGGGTCGTCACCTACCAGCTGCTGTCGGGCCGGCTCCCGTACGAGGCGAACTCCCTGGCGGAGCTGGCGCTCAAGCAGCAGCGCGAGTCACCGATCCCGCTGCAGCGGATCAACCCGCGCGTGCCGACGAGCTTGTCTGAGTCGGTTGCGAGCACCATCTCGGTTGTCCCGGAGGAGCGCCCGCGGACCGCCGGTGAGCTCTCCGATCTGATCTCCGACGGCGCTGCCGGCATCTCGCCGTGGTCCGACGAGGCGCCCACTCGGCACCTGGGATTGAGCAGCGCCGCGACGCGCGTGCTTCCGGTCAGGGACCGTAACTACCCCACGCAGGAGACCGCGGTGGTGTCGCATGCTCCGTCGCGGCCTGCCGCGCCGCGCGCGCCGCGGACCGTACCGGCGCGGCGGCCGACCGCTCAGGAGATGCCGCCGGCCCGCGCCGAGCGGCGCGGCGGCAGACGGGCCGCGCGCCGGATCGGCTGGATCTTCGCGTTGCTGGTTGTGATCGCGGTGATCGTCGTGATCGCGGTGCTCGCGCTGCACCACCGCTCCGCATCGGTCGTGCATGAGCAGCGCGTGATCGCGGACGGCTGGCGTAGCGCCGTTGCTCAGGTGCAGCAGATCATCAGCCGGTACACGAAGTAGCCGGCCTAGCGCACTGAGGGCGCCGCGCCGGCCATGAACGCGGCCACCCTGTTTGCCAGTGCGCCTTGATCGATTGCCTCGCGCAGATCCGCCATCAGCCGTTGGATGTAGCTCAGGTTGTGGAGCGTCAGCAGCCGCGGGCCGGTCGTCTCGCCGGCCTTGGCCGCGTAGTGGATGTAGCCGCGCGTGAAGCCGGCGCTGCACGCCGGACAGGGGCAGCCCTCCATGATCGGCTCCTGCGAGCCGCGGAACCGCGACTTGGCCAGGTCGACGCGCCAGCGGCCATTGGGATCGGGCACGATCGCGACTCCATGCCGTGCCAGCCGGGTCGGCATCGCGCAATCGAAGGTGTCGATGCCCAGGCCCACGCCGACCAGCAGGTCGTCGATGTCGCCGATGCCGAGCAGATGCCGCGGGCGGTCCGGCGTGACGCGCTCGAGCGCGATCGTGGTCCAGTCGACCACCTGGTGCATCTGTGGCTTGTCCTGGCCCAGTGAGCCTCCGATCGCGATCCCTCCGCAGCGGCTGGCGGCGACGGTCTCGGTCGACTGGATCCGCAGATCCTGCTCGACGCCGCCCTGCACGATGCCGTAGACGATTTGATCGCGCGGCCCGTTGTGGTCGTGCCAGTCGAGGCAGCGCTCGAGCCAGCGGTGGGTGCGCTCGGTCGAACGGGCCGTGTAGTCGCGCGTCACGTGAAACGGGGTGCACTCGTCGAGCACCAGGGCGATGTCGGAGTGCAGCGCGGCCTGCACCGCCATCGACGTCTCCGGCGCCATGAAACGCTCGGCGCCGTCGATGTAGGAGCGGAAGCGCACGCCCTCCTCGGCGATCTCCAGGATCGCACCGCCGGAGCCGCCCGAGCCGCCCGAGCTGCCGCTGCGGCCGCGGGATGGGCGGGCCTTGATCTCGTCGGCGACACCGCCGTGGCCCATCGAGAAGACCTGAAAGCCACCGGAGTCGGTGATGATCGGGCGCGGCCAGCGCATGAAGGCGCCGAGCCCGCCGTAGGCATCGATCAGCTCGGGACCGGGGGAGAGGAAGAGGTGGAAGGTGTTACCCAGCACCATCTCGTACCCGAGCGCCTCGACGTCGCGCGGCTCGAGGATCTTGACCGCGCCCCGCGTGGCGAGCGGGACGAACGCAGGCGTCTGCACGTCGCCGTGAGCAAGGCGCAGCGTGCCGGTGCGGGCGCGGCTGTCGCTTGCGCGGGTGCGGATTTCGAACATGACGCGGAAACTAGTGGTTCGTGACGGCTTTACGCTGCTCGCCATGCATCGGACGCTGAACAGAGCGCCGCCGGCGGTCGCGGTGGCGATGGTGCTGGCCGCGGGCCTGGGCGGCTGCGGCGGTGCTGCTCGCACCGCGCACGAGGCCGGCGGTGGCGGTGTGCCGCGCAGGCTGACGCCGATCGAGGGTGAGACCCCAGGCGGCGCGCAGCTCAGCGCGCGGGCGCCGGCCTCACTCAGGCAGGGGGCGCTGGCGCAGGTCGGAGCCACGCAGCACGTCGATGCTTCCGGGGCGCGGTTGGCGGTCACGCTGCGGCGGGTCATCGACCCACTCAGGGCCTCCGGTGCCGAGCTCCCGCCGCGGACGCGAGCGGTCGGCGTGATCATGCAGATCCGCAGCTCCGGACCCAGCCTCTATGACAGCTCAGCGACCGGAGACATCAGGATCGGCGTCTCCAGTGGGGTCGTTACCGCGGTGCTTGCGACCCGCGGCATCTGCAGGACCCCGCTCGATGACTTCGACCGCTACATCACGGCCGGCGAGGATCGCGTCGGCTGTGTCGTATTTGCGGTCTCGAACGGCGCTACCCTCGACGCCGTGTGGTTCTCACCGCACGCTCACCGTCTTGGAAGGCTGACGTGGGCGCCCTGATCGGCCGGGAATGGTTCGCGGTCTGACACAGGTGTGTAGGGTCCCGGGCGCACGCCCGTCAGCCTGCCTCAGCCAACCCGCTAAAGCTTCATGTATCCAAAGGAGTAAAGATGCCGCAGGCTCGTACAGCCGGAACCAGTACACGCAAACCGACGGCGGCCAAGCGCACGCCCGCGAAGACCACCCCCGCGAAGCCCGCGGCGGCCAAGTCGGCTGCGGTCAAGTCAACTGCGGCCACGGCGAAGGCGGCTGCCAAGCCGGCGGCTGGCAAGGGCGCCGCCGCGAAGTCGGCCGCCGCCAAGCCCGCGGCCAAGCGCGCAGCGACCAAGCCGGCCACAAAGAAGGCTGCCGCGGCCAAGCCCGCAGCGACCAAATCGACCAGCGCCAAGAGCGCCGGCGCGACCGGGGCGGGTGCGGCCTCAAGCAGGCCACGTGTGACCATCGACGCCGCTGCGGTCGAGCTCCTGGCCGAGCGTCTGCGCAAGCTCAACGAGAAGATCATCGACTTCGGGCGCGAGGCCGGCGAGAGCACGCTCGCCAGCTATGAGAA
>JBOGYJ010000330.1:0-18404 GCA_050696795.1 Solirubrobacteraceae bacterium | reverse complement strand
TCTTCTCGTAGAGCGAGCCCTTGCCGTGCACGACCTCGTCGTGGGACAGCGGCAGGATGAAGTTCTCGGTGAAGGCGTAGACGAAGCTGAAGGTCAGCTCGTTGTGGTGGTAGCGGCGGTAGACCGGGTCCTGCTGCATGTAGCGCAGCGTGTCGTGCATCCAGCCCATGTTCCACTTGAAGCCGAAGCCGAGGCCGCCCAGGTAGGTCGGGCGCGAGACGCCGGGCCAGGCGGTCGACTCCTCGGCGGCGGAGATCACGCCGGACTCGCGGGCGTAGATCATCTCGTTGAGCTCCTTGAGGAAGGAGACCGCCTCGAGGTCCTCGCGCCCGCCGAACTGGTTGGGGATCCACTCGCCGGCCTTGCGCGAGTAGTCCAGGTACAGCATCGAGGCGACGGCATCGACGCGCAGGCCGTCGACATGGAAGTCACGCAGCCAGTAGAGCGCGTTGGCGGTGAGGAAGTTGCGCACCTCGTGGCGGCCGAAGTTGAAGACCAGCGTGCCCCAGTCGGGATGCGCGCCCCGGCGCGGGTCGGCGTGCTCGTAGAGGGCGGTGCCGTCGAAGCGCGCGAGCGCCCAGTCGTCGCGCGGGAAGTGCGCCGGCACCCAATCGAGGATCACGCCGATCCCGCGCTGGTGCAGCGTCTGCACGAACGTGCGCAAATCGTCGGGCGAGCCGTAGCGCGGCGTGGGCGCGTAATAGCCGGTCACCTGGTAGCCCCAGGAGCCGGCGAACGGGTGCGCCATCACCGGCAGCAGCTCGACGTGCGTGAAGCCCATGTCGAGCGCGTAGGCGGAGAGCTCGTCGGCCAGCTCGACGTATGAGGCCGGGGTGCCGCCCTCGGGGTGCCGCCAGGAGCCGAGGTGCACCTCGTAGATCGAGACCGGCTGCGCCAGCGGGGTCCCGTGCACACGGCGCTCCTGCCACTCCTGCTCCGCGGCACTCCAGTCGTGGCTTGAACGGGTGATGACCGACGCGGTCTGCGGCGGCATCTCCGTCTCCTGGGCGTAGGGGTCGGCCTTCAGCCGCAGCTCGCCGGTGGGGGTGAGGATCTCGAACTTGTAGCGGCTGCCCGCGTGCACGTCGGGGATGAACAGCTCCCAGATGCCGCTCGAGCCGAGCGCGCGCATCGGATGCGCCAGCCCGTTCCAGAAGTTGAAGTCGCCGACGACGCTGACGCTGCGGGCGCCCGGCGCCCAGACGGCGAAGGCGGTTCCGGCGACATCCTGGTGCACGCGCAGGTGCGCGCCCAGCAGCTCGTAGATGCGCTCGTGGCGTCCCTCGCCGATCAGGTGGAGATCGAGCTCGCCGAGCGTCGGCAGGAACACATACGGGTCGACCTGCGGGTGCGTCGCGTGCTCGTCGTAGGTTGCCTGGACGCGGTAGCCCAGCGGCAGCTTCGCGCCCTTGACGGTCGCCTCGAAGAGTCCGACCGGGTGCACCTGTCTGAGCTCGAGACGATCCTCGCCGTCGGGCACGCCGCCGTCGAGCAGCGCGGTGACCGCGGTCGCACCTGGCCTCAGTGCTCGGATCACCACGCCGCTGCGCTTGGGATGGGCGCCGAGCACCGAGTGCGGGCTCGGGTGCTCGCGGCGCGCCAGCGCTTCGAGCTCGGCATCGCGCAGGCCCTTGGTCCTTGGAGTCATCGCTCTGGGCCTACCCGCGCTCGCGGCTCGTCACCCGGATTCCACGATGCGCAGGATGCCGGCGACGGGGATCGGGACCCAGCCGGGTCGGTTGTCGAGTTCGTACTGGAGCTCGTAGAGAACCTTCTCCATCTCGAACGTCTTCAACAGACTCGAGACCTGCGCCTGGCCGGTCGGCAGCAGCGCCGGGTCGACGCCGCTGAAGTACGCCTCGAGGAACCTGTCGCGTGCACGCTCCTCGAAGTCGCCGGGGGCCTCGAGCCCGCGCTGCAGCTTCACCGCCCAGGTCGCGTAGGAGAAGGAGCGCAGCATGCTGGCGATGTCGCGCAGCGGCACACGCTTCTGGCGGCGTGCGCTGAGCGGCCGCGCCGGCTCGCCCTCGAAGTCCAACAGCGTCCAGTCGCTCTGGGTGTAGAGGGTCTGACCGAGGTGGTAGTCACCGTGGATGCGGATGCTCTTGCCGCCGATCGGCCCTTGCGAGGGCAGCGTGATGCGCTCGCGCAGCTCCTGCTCGAGGCCTGCGATCGGCGCGACGTTCGGATCGTCGGGCAGGTGTCCGAAGACGCGCTCGAGCTGATCGTCGAGCGTGGCCTTGAGCAGGTTGAGGAATTCACTGCTCGGATCCTGCGGGGAGAACGCCGGGTCGCCGGCATCGGCGGCGAGCGCCGAGTGCAGCCGGGCGGTCGCGCTGCCGAGCGCCGCGAGCCGCTCGAGAAAGGTGTCGGGCGCCGTCGGGATCTCCTCGAGCGCCAGCTCCCAGCCGTCGGTCCCGCCGACGATGAATCGCTGCGCGACCGCGAGCGTGGCGGCCAGCGTGCCGCCCTCGTACTCATACCAGCCGTGCAGCGGCGCTATGTTCGGATACTCGTGCGCGGTCAGGAAGCGCAGCATCTCGAGCTCGGGATTGATCCCAGGCTCGAGCTTGCGGAACAGCTTCAGCACGAGCCGGTCGCCGAACACCACCGAGCTGTTGGACTGCTCGGCGCCCATCGGGCGCACCGCTTCGCCCGCCGGATCGATACGTGTCTGGCCGTCGCCCTCGGTCTGCTCGACGTTACGGAAGAGGAAGCGGCCGTGGCGGCCGTCGATCTCACGCGCCTGGTCGATCGCCGCGAGCAGGTGATGGGCGTGCCGGCCCTGCGCGAGCACATCGAGACCGTCACCGCTGCGATCGACGACCAGCTGGTAGAGCTCGTGCGAGCCGGTGGCGAAGTGCACCTGCACCATCGCCAGCGCGAGCTCGTCGTCGATCGCCGCCTCCTCGACCACATCGAGGCCGGCCAGCGTCTGGCTCTTGGCGGCGAACCAACGCTGCTCACGCAGCCAACCGCGCAGCCTCTCGGTGTCCAGGCGCTGCGCAATCGGTCCGGGCTCGGTGTCCGGCGGCTCAGCCATCGGAAGGGTCCTTTCGCTCGTCGACCAGGGAGAACCAGTAGTAGCCCCGTGGCTGGAAGGTGAGCAGGTACGGTAGCTCTCCGATCTGAGGAAAGCGCGAGTCGCCGAACATTTCCACCGGGTACATGCCCCGGTGCCGCGTCAGATCGAGCTGCACCGCCTGGGCCGAGCGCGCCAGGTTGTGGACGCACAGCACGATGTCCTCCTGGAATGCGCGGAGCAGCGCGAAGATGCGCGGATTCGACGTATGGATCGGTTCGTAGCTGCCGAAGCCGAACACCGGGTGCTGCTTGCGCAGGTCGATGAAGCGATGCATCCAGCGCAGCAGCGAGGTCGGTGTGCGCAGGCCGGCCTCGACGTTGACGGCCTGGTAGCCGTAGACCGGGTCCATCAGCGGCGGCGAGTAGAGCTGCGCGAAGTCGGCGCGGCTGAAGCCGCCGTTGCGGTCCACGCTCCACTGCATCGGCGTGCGCACGCCATCGCGGTCACCGAGGAAGACGTTGTCGCCCATCGCGATCTCATCACCGTAGTAGAGAACCGGCGAGCCCGGCAGCGCGAACAGGATCGCGGTCATCAGCTCGATCTCGTCACGGCCGTTGTCGAGCAGCGGCGCCAGCCGTCGGCGGATGCCGAGATTGAGCTTCATGCGCGGGTCCTTGGCGTACTCCTCGTACATGTAGTCCCGCTCCTCGTCGGTGACCATCTCGAGCGTCAGCTCGTCGTGGTTGCGCAGGAACAGCCCCCACTGCGCCCGGTCGGGGATCGCCGGCGTGCGGTCGAGGATCTCGTAGACCGGCGTCGCCTGCTCGCGCCGCACGGCCATGAACAGCCGCGGCATCACCGGGAAGTGGAACGCCATGTGGCACTCGTCGCCGTCGCCGAAGTACTCCACGACGTCCTCCGGCCACTGGTTGGCCTCGGCCAGCAGCACGCGGTCGGGATAGTGGGTCTCGATCTCATGCCGGACCCGCTTGAGGAAGGCGTGGGTCTCGGGCAGGTTCTCGCAATTGGTGCCCTCGCGCTCGAACAGGTAGGGCACGGCATCCAGCCGGAAGCCGTCGAGTCCCACCTCGAGCCAGAAGCGCAGCACGTCGAGCATCGCCGCCTGGACCTCGGGGTTGTCGTAGTTGAGGTCGGGCTGATGCGAGAAGAAGCGGTGCCAGTAGTACTGGCCGGCGACCGGGTCCCAGGTCCAGTTGGAGGCCTCCGTGTCGACGAAGATGATGCGCGCGTCCTGGTAGCGCTCCTGCGTGTCAGACCACACATACCAGTCGCGCTGGGGGTCCTCAGGGCTCGAGCGGGACGCCTGGAACCAGGGGTGGTCGGAGGAGGTGTGGTTCATGACCAGGTCGGCGATCACGCGGATCTGGCGTGCGTGGGCGGCGTCGATCAGATGCTTGACGTCCTCGACCGTGCCGTAGTCCGGATGCACCGCGTAGAAGTCGGAGATGTCGTAGCCGCCGTCGCGCAGCGGCGAGGCGTAGAAGGGCAGCAGCCAGATGCAGTCGATGCCGAGCCACTGCAGGTAGTCGAGCTTCTCCGTCAGCCCCGGGAAGTCGCCGGAGCCGTCGCCATTGCCGTCGTAGAAGCCGCGGATGTGAATCTCG
The DNA here is from genome assembly GCA_050696795.1 of Solirubrobacteraceae bacterium. Classification (GTDB taxonomy): domain Bacteria; phylum Actinomycetota; class Thermoleophilia; order Solirubrobacterales; family Solirubrobacteraceae; genus Palsa-465. Next base: position 13,754 of record JBOGYJ010000330.1, on the reverse strand, counting down.
TAGAAGACGGCCTGCTTGAACCACAGGGGGTTGGCCTCGAACCACTGACTGGTCTGCGCGAACCCCGGAGTCGGCCCGGCGGCGGTCTCGGCGGCGGTCGGCTCCTGCGGTTCGGGCGGTGGAGGCGGGGGTGGTTGGCTGGAGGTGGCCATGGGCTGATCGGGTGCGGCGCCGTCGTGCACCGTCAGCTCGACTCGACGCGGACGAGGTGCGCGCGACCAGGCGCCAGCTTGACGTAATTGCCACCCAGACGCCACTCGTAGCGACCGTCGCCAAGCAGGTCGTGCACAGCGAAGACGGGCGGCAGGTCGAGGTGCGCGGCAATCACCACCAGGCCCTCCTGGATGTTGTGCGGGTCGATGTTGACGACGGTGATCACCGTGTTGGATTCCCAGTGCTTGGCGAAGGCGATCAGCGCCTCGTTGGCGGTCTCCAGGAAGGTCACGTTCTGCAGGTGTTGGAGCGCCGGGTTCGCGCGCCGTGCCTGGTTGACGCGCTGCACCAGCGGCAGCAGCGGCCCGTCCAGCGCGCGCTCCCAGATCTCGTACTTCTCGGAGTGCAGATACTCCTCCGATCCGGGCGCGACCGGCACGTTCTCGAAGTTCTCGAAGCCGGAGTAGATGCCGTAGCTCGGGCTGAGTGTCGCGGCCAGCACGAGCCGCGCCTCGAACGCCGGACGACCGCCCTCCTGCAGGTACTCGTGCAGGATGTCCGGCGTGTTGGCGAAGAAGTTCGGACGGAAGTACTCGTGCTGGTCGCTGTAGGCGAGCTCCGAGACGTACTCGGTCAGCTCGTACCGCGAGTTCTTCCAGGTGAAGTAGGTGTAGGACTGACTGAAGCCGATCTTGGCGAGATGGCGCATCAGCGGGCGGCGGGTGAACGCCTCCGCCAGGAACAGCGTGTCCTGGTCGCGCCTGCGCACCTCGGCGATCAGCCACTCCCAGAACGGCGCCGGCTTGGTGTGCGGGTTGTCGACGCGGAAGACCTTCACGCCGCACTCGACCCAGTGCAGGACGACCTCGAGCAGCGCGTCCCAGAGGCCGCGCCAGTCCTCGCAATCCCAGTTGACGTTGTAGATGTCCTGGTAGCGCTTGGGCGGGTTCTCGGCGTACTTCAGGGTGCCGTCGGGCCGATGGTGAAACCACTCGGGGTGAGCTTTCAGCCAGGGATGGTCGGGCGAGCAGTTGATCGCGAAATCGAGCGCGACATCGATGCCCAGCTCGGCGGCGGCGCTGGTCAGGCGGCGGAACTCCTGCTCGCTGCCAAGCTCCGGATGGATCGCGTCGTGCCCGCCATGCTCGTCGCCGATCGACCAGGGTGACCCAGGGTCGCCCGGCGCCGCCTCGAGGGCGTTGTCCCGGCCCTTGCGGTTGGTGTGACCGATCGGGTGGATCGGCGGCAGGTAGAGCACATCGAAGCCGAGCTCCGCCAACCGAGGAAGCTGCTGCTGGACGCCCTTGAAGCCGCCCCACGAGCGCGGGAACAGCTCGTACCAGGAGCCGAATCGCGCCCGCTGCCGGTCTACCCGGACCGGCAGCGGCCCCAGCGTGGTCAGCCCGACACGCGGCTCGTGCCGGGAGACGATCGCGTACAGCTCGTCGCCAAGCGCCTCCCACGGATCGGAGTCGAGCTCGTCGAGCGCCGCGTGGATCGCGCCGGCTGCGGCCGCGTCTGGTTCGCTCGCGGCCCGCTCGAGCACCCGCTCGAGCAGCAGTCGGCCCTCCGAGAGCTCGCCGGCGAGCTCCGTCTGTCCTCCGCCGAGCTTGCGCCGCAGCTCATCGCGCCAGGTGCCGAAGCTCTCGACCCAGGCGTGGATCGTGTACTCCCAATCGCCGACTGCATCGAGCTCGCACTCACCGGCCCAGCGCACGCCGTCCATCTGCGCGTCGATGCGCTGCAGCGAGGACTCGCGCCAGCCACCGGCCTTGCCGCCCCCTTTGCGCCGGTAACGCGCCGCGGCGCCCAGCAGGTCGTGGCCATCGCGAAAGATGTCTACTGAGACGTGCAGCGTGTCGCCGACGCAGCGCTTGACCGCATAGCGGCCAACGTCGATCGTCGGCTGGGGGTACTGGATGACTATCCGGTCCGGCGGCTTGGAGGCCATAGCTCTGTAGTAAACCCTCCTGTCGAACGGGTAAAACACCAATGCCGTGAACATCTCACAACGCAGAAGCGGCGTCCTGCTGCACATCAGCTCACTGCCGGGTGGAAGGCTCGGCAGGGAGGCGTACCACTTCGTCGACTGGCTTGTCGCGGCGGGGCAATCGTGGTGGCAGGTATTACCGGTCTCGCCACCGGATCGGTACCGCTCCCCGTACCGGGCGGCGTCCGCGTTTGCCGGCTGGCGCGGCCTGCTCTCGGCCCCGCGGGCGCGGGTCTCAGGCGCTGAGATGCTCGATTTTCGCGAGCGCGAGGCCTACTGGATCGAGGACTGGGCGCGGCTGGCAGCCGGCTCGAAGCGTGAGCTGATCGCCGATCAGGTGCGCTTCGATCGCGAGTGGCGCGCGCTCCGTACGTACGCCACCGAGCGTGGCGTACGGGTGATGGGCGATATCGCGATCTACGTAGCCCCCGGGAGCGTCGACCACCGCGCCCGACCTGAATTGTTCAACGACCAGTGCGTCGGCGGGGCTCCCCCTGACGCGTTCAGCTCGCTCGGGCAGCTGTGGGGGAATCCGGTTTACGACTGGCGCGCGCTGCGCGAGCAGGGATACAGCTGGTGGGTGCAACGGCTGCGGCGCAACGTCGCGCTGTTCGACTCGGCCCGGCTCGATCACTTTCGCGCATTCGTTTCCTACTGGGCGGTGCCGGTGGGCGCACCGGATGCGCGATCAGGGCGCTGGCGGCGGGGGCCCGGAATCGCGCTGTTCGACGCGTTCCGGTCGGCGTTGGGAGATGACCTGCCTGTGGTCGTGGAGGACCTCGGCGTGATCACCGCGGCGGTCGAGGCGTTGCGCGATCAGCTCGGGCTGCCTGGGATGCTCGTGCTGCAGTTCGGCTTCGGACCCGGCGCCGATCGTTTCAGCCCGCACGCGCCGGTGAACCACCGGGCGCGGCGGGTCGTGTACACCGGCACGCACGACCACGACACCGCGGCGGGCTGGTACGCCAGCGCTCCGGCGGGGGTGCGGGGCCGCTTCGATCGCGCGTGCTCGGCGGCCGGGATCAACGAGCCCGAACCGTGGTGGCGGATGGTGCGGCTGTGCCTCGCCTCACGTGCGGCGGTCGCCATCTTCCAGGCCCAGGACGTGCTCGGGCTGGGGTCGGAGGCCCGCACGAACTACCCCGGACGACAGGGCGGGAATTGGCGCTGGCAGGTGCCGGCCGGAGCGCTCACGCCGGCGCTGGCAGCGCGGCTACGGGACGCGACGGCGACCGCGGCGCGGCTCGCGGACTGAGTGGTGTCGCTTGTGCGCCGGAGACGGCGTCGAGGCTCGAGCTGGTGGCTATTGCTGCCAGCGCGCGGCGATGAACAGCCGCAGGTCCTGCTTGAGATGGCGGTAGGCGTAGGTCAGATCGCCGCGAAACCTGCCCCATGGCGTGGTCTCGTACGCGATCAGGTCCGCGACGCGGACGCGCGTCGGCAGCCCCTCGGTCGCAAGCAGCTCGAGCGCGAGCTGCGCGAGCGTCACCTGTCCCAGAGCGGTCGGATGGACGTGGTCGGCCATCATCAGCCGGCGGCCGCCGAAGGCCCGGAGATCGAGCACGAGCGCGCCGCGGTCCGCAGCGGAGCGTTCTATCGCGAGATTTGTCTGCTCGATCAGCTCGGCGTTGCGCGGCCGCCCCATGTCGAGCGGGATCGTCAGCGTGAGCAGCAGGTCGCAGCGCTGCTCGAGGAATGACAGCGCCTGGCTGTGCAGCTCCTCGAAGCGACCTGGGTCGAAGCCGGGCCGCCGCACGTCGTTGGTTCCGATGTAGAGGCAGCCGAGCGTGTAGCGCGAGTATGGATCGGCGACGGTGCGCTCGAACAGCGGGATCTGGCGCGCGACCACGTCCTCGGCGGTGGCGCCGTCGGCCGCGTAGGGGTTGTACGGAACGCCGAGTGCACGCGCCGTCCACATCGCCCAGGACTGGAGGGCAACGCCCCACTGCAGCTCGCCGCCCCCATTGGTGATCGAGTCGCCAAAGGCGAGCACGCCCAGGCGCACCGCGCCGAGCGGCTCGCTCGTTACCGCTGGATCGCTGCGCAGGCTCGCTGGTCGCGTGGTCCGCAGGCTCGCTGGTCGCGTGGTCACGGGCTCTAGATATCAGACCTCGTGGCGGACTGTCGGCTGGAGCCGCCGGCCGCCGGGTTTCGCGCGGGCCGGGCCCGCCGCCCCGACCATGCGTTCGGGGCGGCGTCACTCCGGGCTTGGGCGAGAGGGCTGGACCGCTCTAGACCGCGAGCGCTGCGCGCGACACAGCCTCGGCCCGACGCCCGTCGGGATAGGCGTGATCCTCGGAGCCGAACGCGCCGAACACCAGCCTTATCATCATCACGGTGACGGAGAGCTGAGCGAGCACCGCAATGCCGAGCATCCACCAGGATCCGACGAGCGCCAGCACGGCGACCGCGATCGAGAGACCCAGGACCGCCGCGACGAACGCGACGAACATCTCCCAGCCATAGGTGGCATCGGCAGGCGCCTCGACCGTTCCGCAAGACGGTTCCACCAGCTGGACGGCCACGTCGGTCGCGGGAGTGATCGCAGCAGCTTCGAGAGTCATCACGGCACCTTCCAATGCGGTTGCTACAAGCGGACTGTAAGAAAGAGTCTAGCCCGTCTCCGCCCTTTGTCCAAGAGGCTTGTGGAAAAGGTGTATCGGCACGTGGAAAGGCCGCAGCCGCGGGTCACCCCCGCTCGAGCACCTGGGCTAGCTGGAGCAGCTCGTCGGCGGGCATCGCGTCCTCGATCAAGGGGAACAGCTCGCGCTCCTCGAGGCGCACGTGGGCAGCCAGCTCGACTCCGAGCTCGCGCAGCGCCTCGGTGTCCGGTTCGGCACTCGACGCGAGCCGCGCAGCCTTGCAGCGGATCGCGACATGGTCACCAAGCACTCGCAGCACCAAGGGATGGCGGGCGTCACCATGCGCAGCGAACGCCGGCAGCAGGAGCTCCTCCTCGAGTTGGAAATGGCGGCGTCCCTCCGCGTCCCAGTATTCGAGGAAGCGGCTGCGGGCGGCATCAGCGGTTTCACCATCGGCGCGGTTCAGCTTCTGGGCGACCACCAGGGCGTGGTGGTGATCGCGAGACAGGATCGCCAGCGCCTCGCTGCGCTTCATCAGCGGTCCTCTGGCTTGCCCCGGCCCTGGCCCTCGACCAGTCCGCTGACGCGGACTATGCAGCCCGCCAGATCTGGATCCTTGGCCTCGAATCCGGAGACCGTGCCGGTATCCATCCCCTCGACGAGTCCGCTGGTGAGTCCGCGATGCAGCGCACAGACAAGCGGCTGGCGCTCATGCACGGCTTGGCGATATGGGCAGTTGCGCAGCCGGTAGGTGACCCGTTGGCTGGCGATCGCTTGGCGCTCGGGCTGGAAGCCCAGGGTGGTGAGCGTGTCGAACAGCATCTGCTCATCCTTGGCACCGGGATGGTCCGAAGCAAGACCGCGCCCGATCAGTCGACCGGTCTCCTCCATGTCGTCGACGCGGGCGCCGCTCGTGACCAGCGCCTGGACGAGCCAGCGTGACAGCGACGCGTAGCCGGTGGGTGGATCGCCACCGGGCTGCGCATCCGGACTGATCGCCCAACTGTCGCGTGGGCGGCCACGGGCCTGCCGTTCCCGCCGACGCTCTACGAGACCCTCGTCAAGCAGGCGCTCGAGGTGCAGGCGCACGCCGTTGGGGTGCATCCCCAACTCGACGGCGAGCTCGTCGGTGGAGGCAGGGCGATGCAGGTCACCGAGCAGCCCGAAGACCTTCGCACGTGTCGGCTGTGAGAGCGCGTCGCCTGGCCGTACAGGAACATCCATCTTTACAAGCTTCGCACAACGCGATTAGGAAAACCACGGGTGGCGCGACAAGCTCACGGCTTGTAGTGATCCGCGTTGATCTGCGCGTAGTGCCGCCACTCGGCCGGAAGCTGGTCCTCGGCGAAGATCGCGTCCACCGGACAAGCCTCCACACAGGCGTCGCAGTCGATGCACTCGTCGGGGTCGATGAACAACTGCTCGAACTGAGCGTAATCGGCCTCATCGGGGGTCGGGTGGATGCAGTCGACGGGGCACACCTCGACGCACGAGTTGTCCTTGGTGCCGATGCAGGGCTCCGCAATCACATACGCCATTGATGCTCCTGTCCGAGCTGTTTACACAAGCGGATTGGGAAAATAGCAGGCAGACATTGCGCCCGCCCGCGCCTTGGCTGTCACTGAAACGTTGACGCGCCATCGCGCCGCGCCTAAGTTGTAGTTACCCAACGCTAGGGAGCGCCATGGCCAAAGTGAGCGTGCGCTACATCGTCGACGATGTTGACGCTGCGATTGACTTCTACTGCAGGGAGCTCGGCTTCGTCGAGGTGATGCATCCCGCGCCGAGTTTCGCGATGATCTCACGCGGCGATCTACGGCTGGTGCTCAGTGCACCGGGTGGAGGCCCGGGTGGCGGCCAGGCGATGCCGGATGGAACCGCTCCCGAGCCCGGCGGCTGGAACCGCTTCCAGCTCGAGGTGGAGGACCTCGAGGCGGTGGTCGAGCGGTTGCGCGGAGCCGGCGCGCGCTTCCGCAACGACATCGTCGTCGGGGTTGGCGTCAAGCAGATCCTGGTCGAGGATCCATCCGGCAATCCGATCGAGCTCTTCGAACCGCTCATCACCGAGGCGCGGCTCGAAAAGTAGAGGCGCTGCGCCGGCGGTAGATGCCTGCGGAGCGAAGAGGCGGCCTGTCATGAGGTCATGGCGTTGCGTGGGCGATCTTCATCTGTCGTGCGGTTCCCGCGGTTGTGCTGAGCGTCGTGTTCAGCATCCGGCAGCCGTCATTGCGTCGGGCGCTGCAGCCGCGAACGGCCAGCAGGATCCTTGCCCAGGCGATCCTCGGATTCCTCGCCACGACGCTGTACGCGTTCGCCACCCTCCATGACCAATTAGCGATCGTCTCGGTGCTCGGATCGCTGTACCCGGCTGTGACAGTACCGCTGGCCTATCGACTGCTGGGCGAGCGCCTAGTTGGCGTCCAGCAACTCGGGATCCTGGCCGTGCTCGGCGGCGTAGCGCTGCTGTACGTATAGGCGCACGGGCGCGCCCCGACATGGCCGTCTCACCGCGACCGCCGGGGAGACAATCCTCGGTCCCGGCGATCGCTATGCCACTCATTGAATAGCCGCGACGGCTTGGACCAGGCGGTCCCAAATCTGTTTCACCGTCACGTCCCCGCGGAGACGCCACGCCCAATGCGGTCAGCAACACCCGGGCTGCGCGATTGCACAGCCCGCTCGATCTCGATCATCGTTGCGATGCGGACGCCAGTTAGCTGCCGCGAATGTCCAGGCGAGTAGTGGCGTAGAGACATGCGTCGCGGTACGCACCGTCGCGCCATTGACAGCCGCGGACCAGACCTTCACTATGGAATCCGAGTCGGTCGAGTTTGGGAGGACGCCGCAGGGCACGCGGACCCAGGCCGATGGCCCCTGGATGGCCCCTCGACGCTGATCCAGACGGCGAGTCGATCGCGCGGAGCGAGAGCGTCTTTCCGACATGATCCGCGGGTCCGACAGGGCCGTGTTCGAGAACGAGGAGTCCATCGCCCATCTCGAGCGTGTATCGGCGGCCGAGGACGGCCGGTGACGGCCCCGGGATTGCAGGCCGGCGGTGGAGTCGCTGCTCACACTCACACACCTCCCCTCACGGATGCGGCGTGATGGCTATGACCGTGATCTGCCCCTTCTCTGGCCCGTAGCACCAGAAGATGCGGTAGGCGCCCGGCGTGCGGTTCTGCGCGTATGCCTCGAACACCTTGCCGTTGGGTTCGTAGGGATGTTCCAGTGTCGTGTACTCGTGCGTCCGCAGGCCCGGATGCCTGGGGTTCTCTTGCAGGAACTGGACGGCCTTGGCAACCTGCTTGAACAGACCCTCCTGCTTGGAGGACTTGGTCCGGGACCTCCCCTTCGCCTTGGAAGCCGGGTCAGCGCGGGACCGGGAAGACTGCTCGGCCGCCTGTTGAAGGTGGCTGAAGGTGGTGGCGGCCTCCGAGGTCCAGCGCAGCTGGAAGCTCACCGCTAGCCAGGCAGGTCGTCAGCCAAGGCGAAGGCCGCGGTCAGGTCTGGCCCGTCGCCAAGCTCGCCGGCGCGCGCCTGCGCCAGACCGCGGTCGACCATGCTCTTGGCCGTCTCGTTCTCCCACAGCCACGCTTCGCGGTCGGGCACCACACGCCGGAACCTGATCACGAGGTCATCGCCGGCCCGATCGACCTGCACGGTTCGTCCCGCGAACTCACGGCCCAGGGTCACACGGCCCTTGTCATCGACGGTCTTGAGAGCTGGCATCTCGATCCTCACGAGTGGGAAGGTGGGACATGCCCACCATAGCACGTGTTGGCTCGCCACGGGATCACCTCCAGCACCAGCACCAGCACCAGTACCTAGCCTAGCCGGACCGGCTGGTTGAGCCGGCGGCGATTACGCGTCGCCCTGCCGCCTGTGCTAGCGGGCGGACCTCGTCCTTGTGCGGCAGCGGGCCTTGCGGACCGCCCGAGCGGGGTTGATGTTCAGGTGCTCGGCTTGAACGGCGGCCTGGAGGATGCCGCTCAACAGCACCAGCGATTTGCGGACCGACGTCGGACCTGCGCCGTCGCGCAGCCGCTCGGCCTGCCAGCGAGCGACGACATCAACGCTGATGTCCCGCAACGGGTGGGAGCCGAGATAGGGCGTGAGGTGCTTCGCGTACAGCAGCCGATAGGTCAGTCGCGTGCTCGCAGCGAGATTGAGAACGCCGTCACGGTGGGCCAAGCGAAGTCGTCGTTCTCAAGTGGATCCGCGGCTGGCTGGCAGATCTCGAGCGCCACATTCTGCCGGCGCCGCCGAAGACCGCCGCATACGCCGCTCTCATGACCTCCGGCGTCGACCTGCTGACGTGGCTGGCGAACCACCTCTCCCAGATCCCGGAGGGCGTGGGCGCCGAGGATCAGAGCTCGCGAGCGATCCGCCGTGCCTGGAGCGAGTTCGCCCCACCCGGTGTCAGCCGTGTCCAGACCGACTCGATCCGGCGGCTGTACCTCGGCACCGCCGCCAACGGGCATCACAGTGGCCGCACGGTCGGGATCGTCCAATGGGTCTCACGCGGCCGGCGGATCGAGCAGGCACGCGCCGTCCCCCAACTCGAGTCGAGACCAGCGAACGGCAAGAGGTTGTCGATGGACAGTAGTGTCGCCTGGGCCCAAGTCTGCACGCCGCGGATTCCCAAGCCATCCGACGGAGATTGGCGCACGAGAAAATTGCTGTTCACCTTAAGTAGGCCCATGCCAAGTGCTACGGCGAGAGCGAGCCATAAGAGCGAGCGTGCCGGTCGGTACCCGTACCCGACCGACCATTCCCAAAGCACCGACGCAGTCGTTCCGGTGAACGCCTAGGCACTTCCGAGGTTCGTTGCCTCTCCGCCCTGATTTGGGCGGCGCGTGCGAGATCTGGTCGCCCGATGCTGGCGACATAGCGGGCGAACTGCGAGAAAGGTTGTGTCGTAACCGCCGGTAGGTTGGTCAGCAAATCGAGCCAATCCTCGGGGCGAACGCCACGAAGTCTGCCGTAGTCAAGGTGATCTACATCGCTGATCGCGTACAGGTAACTTGGGCGGAGATGGAGACTTTGGCAGGTCATTCGCGTTAGAACGCGGCGAGCGGTTCTGACGGGTGTGCGGGTCAGGCGGCGTCAACTGTGCTTCGGCCCACCGCGAGCAGGTGTCCGCTGGCTGCCAGCATTTGCGGATCGCGCTCGACTATCCTGGCCGCGCGGACGGCAGCTTCAAGACGTTGCTCAAGGCACACTGTTCCAAGCGCCCGCAGTGTCGGACCGGCGGGTCCCTCGATCCCAAACACCTTGGCGTCGTTGAGATCGGCATCAATCACCTCCTGCAGCAGCTCTGCAGGCATGTGGAAGTACGCAGTGCTGAAACCGATGGCGTCGCCTCTGAACTCGCCGCTCTCGTGAAGACGACGGACAAACGGTTCGACATCCTCAGTCAGGCGACCATCACTGCCGATGTCCATCAGCGTTGCATACCGGCTGATCCCGGCGTGTACGCCCGTTCCTCCACCAACGTCGAGGACCACGGCAGGCGACGGCGGGAGAAACCGAGCGATCAGCTCCTGGGTGCGAACACGCTCAAGGATGCCGTGAGCACGCAAGCGCAGGCGGGCATCTTCACTGAAACGGCCGGTGTAGAACGCGACGACATCCGCATCGATCGAAGGCATCGCCGAAACGCTACTGCCCGTCCCGTAAAGCTGCCCGCGCTTCTCACCCCGATCCTGTCAAGAACAGGTGATCACACGAGCAGCACACCCTCCTCCGGGAAAGCGATCGTCGCAGCTGGTCGTCCGTCACAAGTGCTTTGCCACGAAGGCGATCCTGCGACCGATCGCGAGAGCCAAGCACAGCGGCGCTTGCGGAAACGACGATCGGGGCGAGGGAAGCTGGCACGCCCGCGTGTCGCGGGCATGCCAGCCGGCTCATGGCTATGTCAGGGCTCTTTTAGAACAGCTCGCGGTAGAGCCTGAACGGAATGACCGACTTTGACCCGTCGGTATCAGTTGCCGTCACGGTCGCACTCAGCGTGTGCCGAGCCCTGAGCTGCAGGAGGGCCGCCCGGGTGAGCCTCGAGAATACGACGGTCTCTTTTTCGTTGGTGACGGTGTAATGAGCGCTAGGCGCGACCGTCGTGTTTCCCGACTTCAACGTGAGCGTTCCGGTGCAGGTGCTGCCACCGAAGCAGGCTACGAACACGCCCACTACTCCGGTCGGCGAAACGAACAGCCTGCGCCCTGCGATCGCAATTCGACCTGGGGCGGGGAGCGTGGTAACAGTCTGATCAGCGCCCTTGACGGTACCAGCGGTACTGGTGCAAGCGAGCTGGTAGTGGAAGCCGGTAGCCGACGCGAGCCCGCCAATCGTCGCCGTGACCGCGACCGACGCGGTCCCGGCGGGCACCGCCTGCGCGGTGGTCATCGAGCCGTAGCTCGTGCTGGTCCCATATGTGAACGAGCATGTCGTCGGCGTCGCGCCGGGGACGACGGAGCCGTTGAGCACGGCCGAGGTGGCCGTGACGCTGCTCGCCGAGCCTGTTGTCACAGTCGCCGGCGCCGGCGGGCTTCCGGCCGTGGTGAATGTCTCGTCTGCGCCGGTAGCTCCGCCACCGGCGTTCGATGCGATCACCCGGAAGTGATACACGGTCCCGGACGCGAGCTTGCCGAGATGCAGCGACTCAGGGACGTTCGCGGTGCCGGCTCCGGCGGATGCCTGAGGTAGCGGTGCCGCGTTGCCGTAGCTGGTGGTCAACCCCCACTCAAACGCGTAGGTGGTTGCCGCGCCGTTCGGGTTCACGGTCCCGTTCACGGTCGCGCCGGTCGACGTGATTGCGGTCGCGGCGCTGGTGGTGACCACAGGTGCGTTCGTGGTGGCGGCTATCGCATCTACGGCAGAGATGCCACCTACCACGGCAAGGGCGACAAAGAGCAAAGCTGAGCGCAAATGCCTCATGAGCCTCCTCCTTTCTTGAGTGTTCAATACACCCCGCAACCGGTCAAACCCCAGTAAGTTGCGGAGTGCCACCAAGATCCGTCAGCATGTTGACCGGTTGGTGAAAGTTGGGGTCTCCGGTCGAGTTGTGCGTGAGCGACTCGCGTCGTTGGTGTTGTGAGCGGGACTTCTGGTTGAACAATTCGTTGGAGGTTGCGCAGAGGGCGACGCCCTCGGCGGCACGCTGCTGGCTGTCAAGGTCAAGCGGCCCGCGAAGGAGGGCGGCGTGCGCGTCTGCGCCGCGCTTATAGCCGCATCGACCGCGCGCTACCGCTACGCCACGGTCTCGTACTTGGCCCCGAGCTCGCTGCCGTTGTGGAAGCACTCGACCGGCCGCGGGTACGCGCGACTGCAACCACGACAGACCGTCCCCACAAACGCAAAACGCCGCAACCGCGGGCGTCTGGGGCGAATGGGCGATCCAGGATTCGAACCTGGGACCTCTTCCTTATCAGGCTTGTTCAGGTGTCCCAAGAGTCCTCTTGAGGTCCTGTAAATGCCCGTAAACACAGGGTTGATCGAGTTTGGAGGGGACATCGCAGGACTCCTGGACCCAGGTCAGTGGCCCCCAGATGGCCCTTCGGCGCTGATGGTGGCGGCGAGTCGCTGCCCCGGCAGCGGACAGGCGCACCCATACTGAAGCGCCAGCCCGAACCCATAACGCTGAGCGACGCAGGGTGCTGCCCCGTACCAGATCGCCCCGTCGAGCGAGCGGCCGTCTGCCGCCGCCGGCCACGCGGTCATGCTCCTGGCGAAACTCAGGTCGCTGAATTGCTTCAGGGCTGAGACTTGCTTTGTGTTCACAGCGTGTCCGGCCTGCTCGCGTGAGGTGCGCCTTCGGGTCTTGTGTGACGCGGCGCGCGATGTTGCAGTCGGCTGCTGGGATGTCTGGGCGCGTTGCTCGACCCTTCTCTGTGAAGCTCGTGTGAGACAGCTTCCGCTGAGAGTTAACTGAGCCGAGGGCGAGATTGGGTGTGGTTTTGCCCGATTGCACCGAGCTCGACCGGTGGTTGGTGTCGACCTGCCGTGGCGAGCCGAGCGCTCGCTGCCATGCGGTGTTTTTGCATTGTGTCGCGTTTATGCGGTTAGACTCGCGCCTCTTATGCGCTGGTGGATGCGATGCGTTCGCATGCTTTGCTGCGAGGACGGGGTTGGGATTGCCTCCTGGGGTGCGGTCGTGCTGGCGTTGGCCGTTGGCGTTGCGTACGCCGCTGGGCCGCTGCCGGGAGCTTCGGCGGCCGGCCCGCTTCCGGTTGCCTGTAGCGCGGCAGCCGTGCGTTCCGCGATCTCGTCGGGTGGCGACTATTACTTCGATTGTTCGGGCACGATTGAGGCGGAGGACGCTGGCGGCGATCCCCAGCCGTTCATCGTGCCTGGTAGCTCGGTGTCGTTTGACGGTACTGGGCAGACGGTCGTGTTCGACGGTGATGGCAATCGCACGCAGGTGTTCGTCGTCGACGCTGGCGCGAGCTTGACGCTGAACGGTGTGACGGTGCAGGATGGGCAGGCCGCTGCACCTGACGGCAATGACGGAGATGACGGCGGCGACGGCAGCGACGGCAGCGACGGCTCACAGGGCGCCACAAGTAGCAGTCCGGGCGCGGCGGGCGGTGTTGGCCAGGCTGGCAGTGTGGGCGCCCGAGGTGGTGACGGTGATAGTGGTCAGCCCGGTCTTGACGCTTACGGGGGTGCGATCTCCAACCAGGGGACTCTTACGGTGTCTGACTGCAGCTTCTACGGCAGCAGTGTGATCGGCTCCGATGGCGGCGCGGGCGGAGATGGTGGCTCTGGCGGGAATGGTGGCTCTGGCGGTGACGGCGGTGGCGGCGGCGCTGCCACCGAAGCCACCCAGAGCGTCGGTGGCGCGGGCGGCGACGGAGGAATCGGCGCGGATGGGGGTGACTCGGGCTTGGGCGGCGCCGGCGCGACCGGCGGTGATGGTGGCGGCGGCGCGATCTACAACGCTGCCACCGGCACGTTGACGGTCAGTGATTGTGCGTTCACCGGCAACAGCGCGACCGGCGGTGATGGTGGCGGTGGCGGTGCCGGCGGCTTTG
>JBOGYJ010000329.1:0-17630 GCA_050696795.1 Solirubrobacteraceae bacterium | reverse complement strand
GGGGCGCTGGGAGCGAGGGCGCCGGGAGCGGGGGCGCTGGGAGCGAGGGCGCCGGGAGCGGGGGCGCTGGGAGCGGGGGCGCCGGGAGCGGGATGGCGGCGGGGGCGCCGGCGCACGCTCGCGGTGCTGTCGGCCTGTGGGCTCGTCCTGGCCGCGTCGGCGACGGCCGCGGTCCTGATCGCGACCGCCTCGCGACCGCTTGCCGGCCGGCTCCCGGCCGAGTTGCTCGGCAAGCGCTATGCCCTGCGGGTCACTCCTGATCTGCGCGCGGGCCACGCCGGCTGGTGTGTGTCGCTGCTCGACATCGATGCAAGCGAGGCCGTCGTCCCCGTGCCTGCGGAATGCGTGAGCGGTGAGGGCCCGCTGATCGCGCGCGGGGGTCTGGCGGTGATCTCGCCGAAGACCGGCACCGAGCGCGGCCGGCTGCTCTACGCGATCGTGGACCGGAGGGTGGCCTTCCTGCGGGCGCCCGGCGGCGCGAGGATCCTGCCGATCTCGAGCCGCCAGCTTCCGTCGGGCTGGCGGGCAGCGGTCACGATCCAGTCCCATCCCGCCGCCGGCTCCGGAGGCTCCCCGGTCGAGCTGACACCGCTCGGCGCAGGTGGGAGGCCGCTGGACCAGCGCGACCACGTCACGGCCGGGGCACCGACCCGGACCGTCAGCGCGAGCCACCCTCCAGCCGCTGGTTGCCGCCTGCGGGTCCGGACCTCGTCCTGGGTCCGACTCGGTCAGGAGCGCGTGGTTGCTGGCCCGCTGCCCCGCTCAGCAACCGCGGTGCGCTTCCTGGCGTGCTCATCACTGAGCCTCGAAACGGGCGGTAGCGTGAGCGTCGTGACCCTGCTCGTCGATGCCGGCCGCCCCGGCGACCCCGTGGGCCCCGCCCGCCCCGGCCGCCCCGTGGGCAGCATCCCCGGCTTGGCGCCGCTGCAAGGGCACTCCGGAACCTGGATCGGGGAGGCCAGGGCTGGCGGCGGGGCCGATACCGGCCTGCTCGAGCGTCTCTTCGTGCGGCGGGCCGGCCACGCGTGGCTGGTCCTGGAAACGCCGGCATCTCCGACTCTGGCGCTGGCCCTACTGCGACACATCAGCGCCGCCACCTGACAGATTGTCGGAGACGATGCTCAGCGGAACTGGATCGGGAGGTGGGGTATGAGTACAAGACGGGCTATCGCGGGGCTTGTCGCTACCGGGGTGCTGGCGCTGCTATCGGCGGCTCCGGCGGCGGCCGTTGGCTACGGCCAGGCCACGCCGGGCGCGACTACCACGACCGACCTGCTCGCGTCGGCTACGCCCAAGACGGCGGTGCTCGCACCGGCCACGGGAGCCATCGTCGCGGTCTCGCTCGGGGAGCCCGCTGCCGTTCTCAGCCTGTCCTCGACGCCAGCGATCTCGAGCGGTACCGGCTGCCAGCCCGGCGACGGGTGCTACTACACACCCACCGTCAACTTCAGCTACCACGACCGCAGCTTCTACGGCAGCCCGGGAACGTTCACCGGCGATTGGCCGCGGCGCAACGCCTGGGACACCGGGCGCTACACCGCCTCCGCCTGCTGGCAGAGTGCATGCAGCCAGGCGTTCGGACCCAACACTTACCTCACATTCGGTGGCTCGCTCGTGACCGGGACTTCTTTCACGATCCGGTAGGGGCGTGGGCACCCACGGATCGGTAGCGGCGCTGGGCACCCACGGATCCGGTAGGGGCGTGGGCACCCACGGATCGGTAGCGGCGCTGGGCACCCACGGATCCGGTAGGGGCGCTGGGCACCCACGGATCCGGTAGGGGCGCTGGGCACCCACGCCGTTCAGGATGTGACCAGGGTCCGGCTTGGTCCGGGGCCTGGGTGTAGGCGGCGTTCGCCGTCGACCGCGACCAGCAGCACTTCGACCACGCGCGGGTCGAGTTGCGAGCCGGCGATCGCCCGCATCTCGGTTTCCGCCACCTCGAACGACAGGGCCTTGCGGTACGAGCGGTCGGTGCGCATTGCGTTCCACGTGTCGCAGGCGGAGACGATGCGCGACTCCAACGGGATTTGCTCGCCCGCGAGCGCGTCGGGATAGCCGCCGCCGTCCCAGCGCTCGTGGTGGGAGCGCACGATCATCCCGACCTCGTGCATGAACCCGCCAACCGTGTCGAGCAGCTTCTGACCCTCGATCGTGTGGGTCTTGATGATCGTCCACTCGCGCTCGTCGAGCTTGCCGGGCTTGTTGATGATCTCCTTCGGGATCGCGATCTTGCCGACGTCGTGCAGCAACGCTCCGAACTCCAGATTGCGGCGCTGCTCGGCGTTCAGGCCGAGCAGCTCGGCCACGTCGAGGCAGAGGCGGACGACGCCCTTGCTGTGCTCGCCGGTGTAGCCGTCGTCGGCCTCGACCACGTCGCCCAGCACCAGCGCCGTGCCGCGATAGGCATCGTTGAGCTCGATCAGCTGGTCCAGGCGCGCCTCGCGCTCGCGCGCAAACACCGCCAGCAATCCCAGCAGCGGCAGCACGGCCAGCGGTGCGTAGCCAGAGCTGTGCACCTCCTCGGCGACGGCGAGCCCGACCCCGCACAGCGAGAGATCGATCAGGTACACCCAGCTGCTGCGCAGCAGCGCGCGGACCGACGCGGCCTGGGAGATCCAGTAGCGCAGCGCCGGGATCACCAGGTCGACCAGGAACTGGGCGGCGAGCGCCGCGATCAGCAGTAGCGGACCGGCGTGGCGCGGCGCCGTGCCCGCGACTGCGAACACGGCGGCGGGGCCGACCGCGAACCAGGCGTTCCCGAGCCTCGTCACCAGTCGCGCCGGACGCGTCCTTCCGCGGCGGACCTCGGGGAGCTCGGCGAGCACCAGCCCGAGCACGACGGCGGGAGGCGCGAGCGAGACGGGCAGCGCGAACACGAGCGGCACATAGGCCAGCTGCGTAGCGACCGTGAAACCGAAGGGGGTGTCGAATTCAACCCGCGCGGCGACCGCCAGCAGTGCGATGCACAGCAGCGCGGGGAGCACGCTGAGGGCGTGTGGAGGCGCAAACACCAGCAGCGCCGCGACGGCCGCCACGAACGTGCTGCCGACGATCAGCTCCGCGAGCCGCTCGCGGTCGGTCAGGGCGAATCCCGAGCGACGCATCGACTCGGCGATCAGCTCCTGCTGCTCGAAGTCCGGGTTGAACGACATCTTCTTCCGTAATCGGCAGCCCAGCCGTCGAAGTTAGAAACGGACGTTTAGCCGAACTTTTGTAGAACAGACGTCCAGATTCCGCTGAGTCGGGCTAAAGCTCGGTCGCGCCGGAACCGATGGGCACGGGGTAATACGAAAACTGAAAAGGGCAAACCCGTCGCGAGTCGGGGACGCAAAGCTAGAGGTCTCAGCGTTTGAGATAGCTCGGCCGCCAGTGCACACCAAGGATGGTGCGTCACAATGAAGAAGTACCTTTTCAGCTCTAAGACGGTCCTAGCACTGATCGTGGCGGGCGCGCTTGCGGCTGTTCCGGCTGCATCGGCATCCGCTGCTACACGCTCGACCACGATCTTCACGACGTTGCAGGGAACGAGCATCCTTGGCCATGATCTGCCGATCCTCGGCACTCAGGGCTATAACGTCACGCTTCCCATCAACAGCAACCTCGTGCCGCAGCCCGTGTGGAACGCGATCGACATCACCGCCGACATCAACGTGTCGCTCGGTGGCTTGGAGATCTTGAATCTCTATGTCGACCCACACATGGCTCGCTGACCGCGGCTTGGACGGCAGGTTGTCCGCGGTCTCAGGGTCGCGGGCGGCGGAGGCGATCTGGTTGGTCTGAGACACCGCCAGATCGCCCCCGCTAAACCTTCCGCGGCAGCGCCGGCTGGCGCGCGGTGAGCGCGTGGTATACGCCGATCGTGCGCCGCGCGACCTCGGTCCAGTCGAACTGCAGGACGTGCTCGCGCGCCTCGGCGATCAGCTGTGCACGCGCGTCGTCGTCGGTCAACATGCGCAGGAGGATCCGGCGCAGGGCATCGGCGTCGTTCGAGGGGAAGCGCAGGCCCGCTGTGCCACCGGCGGGCACCACCTCGCGCAGGCCGCCCGTGTCCGCCACCACGCATAGGCAGCCCGAGGCCATCGCCTCCAGCGCGACCAGCCCGAACGGCTCGTAGATCGAGGGCACGATGCAGAGGTCTGCCACCCGGTAGAGCGAGTGCAGCAGGTCGTCTCCGGCCCAGCCGATGAACGAGCCGTAGCTTGTCAGCCGCAGCTGCCTGGCCTGCGCCTTCAGCTCGGCCTTGGCCGTGCCCGTGCCGGCGATGACGAAGCGCACGCGCCCGCCGCGGCGCCGCACGATCGGCGCCAGCGCGTCGAGCGCGAGATGGAAGCCCTTCTCGTGGACGAGCCTGCCGACCATCAGCACGAGCCGCTCGTCGGGCTTGGCGAAGCGCGCGCGCAGCCGCGCAAGCTCAGGCTCCGGCGGGGCCACCAGGTCGGCCGTATCGATGCCGTTGGGGATCGTGGCGATCCGCTCTGCCGCCACCCCGAAGATCTGCGCGACATGGCCCGCCATGTAGTCAGAGCAGGTGATCACGTGGTCGGCGCGCCGGGTCATGCGCCGTTCGGCCCCGTGGATCTTCGCCTGCGGGTGCTTCTGGACCCAACCCTGGTGGCGGCCGTACTCGGTGGCATGGACCGTGACCAGCCACGGCAGGCCGGTGCTGCGCGCGGCGCACTCGGCGGCCTCGGCCACGAGCCAGTCGTGCGAGTGCACCAGGTCGAACTCGAATGTCTGAGAGAGCTCGGAGCCGAGCTTGGCCATGTCCTGGTTCATGCGCTTGACCCAGCGCAGGAACTGCTCGACATCGCGCGGGAACGGCGGCTCGGTGACGCGATGGACGTGAACGCCGTGGCGCGACTCCAGCGCCGGGAGCTGGCCGGCGCCGCGGGTCAGGACATGGACCTCGACGCCCGCGGACACGAGCCGCTCGGACAGCTTGCGGACGTGGCGGCCGAGGCCACCCTCGATCACCGGCGGGTACTCCCAGGAGAACACCAGCACGCGCATGGTTGGTATCGCAGGCTACCCGTAAGGGCGCTCAGCGCTCGAGACTCGAGAGTGGCCGCGGCGGTGAGCCCACGTACTTGGCGCTCGGGCGGATCATGCGCCCCTCGCGCTTCTGCTCGAGGATGTGGGCCGACCAGCCCGCGAGGCGCGCGCAGCCGAACATCGGCGTGTAGAGCTCGGGTGGGACCTCGGCGAAGTCGAGCACCACGGCGGCCCAGAACTCGATGTTGGTGGCGAGGATGCGCTCGGGCCGGCGTGCCTGGAGCTCCGCGAGGGCGGCGCGCTCGAGTGCCTCGGCGAGCTCGATGCGGGGTGCCCCGAGCTCGTGCATGATACGCCGCAGCACGCGGGCGCGGGGATCCTCGGCGCGGTAGACGCGGTGGCCGAAGCCCATGATCCGCTCTCCGCGGTCGAGCTTCGTCTTGACGTACGCCGTGGCGTCGCCGAGCGCCTCGACCTCCTCCAGCTGCTGCAGCACGCGCGCCGGGGCGCCGCCGTGCAGCGGGCCCGAGAGCGCGCCCACGGCAGCCGAGAGCGCCGCGGCCACGTCGGCGCCAGTGGAGGCGATCACGCGTGCGGTGAAGGTAGACGAGCTCACGCCGTGCTCGGCGGCCGCCGTCCAGTAGGCGTCGATCGCGCGGGCATGGTGCGGATCCGATTCGCCGCGCCAGCGCGTGAGGAAGCGCTCGGTGATCGATTGCGCGGTGTCGATCTCGCGTTGCGGGATCGGCGGCTTGCCGAAGCCGCGAGCCGACTGGGCGACGAACGAGAGCGCCATCACCGAGGCGAGCGCCAGGTTGTCGCGGGCCTCGGCGTCGGGGATGTCGAGCACCGGCCTGAAGCCCCACTGCGGCCCCAGCGCGGCCAGGGCCGCCTGCATGTCGGCGCGCGGGTCGCCGGATCGGAAGCCGAGCGGGTAGGGGGACGCCGGCTGCAGGCCGGGCAGCAGGCTGTCGTCGACGAGCAGGCCCCAGACCTGCTCGAACGGCACCTTGCCGACCAGCTCCTCAATGTCGACCCCGCGGTAGCGCAGTGCGTCGCCGTCGCGGTCAGGCTCCGCGATCTCTGTCGCGAACGCGACGATGCCTTCAAGGCCTGACTGAACTTCGTCGTATACGGGCATGAACACATAGTTCACTAAACTCCGCGCTCCTTCGCCAGGAACCTGCAGAGAGGACTAAGAACCAGATGGCCTATGTGATCGCCGAGCCGTGCATCGGGACCAAGGACAACTCATGCGTTGAGGTGTGCCCGGTCGACTGCATCCACCCGACGCCGGACGAGCCCGATTACGACCAGGTGGAGATGCTCTACATCGACGCCGAGGAGTGCATCGACTGCGATGCCTGCGTCGAGGCCTGCCCGGTGGACGCCTGCTTCGCGGAGGATCAGCTGCCGGAGGAGTGGCAGAAGTTCACGGCCATCAACGCGGAGTACTACCGCAACAGGTAGCTACGGCGGGCGCGCGCCCGCCAGGCGCGCTCATGTTTCTGTCCGCCTGAATGTCGGGCGCTGTGGCAGTGCGTCGCGCCTCGTGGCGAAGCGTAGGTCGACCGCGAGGAAATAGTCGACAGCCGCCTGCGCCGCTACTACCGATTGACAGCGGGTGGCAGCGCCGCCCTGGCTGGCGAGGCGCAGCGCCTGAGTGTGCACGTACGCACGGCGCTTGCACGACTGGATCTGACCGGAGGTGTGGCATGACCGATTCGAGGAAGCGGCTCGAGCAGCGCTGTCGCTGGCTGCTCTCTCTGTATCCCAAGACGTTTCGTGAGGCGCGCAGAGAGGAGATGCTGACCACGCTCATGGATGCCTCTGAGCAGGACCAGAAGCGCCCACGCACCGACGAGGCCCTCAGCCTGGTCGGGCATGCGCTGACGATGCAGACGCTGCACTCGGAGATCCCGGACCGGCACCCCTTCAGCCTGCTGGCGTTCCGCGCCATCCTGGCCGTCTGGATCAGCGTGGCCACGGTGATCCTCTGCAGTGTGGGGTACTGGGTGTGGGGCGCCGTGGTGTTCGCGTTCTTCCCCCTGAACGCGTACCTGGCCAACCGCATCGTCAGGCGGTCGATCAAGCCCGATCGAACCAGCTAGCGACGAGCGCGGTCAGGCCATCGTCGGCAGCCACATGCCGACTCAGGCCATCGGCAGCGACATGCCCACGGCGGTCGGCGCAGCCGCAACCGGTTCCGGCTCGTCGGGCGCCATCATCGGCAGCTCGACCGGGTCGAGCGCGATCAGCCGAGCGGCGATTTGCGTGAGCGCCTGGGCGGCGGCATCGGCCGGGTTGGCGAGCACGACCGGCAGGCCTCCGTCCGACTGCTCACGCAGCGCCATCGTCAGCGGCACCTGACCGAGCAGCGGCACATCCAGCTCCTCCGCCAGCAGGCGCCCGCCGCCCTCGCCGAAGATCGCAAACGACTCGCCCTCAGGCGTCGTGAAGCCGGCCATGTTCTCGATCACGCCGGCGACCTCGAGCTTGAGCTTGCCGGCCATGTCGGCCGAGCGCTTGGCGACCTTCTGCGCGACCGCCTGAGGCGTGGTGACGATCAGGAACTTCGCCTCGGGCAGCAGCTGCGAGAGCGTCATCGAGACGTCGCCGGTACCGGGCGGGAGGTCGATCAGCAGGTAGTCGAGCGCGCCCCACTCGACGTCCTCGAGGAACTGCTGGAGCGCCTTGTGCAGCATCGGCCCGCGCCAGACGACGGCTGCGTCCTGCTCGATGAAGAAGCCGATCGAGACGACCTTGACGCCCTCGGCACCGTCCAGCGGCATGATCTTGCGGCTGGAGTTGACCTTCGCGCGCTCGCCGCTCAGACCGAACATGCGCGGCTGCGAGTAGCCCCAGACGTCCGCGTCCATCACGCCGACCTGCTTGCCCGCTGCAGCCAGCGCCGCCGCCAGGTTGGCGGTCACGCTGGACTTGCCCACGCCGCCCTTGCCGGAGCCGATGCAGATCACGCTTTTGACCTGCGCGAGCGCTCCATCGGGCAGCTTGCCTCGGCCGAGCTTGCCGCGCAGCGACTCCTTCTCGCTGTCGGACAGGACATCGAAGCTGATGTTGACGCCGATGACGCCGTCGAGCTTGCGGACCGCCTTCTCGACGGAGGTCTGGAAGTGGTCACGGATGGGGCAGCCAGGAGTCGTCAGCGAGACGGTCACGTCGACGACGCCGTTCGGGTGCACGTCGATCGAGCGGACCATCTCCAATGTGACGATGTCCTTGCGCAGTTCTGGGTCGATGACTTCGCGCAGCGCTTCGGTCACCTGGTCTCTCGTAGGCATATCTCTCATGGTACTTTCCCGCCCTATGCCGCTCGCTATCACGCCGGTCCGGGGCAGGGCGGACCTCAAGGCCTTCATCGACCTGCCCTACCGGCTGCACGCCGGGACGCCGTGGATTCCGCCGCTCAAGCTCGAGCG
Source organism: Solirubrobacteraceae bacterium (assembly GCA_050696795.1). Lineage (GTDB taxonomy): Bacteria > Actinomycetota > Thermoleophilia > Solirubrobacterales > Solirubrobacteraceae > Palsa-465. The sequence goes on along the minus strand of JBOGYJ010000329.1, from coordinate 9,195 downwards.
CTACGCGTTTCTGACGCGTCCGTTGAACCCATTCTTCAAGAACGGGGACGCCCTTTTCTTCCTCGCGCGGCGTGACGGTCGCGTCGTCGGCCGCATCAGCGCGCAGCACCACAGGAACTTCAACAGCTTTCACGACAACCGCTGGGGCTTCTTCGGGATGCTCGAGTTCGAGGACGATCAGGAGGTCGTCGACGGGCTGCTGGACGCCGCCGCGCAGTGGCTCAGGGCCCAGGGTCGCGACCGCATGATCGGTCCCTTCGACCTGACGATCAACGAGGAGTGCGGCGTCCTGATCGATGGTTTCGAGCTCGAACCGATGATCCACCAGCCCTGGCATCCCCGCTACTACCGCGAGCGCATCGAGGCCGCCGGGCTGGTCAAGGCGATGGACGTGTTCCACTGGAACCTGCGCCTGGACGACCGTGACACGCGGATGCTCGAGGCCTTGCCGCGGATCGCGCAGCGATCGCATGACAAGTACGGCATCCGCGTCCGCAAGATGTCGTTCTGGGGCCTCGGCCAGGACCTGAAGGAGTTCCAGAAGATCTACAACGCGGCCTGGTCGAAGAACTGGTCGTTCCAGCCACTCGACGAGCACGACATCGCTGATATGGCGATGCTCTACCGCCTCGTCTTCGACAAGCGCTGGTTCATGCTCGCCGAGAACGACAAGGAGGTAGTGGCCGCGGCGATCACGATCCCGGACATCAACCAGGTGCTCAAGAAGATGAAGGGCCGTCTGCTGCCGCTGGGCTGGTTGCACTACCTGAACCGCAAGCGCATCGTCACGCGCTGCCGCGTCGGCTTTCTCGGCGTGCTGCCCGAGTACCAGCACACCGGCGCAGCCGCGCAGCTGTACATGGAGAACTTCGACATGGCCGCCGCGTCCCGGATCAAGTGGGGCGAACCAGGCTGGATCCTCGAGACCAATCACAGCATGAACCGCGGCCTGCAGGCGATGGGTGGCCGCATCTCCAAGCGCATGCGCATCTACGAGCGCCTGCTCGAGGAGGGCGCCGAGCCGGCGGCACCGCCCGCCGAGATCCAGCGCTACGACCCGTCGGAACCCTGAACCTTTGACGTACGGGGCGCAGGCCTGAACCGTTGACGTATGGGGCGCAGGACTGAACCTTTGACGTATAGGGCGCAGGACGATCACCGTACGTCAATAGTTCGGCACTGGCCAGCGCATCGCTCGAGCTGGCGGCCGGGGAGATCGTCGCGCTGATGGGACCGGCGGGGTCGGGCAAGTCGACGCTCCGGCACTGCGCCGCCTGGTGCGCTGCTGTTCGTGCGGCCGCTGGTTCCGCATGTGGACATCGCGGAAATAAGCCTATGGCAGCCTGATCTGGGCGCAGCTCGTCAGCGCTCGATGCGGTAGCTGCCGCTGGTCCGCCGGGAGTTGCCGGCACGGTCGGTGGCGGTCGCCACATAGCGCACGACGCGGATTCCCGAGCCTCCGCGCAGCTTCTTGGTTCGCTGACTGAGCTGGCATGATGCGACGCCGGAGAGCCCGTCGTGTGCCAGGCAGCGCAGCCTGCGGCGACCGCTGTAGGCATGCCCCGACCTGGCGCCGGTGACCTGCAGGGTCGGGGCGACCCGGTCGATGTCGATGCCCGAGACGCGCACCGTCGCCGACCCGCCGTCGCCGGCGCCGATCGTGCGCACGACGGTCTGGTTCTTCCCGCTGCGAGCCAGCACCACCGCGTGCGGACAGCCGCCGATTATCGGCGCCGATCCGGCCACGCAGCTGAACGTGACGTGCACCGCCGAGCGGTACCAGCCGTGATCGATGGCGGTGCTGCTGCTCACCTGGGCGCGGATCGTCGGCTCCGTGATGTCGGGCTGCGTGGAGCTCGCCGGCACGATCGGCGGGCTGGGCGCGGTCGGCGGGGCGGATGTGGTCGGCGCGGCAGGCGCGGTCGGCGGGGTGGATGTGGTCGGCGCGGCAGGCGCGGTCGGCGGGGCGGGCGCGGGCAGGACGGTGAGCGTGCCCGGCCGGTAGGTGAACGCATAGTCGGCGTCGGCCCCTCCGCTGCAGATCGTCGTCCCCGTCGTGACGTCCGCACGGCAGGTCGGGACGGTGTCCAGCACGCTGGCGGTGTCGCCGTCGACGAATCCGGAGTAGGACGGGGTCACGCCCGGCAGCTGAGCGCCGGAGGTCATCGTCGCGTCGCCGGCCGTCACGACCAGCATGGCCTTGGCGATCGTGACTGACCTCGTCACGGACGCCGCCGCCGCGTACTCCTCGTTTCCAGCCTGGGCGGCCGTGACGGCGCACGTGCCCGTGCCGGTCGCGTGAAGGCGTCCCGCGACGAGCGTGCACACCGGCGCCGGCGAGGCCGCGAGCGACACCGGCAGGTCCGAGGTGGCGCTCGGAGACAGGCTCTGATCGGGGTCGCCGTAGGTCATCGCAGCCGGCGAGGTGAAGGAGATGGTCTGCGACGTCAGGCTGGGCGGCGCCGCGATGTCCACCGTCGCCGGGGCGCTCGGATCTGATGCGGCAAAGCCGCTATCGCCGCCGTAGGTGGCTATGACCGTCACCGTCCCCGCGCTGGCGTATGACGTGCGGCAGGTCGCCTTCCCGGTCGTGGTGTCGACCGCGACCGCGGCGCAACCATCGACCGGAGCTGCCGGGTCCTGCTGATCGAACTCCACCTTTCCCCCGTCGGGCACGGGTGACACGGTCGCGGTGTAGGTGACCGTATCACCGGTCTGAACCGAGGTCGAGTCGACGCTGAGGCTCACCGACGTCGCCTTCGGTTCGGCACCGACTCCGGCCCCCACCATCCCGATGGCGTCCGCATACCACTCCGTGAACCAGATGTTGCCGTCGGGCCCCGCCGCGATCCCAAATGGCTCGGGGTAGGCGTCCGCGTTCGGCAAGGTGTACTCGGTGATCGCTCCCGACGGCGTGATCCGTCCGATCTTGTCGGCGTCGAACTCGGTGAACCAGAGGTTGCCGTCGGGCCCGGCTGTGATCTCCGACGGACTGCTGTCGGCGGTCGGGACTGGGTACTCGGTGATAGTTCCCGACGGTGTGATCTCACCGATCTTGTTCCCGTCCGACTCGGTGAACCAGAGGTTGCCGTCCGGTCCCGCCACGATTCCCTCCACGTAGGTGTCGGGGGTGGGGATGGCGTACTCCGTGACCGTTCCCGTCGATGTGATCCGCCCGATCTGGTTGGCATCCGGCTCGGTGAACCAGAGGTTCCCGTCGGGGCCGGCTGTGATGTCCTCCGGTTCGCTGTCGGCGGTCGGGATCGGGTACTCGGTGATGGTGCCGGTCGGGGTGATCTCAGCGATCTGATTCGCGTCCCCCTCGGCGAACCACAGGTTTCCGTCCGCCCCGGCGGCAATGTCGTCCGGGTAGCTGTCGGCGGTCGGGATGGTGTATTCGGTGATGGTGCCGGTGGGGGTGATCTGGCCGATCTGGTTGGTGTTGGTCTCGGTAAACCAGAGATTCCCGTCGGGGCCGGCGGTGATGCCCTGCGGTTCGCCGTCGGCGGTCGGGATCGGATACTCGGTGACGGTTCCGGACGGCGTGATCCGTCCGATCTTGTCGGCGTCGAACTCCGTGAACCAGAGATTCCCGTCCGGCCCCGCCGTGATCTCGTTCGGAGAGGTCTCCGCGGTCGCGAGCGGGAACAGGGTCAAGGCACCCAGCGCAGCGGCACCGCTGCCGACCGATACGGTGACGGTCAGCTTCGGGCTCGCATCCGAGGCGGCGAAGCTGTCGTCGCCGTCGTAGGCCGCGGTCACGACCACCTGGCCCGCCTCGACGTATGAGGTCGTGCAGGTCGCCTTTCCGGTGACCGCGTCGACCGCGACGGCTCCGCACCCGGCGATGGGCGCCATCTGGCCCTGCTGGTCGAACTCCACGGTGCCACCGTCGGGCACCGGTGACACCACGGCCGTGTAGGTCACGCTGTCACCCGTGTGGGGGGACGGGTCGGAGGCGCTCAAAGCGACCGACGTCGCCGTCATGCCCGGGCTGATCAGCGCGACCTTGTTGCCGCCGCGCTCGGTGAACCAGAGGTTCCCGTCGGGGCCGGCGGCGATCCCGTACGGGTCGCTGTCGGCGGTTTCAATCGGAAACTCGCCGATCGTCCCCGACGGCGTGATCTGGCCGATGTTGTTGCCGCTGCGCTCGGTGAACCAGAGGTTTCCGTCGGGGCCGGCGGCGATCCCCTGGGGCTGGCTGTTCGCGGTCGGGATCGTGTACTCGGTGATCGTGACGGTGGGGGTGATCTGGCCGATCTTGTCGGTGTTGGTCTGGGTGAACCAGAGGTTTCCGTCGGGGCCGGCGGTGATGCCCTGCGGTTGGCTGTCGGCGGTCGGGATGGTGTATTCGGTGATGGTGCCGGTGGGGGTGATCTGGCCGATCTTGTTGGTGTTGGTCTCGGTGAACCAGAGGTTTCCGTCGGGGCCGGCGGTGATGCCCTCGGGCCGGCTGTCAGCGGTCGGGATCGCGAAGACTCCCGCCTGGGCGGCGGTGAACGTCCAGGTTCCGGTCGGGTCCGTGGCATTGATCTTCACGATGGCCCCGCCGGACCCGGACTGAGTCCGCGTCGCCACGCACGGATCAGGCAGGGCCGCCCCCTCCGTGTGACCGCAATCCGGCACCACAGAGCCATTCACGGACACGGCGATGTCCCTCGCCCTGGCGCCGCCCAGCAGCGACGCGTCGAATGAGAAGCTCACGTGATACGGGTCCGCAGTGGTTCCGGCCGGATCGGTCGCTATCGCCACGCGCCAGCCGGTGACCGGCGCCGCGTCGATCGTGCCGAGGTTGCTCTCCCGGATCGACGTGTCGTAGCCGGTGGCGGGTGCCGGCGGTGCGGCCTGTGGCACCGTGACGGCGGTCTGCAGCGGGATGTCCGGGCTGGGTTGTGCGCCGCCGTCGGTGGCCAGGGTCTGTCCGGGCGCGACGAGCGCGCTCACGCTCTGCGGGATGCCTGAGTCGCAGCTCGACGGCAGCGTCCCGGACGGCGCGGCCGACTCCGCGCCCGACGGCGCGTACTCGTCGTAGCCGACGTCCACCTCCGCGTAGCCATCGCCGTCACCGTCGATGATTCGCGGATTGCCGCTCGCGTCGGTGTCGAGCGATGGCGGCACCACGTCGTTGTCTCCGGCGTCGATCGCGACCGACCCGGGCGCCAGGTGGTACTGGTCGTCGGCGAAGGCAGGCATCGACCCGACGATGTTGGCGACCGCGGTGCAGGTCATGACGGAGTCGGTGAGGTCCGGGGCATTGCCGGCGATGATCGTGTTGGCGAGCATCAGCCGCGAGGAGCCCTCGTCCGCGCCGTCCAGTCCCGGACCCTCGTTGGCGACGATCGTGTCATTGATCACGTCGATGTCGGCTGAGCCGTCGGTGTCGTAACCGAGCCCGCCTCCGCTGTTGTCCGCGATCAGGTCACCCAGGACCCGGGCCGTGTCGTCTGACCCGCTTCCGGAGAACGTGAGCCCATCGCCGACGTTGCCGTAGATCTGGCTGTCGGTGGCCTCGAGGGCAGCGTCGTCGACCTCGACGCCACCGCCCTGGTTGTCGTGGATCTTGCTGCCGCTGACATCCAGGTCGGCGTAGTCGCCGTAGATACCGCCTCCCCGTGAGGCGCTGTTGTCGTAGATCTCGGAGTTGTCCACCGTCAGCTGATCGCTGTCGTCATACCGGGCGAGGATGCCGCCGCCGATGTCGTTGTCGTTGTCGTGGATGCTCGAGTCGCTCACGGTCACCGCCGCGTCCTCCACGTTGAGGCCGCCTCCGCCGTTTCCCGTCAGCTCGACGGAGCTCAGGTTCACCGGTGTGTCGCCGCTGCCGAAGACCGAGATCCCGGGGCCGCTGCAATTCTCGACGGTGACATCGCTGATCGATGAGCTGGGGGCGCTCGACCCGGCGAGCAGCTCCAGTCCCACCGAAGATCCGTCGCATCCCGAGATGATCGTCTGCTCCTCGCCCGCCCCCTGCAGGGTGACGCCGTTGAGACTCTCGCCGCCGTCGAAGGTTCCGGCCGGGAGCTTGATCGTGTCCCCGGGGCACGCATGGCCGGCGGCGTCGCTCAGGCTGCCGCCCGCGGGTACCGTGATCGTCTGGGCGCTGTCGTCACCCAGCGACGCCCCCGTGTCGTCGGTCTTGCCGGAGTGGTCGGCGACCTCGAGCGTCACCGTCGTCGTCCCGCAGATCTGCTCGGTGAAGGTCGACCCGATGCCGGTTCCTCCCGTGGCGCTGTCCGCCCACGCCTCGCTCGCGACGCTGTCGTCAGGATCGGTGGAGGTGTCGGTGAAGGTGACGGTGTCGCCGCGGCCGGCCGGGTCCGGGGAGTAGGTGAAGCTGGCGACCGGCGGCTGGTCCTCGGCCACGGTGACCTCCTGGGTCACCGAGTCGGTCTGGGCCGGCTGGCTGCCGTCGGTGACGGTCAGCGTCACGCTGTACGTGCCGGCGTTCATGAAGGTATGGGTCGGGTTCTGGTCGGTGGAGGTCGCACTGCCGTCGCCGAAGTCCCACGACCAGGCAACTATGTTCCCGCCGGAGTCGGTGCTCGTGTCGGTGAACTGGATCGGCGCACCGGCCAGGGTGGGCGCCGTCACGACGAATGACGCGGCCAGCGTCCCACCTCCTCCACCACCGGTGGGGCAGTCGTTGGCCGCGAGGTCGTGGGTATAGGCGGCGCCGGTGCCGCCGATCGTCGCGGTGAACTCGGAGGCGGTGGCGTTGAGCGAGACGGGCTGGTTGTTGGCGCTGGCGCTGGCGGACGTTCCGAGCGGGGTGCCGGTGTCGGTGTCGAACAGCGCCACACTCGCGGTGTCGGCACCCGTGCCGGTCACGAGTCCGATCGCACTGCCGCAGGGGCAGAACTGGACGTAGGAGGAGTTGACCGCGAGGTTCAGATCGTCGTACGTGGCCGGGTTGGTGGCCGAGAGGTCGGTCCAATACCACGAGGCATGGTCATCGGCGGTGGTGGTGCCGTAGACGAACTTCGAGCTGTCGGGCCCCCAGCCGAAGTAGACGCTCCCGAAGCTGTCGCCGCCCTGGCCGGGAGGGGCGGCCGAGGTGATTGCCTGCTGGGTCCAGATCGCCGGGTGGGACGCCGTGCCGGTCGCGTCGGCGATCTGCAGGCTGGTGGTGCCGGCGGCGATGGTGTACGCGAACAGCAGGTAGTGCCCGTCGGGGGAGAAGACGATGCGGTCAGAGGTGGTGGTCGGGTTGGCCGTGAACACCGCCGTGGCGGGACTGGGCGCGGTGAGGTTGTAGAGGCTCACCTGACCGTTCGAGGTCTGTGCGATGAACGCTTTTTGCCCGGGTGAGAGGCCGCCCTGGATGCCCTGCACGTGAAGCACGGTGGCGCCGGCCTTGGCGACGGTGACGGTCTGATCCTCGTTCCAGGTGACCGTCCATGCGCCCGTCGAGCCCGTCGGCGCGGTGCCGGCGGCGGGGTTCACGAACGGGCCCGTCGACGGCAGCGTCGTGCCGCCGCCACCGCCGCCACCCGACGGGACGGTGCAATCGTTGGCGGCGAGAGCGTGCGTGTAGGATGGGCCGCTCCCGCCGATCACCGCCTGATAGGAGTCGGCCGTGGCGGTCAGCGTCACGGGCTGATCGTTGCCGGCAACGTTGTCGGCTGCGCCGAGCGCCGCGGCGGTGCTCGAGTCAAACAGGTTGACCGTGATCGAGTCCGCGCCGGTCGAGTCGACGACCGCCAGATCGTTGCCGCACGGGCTGTACTGAACATAGGACGAGGTCGCGACGATGTTCTGGTAGGAGTGCGTGACCGGCGATGCGGCCGACAGGTCGGTCCAATACCAGCTCACATCGTCGTTGGCGGCTGTCGCGCCATACACGAACCTCGAGTCATCGGGTCCCCAGCCATAGCGCAGCGTCCCGACGATCCCTACCGTGACCGCCCCGGTGTCCGGTGGTGAGACCGACGCGACCGCGCCGCTGTTCCACAGCGCCGGCTTCAGGCTCGTAGCGGTCGCGTCCGCGAGCTCGAGATGGGTCGCGTTGTCCGAGCTGGTCCAGGCGAACAGCAGATAGTGCCCCGACGGGGAGAACACCATCTCAGCCGAGGTCTGATCCGCCTGGGCCTCGAACACCGACGTGCCCGGCGTGCTCGACGACAGGTCATACAGGTTCACGGTCACCGTAGACCCGGACAGCGACTCGCTGACGAAGGCCGCCTGCTTGGGTCCGAACCCGCCAGAGGTCCCGGCGACCGTGAACGTCGCGGTCGCGGTCTTGACCGTGACCGACCCGTTCGCGTTCCAGGTGGCCGTATCCGATCCCGCCGAGGTCTGCTGTCCCGATACCACCGAGCCGGCCGCCGGCGACACGAACGGTCCGACCGCGCCGGCACACTGGCACCCGGCAGCATCATCGGCCGGCGAGCTCGCGGCCGGCTTCAGGATGCTTGTGAAGACGTTGGGCGCCTCGCTGCCCGCGAAGGGGTCGGTCAGCAACGAGCTCGCCGACGCCCAGGAGAGCCCGCCAGGCTGCGTGGACGCATGCGCGACCCCGGCGTGAGCCGATCCCAACGCCAACACCGCCGTCACGACGAACTGCGACAGCGCCCAGCGCCACCGCCATCCCCGAATCAAAGTTGCCCCCGTGTCCACCACCCAGACCATTTCCCCCGGAACTGGCAAGGTGCTTTGACGGCGCGAGTATCTCAACAGCGATGGACGAATGCAAGCCCCCTGCCGACAAACCCTCAAAAGGGCCGACGGGGCGCCACTCGAAAGTGGCACCCCGGCGGTTGAGGGAGGAGAGGGTGCTGCATTCGCCGGCGAAGATATGAGGCCGGCGAATCCATCCCGCCGGCGCCGCTCTCCTGGCGTACCGCGGGGGAAGTCGTTGTAGGAACAATAATAGCTGGTCTACACCACATGCCCGCCTTGCAGTCAGCCGAACCCCCGGCAGGCTTCTGGAAGCCATCCGCGCTGGTCGCCGACTCTGCGGGCGGATTGCAGGCGCCCGGCGTGCCGGACGCCGGTAGGCTATTCACGCTGCCGGAGAGGATGCGCTTGCTCTGCCCGACCTGCCAATCCGCGGCGCCCGACGGCGCCAAGTTCTGCATTGAGTGCGGAACGGCGCTGCTGTCCAGCTGCTCGCAATGCGGTGCGCCGCATGCTCGCGGTCAGCGCTTCTGCGCAGACTGCGGCAGCGCCCTGCCGGGCGCGGCGGCGGTCATGACC
>JBOGYJ010000328.1:0-1516 GCA_050696795.1 Solirubrobacteraceae bacterium | reverse complement strand
TCACGGGGGAACTCGCCCTCCCAGCCTTCGGCGTCGGCAAGGTCCGAGAGCTTGCGATGTGCGTAAGCCACCAACCGCCCGACCGCCGGATCCTTTGGGCACGTGTGACGTGCGTGGGTTCGCCACTGGCCTTCGGACCGATCCAGCAGCGAGCTCGTCGTGGTCGTCGCTAGGAAGCCGACCGTTCGGCGCACCACGGCTGGCGCCATCTTCCCGGCACGATCGTCACGGCGAGACTGCAGCGCGTACTGGATCTCGAGCTTCAGCTGGGCGCTGAGACTGTGGAGCTCGATGGTCTCGGCTGCGGTAGCGGTCCTCGGCTCGAAGCTGTGAGCGAACACCTCGATGTCGGGGCGCCCTCTGGCACGCCAGGTCGCCTCGTGGGATCGACAGAGCGCCGACGCCCCGTGCGGCCACAGTTCGCAATGCGCGATCGAACAGCGCGCTCCTGGCGCGGGCGGCCTGACCGCAGGGGCATCGATGACCCAGGCCTCAAGATCGGGGCGGCCTGAGCGGTCCCACCGCTGGAAGTGGCCCGAGCACAGCCCGTTGCGGCAGACGCCGTAGCCGCAGTCCGTGACCGAGCAGCTGGCATTCGGCTGTTGGCGGCGCCATCTCGGATCGGTCGTGACGCAGAAGGACTCCACCGGCGGACGATCCTCGTCCTTCCAGCGTTGATAGTGCCCCGAGCACAGCTCAAAGCTGCGGGCAGAACGGGCGCAGCCCCCGACGAGGCACGCGCCGCCGCCGAAGACCGGATCCGATGCCGGGAACACGAGCACGTCTCGACAGAACTCGGGGCGGAGCGTCTCGTAGAGCCGGTCAATGAGGCCCGCCGGGCTCGTTTTGAAGTCGGCGACCGGCCCCGACGCGATCACAGTCGCACCGCCGTATCGGCGAACCATCCTGCGTCCTCCAGCGCCCGACGGGCGTCTTCAGCGCTCAGGTGCCCGTAGACCTCGCTCGTAGTGGTCACCGACGCGTGGCCCAGCAGCTGGCTCACGACCTCGACCGGCACCCCTGCCCGCAGCATGCGCGTTGCCGCCGAGTGCCTGAACCAGTGTGGGTCGAAGTCGAAGCCCACCCGCCGGCGCAGCCGGCGGACCAGGTCGTAGGCCGCCGGGTAGCTGAGGGGGTGACCGCGCGGCTCAGCCCACAGGTTCACGAACACGTAGTCGCTGTCGAGGTCCCCGTACTCGCCGTGCATGTAGTCGGCGTAGAGGCGGAACAGTTCCGCGCTGGCAGGGATCGTTCGCGGCTGGCCGGACTTGGAGCGAGCACCGTTGCCGTTGACGCGAGGCAACACCGTGACCTCTCGCTCGGGCGCCGCCCAGTCCTCGTGTCGCAGCCCAAGTGCTTCTCCGATACGCATCCCGGTGTCGTAGAGCACCGCGAACAGCAGGCGATCTCGCAGCCGCCGACAGCCGTCAAGGACCGCCTGCACCTCGCTCGGGCTCAGGATCCTCGGCTGTTTGCGAGGCGCCTTCAGACGGATCGCCCGGCGTCGGAGCGGCTG
>JBOGYJ010000327.1:0-37475 GCA_050696795.1 Solirubrobacteraceae bacterium | reverse complement strand
ACGGGGATGAACACGCCGACGACCGTGCCGGCCATCGCGCCGACCCCGCCGAACAGGCTGGTGCCACCGATCACCACCGCGGCGATCGCGGTCAGGTTGTCGGTCTCGTGGCCTGAGATCGTGGTCGTCGTGAAGTAAGCGAGGCTGAGGATGCCCGCCAGACCCGAGAGCACGCCCGCGAGCGCGTAGATCTGGATCAGATGGCGCGTGACGTTGATGCCGGCGCGGCGCGCCGCCTCGGCGTTGGAGCCGATCGCATACGTGTAGCGGCCGAACTTGGTCGTGTGCAAGACGAGGCCGAGGACGATCGTCACCACGCCGGCGATCAGCACCAGCACCGGGATCGGACCGACGCTGCCGGCACCGATCGCGTTGGAGAGGTCGTTGGGCACGCCGCTCAGATCGACGCCGCCGGTGAGCACGTCGGAGAGGCCCAGGGCGGCGCCGAAACTGCCGAGCGTGACGATCAGCGGCGGCAGGTCCAGCACCGCCGTCAGCGCGCCGTTGAGCACGCCCCAGCCGAGACCGACGGCGAGCCCCGCCGCGATCCCGAGCGCGATCACGCCCCAGCCGGCGTTGCCCGACGCGGTCGCCCCGCCGGCGATCGCGGTCATCACCTTGAGCGCGATCACGCCGGAGAAGACGAGCACCGAGCCGACCGATAGGTCGATGCCGGCGGCGATGATCACGTAGGTCATCCCGACCGAAAGCGTCAGCGCCACCGACGCGTCGATGAAGATCGACTTGATGTTGTAGGAGCCGAGGAAGGCGCTCGGCTTCATGATCGAGAAGATCACGATGATCCCGACCAGCGCGAGGAAAATCGGCATCGATCCGGAGGTCGATGTGGCGGCTCGCCGCAGCTTCGCCGCCAGCGAGGCGGCCGATGCACGCGGCGCGGGTGTACCCGGGGCGGTCGGGTCCGGGACCGGACTCTCGGGCTCGCGCTTGTCCAGCTGCGGGGTCTCGCCGGTGCCGGTGCTCACTGCTGTTCCTCCTGGACGACGGCGCCCGTCATCGCCCCGACGAGCGATTCGAGCGTCGCGTCCTCGCGGCGGAAGACCGCAACGCGGCGGCCGAGCCTCAGCACCTCGATGCGGTCGGCGACCTTCAGGACATCCGGCATGTTGTGGCTGATCAGCACGACCGCGACGCCGCGGTCGCGCACGCGCCTGATCACATCGAGCACGTTTGCCGTCTGCACCACGCCGAGCGCGGCCGTGGGCTCGTCCATGATGATCACGCGGCTGGCCCACGACGCGGCTCGGGCGACGGCGACACCCTGACGCTGACCGCCGGAGAGGTAGGCAACGGCCGCATCGGCGTCCTTCACGGCGACGCCCAGGTCTTTGAAGGCGGTCTCTGCCCCGGCCTTCATGCCCCGCTTGTCGAGCACACCGAGCTTGCCCAGAATCCCGGGCTTGAGCAGCTCGCGGCCCATGTAGACGTTGGCGGCGCCGTCGAGATCCGGTGCGAGCGCCAGATCCTGGTAGACGGTCTCGAGGCCGAGCTCCTGGGCCGCGGCCGGCGAGCCGATGTCCACGGGCCGCCCGTCGAACAGCAGCTCGCCGCTGTCGGGGCGGATCACGCCGGAGATGACCTTGGTCAGCGTGCTCGTGCCGGCCCCGTTGTCACCGATCAGGGCGACGACCTCACCGGGGAACACGGTGAAGTTCGCACCCCCCAGCGCCTGGACGTGCCCGTAGGCCTTGGTGATGTCGCGCGCCTCGAGGATCGGGGTGCCGCCTGGCGCCTCGATCCTCGGCGCTGCTGCTGACTCGTTCACCATGCGCCCGCTCCCGCTTCTGTCGAGGACGGCGGCAGGCAGCGGATCGCGCTCCCACTGCCGGAAACCGTTGTCCTACCCGCTGCGTGAGGGATCAATGCCGCCTGGCCCTTGGTGAGGGTTAGGGGTTTGTGAGCGTCGCTTGCGACCGTGAGCGCACCATCGGTGCCGATTACGATCGAGAACTGCGGCTCGAGCTCCAGCGGGTCTGAGTCGTTGACGCTCAGAAGCTGTGCGCGGAAGTAGGCGTCGGCGACCGGCGGCAGCATGCGCTGCTGCCCGGAGCGGCCGGCCGGACCTGCTTCCGCGGGGATGTGGATCGGGGCTCGTCGCTCGAGGTCGGCCGCGGGCAGGATCGTGCCCCACCCGAGCTCGAGGTTGGCCTCGTCGGTCTCAACCCCCGCGTAGCGCCACTCGATCACGACCGACATGTCGCTCGGCTCCTGCAGCTCGATCAGCGTGATGCCCTCGCCGATCGTGTGCAGCGTTCCGGCCGGCACGAACAGTGCGTCGCCGGCCTTGACCGGGACCTTGTTCAGCGCATCGAGCATCTCCTCGGAGTCCTGCTCGGTCACCCAGCGTTTGAGGGTCGGCAGGTCGATCGGCTCGCGCAACCCGAGGTGCATGTGCGCGTCGGGCTCGGCCTCGAGGATCAGCCAGGCCTCGGTCTTGCCGAAGCCGGAGTGCAGGTGCTCGCGGGCGAACTCGCGGCCCGGGTGGAAGTGCACGGCCAGGCGCTCGCCCGCGTCGAGCAGCTTGACCAGCAGGCCGGTGTTCGAGCCCAGTGCCGAGACGTGCTCGGCGCCGAAGAAGGCGACGGGGTTGGCGGCGATGACGTCCCTGAGGACACGGCCGTCGGCGAGCGACGCGAGGCCCTCTGAGTCGTTGCCGAAGGAGGTGGTCGTCGACCCGACCCAGTCCTCGGGAGCGCCGGGGCCGCTGCCGGGCTCGACATCGCGGAAGCGGTCGATGCCGTCGCCGCCCTTGTAGAAGCGGAACACGGGGTTCGGCGGCAGCGGCACCGGACCCGGCCCCGGTACGTTCGCGCCGGGGCGCTCGGGGCCGGGGCTGGTCGCGCCGGGGCTGCCGGCGCCGGAGCTCACCGCTGCTCCGTCGGCGGACACGGCATCGCCATCGTCGTAACCGTGCACGGCGGCTTCGCGCTCCTCACTCATCTCGGCGCGAAGGGTAATGACAACGTTGTCAAGCTGTCAAGCGACAACGTTGTCATCTTGTTAGGGCGCCCCTGGAACAGGCCCAGGATCGGGACCGCTGGCCGGTACTGACGCCGGGTGATCTGAACCCACCGGGCATTCCATCGGCACTGCGCGTACGTTAGAAGTCGCATATGCCGACACAGCCCTTCCCGACGCCTGACGCGTCAGCGCCCGGCCGCGGCCGGCGCGGCCGGCGCCCGCACACGACCATGAACGACCTCGCGGTCGCCGCCGGCGTTAGCCTGAAGACGGTCTCGCGCGTGATCAACGGCGAACCGGGCGTCACGCCGCAGACGCTGCAGAAGGTTGAGGCGGCGATCGAGACGCTCGGCTACCAGCGCAACGACCTCGCCGCCAGCCTGCGCAGCGGCGTCGGCTCCGACACGATCGGGCTGGTGATCGAGGACGTCGCCAACCCCTTCTACGCGCGCGTGGCCCAGGCCGTCGAGGACATCGCCCGGGAGCACGCCAGCCTGCTGATCACGACCTCCGCGCGCGAGGACCCCGCCCGCGAGCGCGAGCTCGTCACGGCGCTGTTGCGCCGCCGCGTCGATGCGCTGCTGATCGTGCCCGCCGGACCCGACCACCGCTACATCACCCGCGCCGGCTTCCTCGGCCACACCGTCTTCCTCGACCGACCACCGGCGCGGACCGACGCCGACACGGTGCTGATCGACAACGCCGCCGGTGCCCAGCTGGCGGTCTCCCATCTACTGCGCCAGGGCCACCGCCGCGTCGCGATCGTCGGCGACACACGCAACCTCTACACCGCCGGCGAGCGCCTCGACGGCTACACGCAGGCGCTCGAGCGTGCCAGCCTGGCGGTGGCGACGGAGCTCGTTTCGATGGGCCACAGCACCTGGGAGTCGGCGCATGCGGCCGTGCTGCACCTGCTCGAGCTGCCCCGCGCGCGCCGGCCGACCGCGATCTTCGCCGCCAACAACCGCTGCACGATCGGCGCTATGCACGCCCTGCAGGGCGACAACCAGGCGGTCCGGCTGGTGGGCTTCGACGAGTTCGAGCTCGCCGACCTGCTGGGCGTCACGGTCGTGCGTACCGACCCCTACCGGATCGGCCAGGTGGCGGCGCAGCTTGCCTTCAGCCGCATCGACGGGGACGAGCGCCCACCGCAGCGAGTGATGCTGCCGGTCGATCTCATCGTGCGCGGGAGCGGCGAGGTCAGTGCCTGAGGCTTGGTCGCCACGGCTCGAGGCTTAGTCGTCAGGGCTCGAGGCTTGGCGCCCGCGCTCGAGGCTTGGCGCTCGCGCTCGCCCTAAGCCTCGAGAGTCTTGGCGGCGCTGCCGCTCTGCACGCGCGTCGCGACGGCGACCGCCACGACGGCGATGCAGATGACCGTCGCCGCCAGGTCCCAGCCCTGGTTGGTGTCTGTCCCCGTCGCAATCCCGTGCGCCACCGCCAGCGGCCAGCTCAGGTAGGCGCACCAGTGCACCAAGCGCCAGCTGCGGAAGCCGAGGCGGTTGCGCGTGAGGCTGGTGAGGACCAGGGCGATCATCAGGTCAAAGGCGAGCGCCCCCAGTCCCGTCCAGAACGGTGAGTACGAGGAGCCGAAGGGCAGCACCGCGGCGCTCAGCGGGACCTTGACGTAGGTGTCCGCGACGATCGTGATCACGTGGATGGCGATCACCACCAGCGCCAGCAGCGAGAGGTCGCGGTGCACGGCGCGGATCGCAAAGCGTGGCCACAGATCGGTGGCGACGCGCAGCGGCCCGAGTACGCCGAGCACGACGATCGCGGTCAGCAGCACGAGCGCCACCATCCCGGTCGCGCGCGAGAAGTACCAGGCCCAGGTCGCTGCGTTGGTGGCCGCGAAGATCACAGGTCGTCGCCCTCGGCCGGCCAGCCGGCGACATGCCTGACGCTGCCGTCGTGGGCGACCAAGCGCGCCGGCAGGCCGTTCTGCTCGAGCCAGCCTGGCGCCTGGTCACCGAGCACGATCGCCGCGGTGCTTGCCGTGTTGGCATCGGCGCAGGAGCCGGCGGTCACGCTGGCGGTACGCCAGGGACCGTCGATCGGACGTCCGGTCCCGGGGTTGATCAGGTGGTATACGGCGTCGGGTCCGTCGCTGGAGCGACGAACGGTCACCGACGAGGTAGCCAGACCACCGGCCTGGATCGCCACCGTCTGGCCGGGTGCCTCGCCGTGGCGGTGATCGTCGGTCACACGGATCTGCCAGCCGCCATCGGGCGCTTCGCCCGCGACGGCGATGTCACCGCAGAGTCCGACGAGCACGCCGCAGCCGGCTGCCGCCCTGGCGGCCGAGGCCGCCGTGTCGGCGGCGCGCGCCTTGGCGGTCGCGCCGAGGTCGAGCTGCGCTCCTGGGGGCAGCTCGATGCTGAAGTTCGGTTCATCGAGCTTCACGACCGCGTAGCCGGGAACCGGCTCGATCCGCACCGGTCGATCGCTGAGCGGCGGATTGACATGCAGCGCGACGAGCGCCTCCCCGACCGTTGGGTCAACGGCGCCGTCGGTCAGGCGCGCGGCGCGGATCGCCTCACGGACCGTATCGAACAGCACTCTGCTGACGACGACGTCCTCGCCGGCCGACTGGTTGAGCAACGCGAGCTCCGAGTCCTCGCGGAAGCTGGAGCAGGCAAGGTCGAAGGCGGCAACGGTGCGCTTGACGTGCGCGAGCGCCGCCGGCAGCCCGGACTGGTCGGTGACGGCCACCACCGCCTGACCGCCCCAGACCGGAAACTCGGCGCGACCGAGCGCCTCAGTTGGAGCTGCCGGAGCCATCAGGAACCTCCTGAGACGACGGTGCCTGCGCCCGACGAAGCGCTCGGCGCCGACCCGCCGCCGACCAGGCCCTGGGTCGAGTCCCCGCCGTAGTTGCCAGAGTTAGAGCCGTGGTTACCGCCATGACCGTCGGTGTAGCCGCTCCCACTGAAGGCGTCGGTGGAGCTGGACGTGGCCCGTGGTCGCGCACTCGCATCCAGGTACCCGGCCATGATGCAGCTACCCGCGAGCACCGCTCCGATCAGCAATGTACGGGTCGCCACGACCCGATCGATCACCGCCTGACGGCGCTGGATCGCCTGGCGACGCAGCTGTTCGCGCCGCGGGTCGGTCTGCTGCGGTGCTGGTGGCATGTGGGAAGAGCCTGAAGCCTGTGGCTGAGAAAATGGTAAGACTGTCGGCGCCGGTGCGAGCCGGCGCCGAGCTTGTGCACAACCGTCGAATGGACCCTGACTAACCTGCTCGCGCTTTCACCGAGTAGTGGTATCAGCTCCAGCAGCGCTATCCGCTGGCCGAAGCGCGGAGCCAGGCCCGGCGGAGCAGGTGCAACTCGGTGGCCAGGTTCACGCCCGCGACCTGTGTCTCGGTGACCAGCTTCCATTGACGAAGCTGATCGATCTGCTCCTCGGGATCGAGGGCGAGCATGTCCCGGCGGAGGAAGTGCACGACCGCCTCGCACTGGTCGGCCACCTGAGCTTGCACGGTTTCGATCGTGCCGATGAGCTGCTCGATCGTGGCGATCTGCTGGTCGGTGAACGTCTCTCCCCACTCGATCGCCAGCCTCATGCCGGTGGCCAGCGATGCCTGCTGACGCCAGATCTCAGCGGCCAGCTCGGTCGTCTCGCCGAGTCGAGCGTCGCGCTTGGCGGGGTACTTGCCCGGGTCGCCGTCGGTCATCCCCACAGTCTCCTCCAAGTCGCCGCGGCGCTCAGATCAGAACAGCTGGTTCTCGCCCCCGAACACGTCGGAGACGGAGCCGTCGGTGAAGATCTGCCGGATCGTGCTGGTCAGCAGGTCGGCACAGGAGAGCACCTTGACGAACTCCGGCGCACCCGGCGGCAACGTCACCGTGTCGGTGACGACGACCTGCTCGAAGCCGCAGGCGATCAAATTCTCGTAGGCGTCCCCGGAGAAGAGCCCGTGCGTCGCCGCCGCATAGACGCGGCTCGCGCCCGCGTCCTTGACGGCGTCGGCCGCGGCCTTGAGCGTGCCCGCGGTGCCGATGATGTCGTCGACGATCACCGCCGTCTTGCCACGCACGTCCCCGATCACGTAGTTGATCTCGGCCACCTGCTGAGCCGGGCGCTCCTTGTTGAGGATCGCCAGGTCGGCGCCCATCTTCGACGCAAAGCGCTTGTTCAGCTTGACGCGACCGGCATCCGGAGCGACGACCACCAGGTCATCGAGGCCGAGGTCTGAGAAGTACTGCGTGAGGATGGCCATCGCGGTCATGTGGTCGCACGGCTTCTGGAAGAACCCCTGGATCTGGCCGGCGTGCAGGTCCATCGTCAGCAGCCGGTCGATCCCGGCGGACTCGAGCATCCGCGCCACCAGCCGCGCGCTGATCGGCTCACGCGGCGCCGACTTCTTGTCCTGGCGCGAGTACCCGTACCAGGGAGTCACGGCGATCACGCGGTGCGCGGAGCCACCCACTGCCGCATCCACCATGACCAGCAGCTCCATCAGCGCGTCGTTGGTGCTGAGGCCCTCGTGATCGTTGCCACAGGTGGGCTGGACGATGAAGACGTCGGCGCCGCGCACCGACTCCTCATAGCGGCAGTAGACCTCGCCGTTGGCGAACGTCTTGGTCGTGACCTGGCCGAGCGCGACACCCAGGCGATCGGCAATGCGCGCCGCCAAAGCTCGGTTCGCACGACCCGAGAAGAGCATCATGCGCTTGCTGGGATCAGCGCGCAACTCACTGGACCCAATCGGCATCTCGGCGAGGCTCATCGCCCGCCGGATGGTACGCGGAGCGGTGGATGAAATGTTTCAGGGCGCACGCTCAGAGCTGCGCTTCGGGTCCGCTGCCGGAGGCTTCGGGCTGCTGGTCGCCGTCGCCGTCGGGGGCGTGCCGGTCGCGCACCCGGTCGGCGTAGCTCTCGATGTTGCGCTGGCGCTCGCGGGCGATCCCGAGTGCACCTTCGGGGACGTCCTTGGTGATCACCGAGCCGGCCCCGGCGGTGCTGTCGTCGCCCAGTTCGACGGGCGCCACCAGCGAGGTGTGAACACCCGTGTGCACATGCGAGCCGATCGTCGTGCGGTACTTGGAGTAGCCGTCGTAGTTGGCGGTGATCGTGCTGGCGCCGAGGTTCGTGTCCTCGCCGATCGTGGCGTCGCCGATGTAGCTCAGGTGCGGAACCTTGCTGCGCGCGCCGACGTCGGAGTTCTTGATCTCGACGAACGTGCCCGCCTTCGAGCCCTCGCGCAGCACGGCCCCCGGACGCAGGTAGGCGAACGGGCCGACGCTCACCCTGTCGCCGATCTCGGCGCCTGTCGCGTAGCTGTGGATCACGCTCGCGTGCGCGCCCACGCTCACGTCGGTCAGCGTGGTGTGCGGTCCGATCACCGAACCCTCCCCCACGCTGGTCGCGCCGTGCAGCGAGCAGCCCGGCTGGATCAGCGTGTCCGGCGCGAGCGTGACACCGAAATCGATCACCGTGTGATCGGGATCGATGAGCGTCGCGCCGCCGCGCATCAGCTCGTCGTTGATCCGGCGCTGGGCGATCGCGCACGCCGCCGCCAATTGCACGCGGTCGTTGACACCGAGCGTCTCGTCGACGTCGTCTAGCTCGAGCGCGGTCACCAGGTGGCCCTGGCGCCGCAGCAGCGGCAGCACGTCGGGCAGGTAGTACTCGCCTTGGGCGTTGCCGTTGCCGACGCGCGCCAGCGCGGGCACCAGCGCCGCGCCCGCGAACGCGTAGACGCCGCTGTTGATCTCCTTGATGTCGAGCTCCTCGGGGCTCGCGTCCTGCGGCTGCTTGGTCTCGACAACCCGCTCCACAGTGCCGTCCCGCGCGCGCACGACGCGCCCATAGCCGGTGGGATCGTCGAATCTGGCGGTGAGGATCGTGGCGGCAGCACCCGTGTCCTGCTGCGTCTGCGCCAGTGCCGCAACGGTCTTGGGCGAGATCAGCGGTACGTCGCCGTTCAGCACGATGACACAGGCCTCGGGATCGATGTGGCCCTGGGCCGCACGCAATGCGTCGGCGGTGCCGAGCGCCTGCTCCTGCACGACGCTGAGCACGTCCTCGTCGAGCACCGGCCGCAGCGGCTCTCCGGGGGCATCGACAACGACGATCCTGCTGGCCGCGGCCCGCTTGGCCGCGGCCACCACCCAACCGATCATCGGCCGTCCGCACAGTGGGTGCAGCAGCTTTGGCGTCTGCGAGCGCATCCGCGTGCCCTGGCCTGCGGCGAGGATGACTACTACGGGTCCGCTCACGAGTCGGATGCTAGCTGTCGCCTCACACGCTCGGCACGCCCGTGTCAGCCGATCGGCCAGCGGGCCGATCGGCGTGAGCACCCGAGCTAGACGGGATCAGGCGATGAGGCTCGCCACAAGCGCGCCGCTTGGCGCTGATGGCCTCTACCGAGTGGTGACTGGGGGGCTCGGATTCGAACCGAGATCGTTCAGCTCCAAGGGCTGACGTGCGACCATTACACCACCCCCCAATTGGCAGCCACCACCGTACTCTAGGACAGAGTTCGCCCCTGGGACCCGGCATACGGTGCAACCGGCAATCGACCAGGATCACGGTGCGCTTACGTGCGCTACTTCCGTCCCAGCGCCCGCGCCACCGCCTCCGGTAGCAGCGGATCGGCCAGCGCGGCACGCACATCCGGCGGCCGGTGCAGCGCCCGCTCACCCCGCAGCACACCGACCTCCAGGCCCGCCTTGTTGGCGGCGAGCAGCACCTGGTTGAAGGAATCCGGCCCCCGCCACACGGCCTCGGGCAGCGCGAACAGGGAAGGCAACGGGCGCGCCAGCGCGATCAGGTAGTAGCCGCCGTCGAACACCGGCCCGAGCACCAGATCGGCGCCGCCGGTGAGGTCCAGTCTCGTCGCCTCAGCGTGGATCGCGCTGAAGCGCGCCAGATCGGGCCAGACGATGAAGATCGGCCCGCTGGAATGGGCCGACACGCGGCCCACGGCGTCGGCCACCCGACCGGCGATGCCGTCCCCGTTCTGGGGAAACAGGATCACGCCCTCGCCCGCCAAGCGCTGCACATCGCGCCCCGCGTCGGCGGGGTCATGGGCAACGTAGATCGCGCGGGGAGCCAGGGAGCGCGCCCAGCGCAGCGCCTCGACGATCAGGGCCGCCTGTAGCGCGACGCAGCCCTCGAGCCCGATCAGCGGCTCGAGGGCGTGGCGCACCTCGCCACGGCGCGGCGCGCGGGCCATGATCAGGACCGCCGGCGAGAAGTCGCCGCCCAGACTCGCGCGTGTGTCCACGCTCGCGGCTCGGGGCGTCACTCCTCACCCTCCATCGGCCCGAACCGCACCACGGTCCCCGCGGGGACGACCGGCGGATCGGCAGCGACGATCTTCGGCAGCGCCTCGCGCAGCAGCGCGGCGAACACGCCGGTGGAGCGCCCGACCAGCTCGAACAGGGTCGTCACCGGCGTGGGCTCGCCCGGCACGACCTCGTTCGCGTAGTCAGTCACAAAACCAACCAGAGCAAAGGGCAGTTCGAGCTCGCCACACAGCACCGCCTCGGGACCGCCCGTCTGGCTGACGGCACAGACCCCACAGGCCGACAGCTCGGCGATCTCCGCCGGCGTGTTGAAGCGTGGGCCATCCACATGCCCGTAGATCCCACCGCCCTGGAACGCGAGGCCGGCGTCGAGCGCGGCTGTCGTCAGCAGATCCACCAACGGCTCCGAGAACGGGCCGCCGTGCAGCACCCAGTGCCCGCGCTGCGGATCCCCGACCTCGTCGAAGAAGGTGCAGAGCGAGCCGTCGGGCAAACGATTCGACAGGAAGTGCATGTCGTCGAAGACCACGAGCGAACCGAGCTCCAGGTCAGGATCTACCGCGCCACAGGCGGTCAGTCCGACAACGCAGCCCGCGCCGCGCTCACGCAGCGCCCAGACATTCGCGCGATGGTTGACCAGGTTCGAGAGCCGCGCGTGCCCGGCGCCATGGCGGGCGACGTGACACACCTCCACCCCAGCCCACGCCCCCTCGGAGACCTCCACATCCCCGAACGGCGTGCTCACCAGCACGGTCTGCGCGGTTTCGAATCCGGGCAGCGCGTACGTGCCCGAACCGGTGAGGATCGCGATTCGCATCAGCGCGGCACGCGACCGCCCCCGGCGCCAGGCTCGGTCGCCGGACCACGCGGCGCGGCGATACCGAGCACGCGCATCGCCTTCAGCCCCAGCGACAGCTTCTCGCGCCCATCGGTCGACTGCACGTCAAGCCCCGTGAGCTCGCGCACGCGCTCGAAGCGGTACCGCACCGTGTGACGATGCGTGATCAGCCGCGCGGCCGTCGCATTCACGTTCGCGTCGCAGTCGAGGAACGCCGCCAGTGTCCCCAGCAGGTCGGTCTCGTACTGCTCGTCATAACGGACCAGCGGCCGCACGGTCTCGTCGTAGAAGCGCCTCAGCTCCCCCGGGTCGCTCATGTACGGCAACAGCAGCTGATAGATCCCGGTCGCCTCGAAGGCCAGCTCCGGGGACTCCGGCTCGCCCTCGACCACGTTCGCCGACAGCATCGCCTCGTTGCCGGCCCGCTGCAGGTCACACGGATCCTCGACCCGACGCGAGCGCCCGATCGCGAACACAAAGCCCGACAGCCCCGACTCGAGCTCGCGGATGATCGCTGAGGAGACGCGCCGACCGCTGTCGCCATCGGCGTCGGGGATCACGATCAACACGGTGCCTGCGTCGAGCTCGCTCGGCGTCGCGATCGCTCCGGGTGCGATCGAGCGCGCACCCCGTCCCGCGACCGCCAGCAGCCGCCGGCGCCAGTCGTCCTCGGTTGGATTGCGTGGACGGGCGCGCACGACCAGCGCGGTCGCGCCACTGGAAACATCGGTCCCGAGCTCCTTGCCGCGCGCGATCAGATCATCGCGATCGGCGATCTCACCGCGCAGCAGCGCCCGCAGGAAGGCACTGGAGGCCTGCTCGGAGGCGCGTGCGGGCGCCCGCACGCGCTCGACCTCGGAGGCGATCAAGGTCGTCACCAGACTCAGCATCGACGGATCCGGGAGATGATCGCGCGCGCGCATGCGCAGGTGCCCGACGGTCGCGTCGGCGACCTTGAGGTCGATCGTCTCGACATCTTCGCCGTCGCGCATCAGCGAGCGCTCGTCGGCGGGCGAGCGCGCCGTGACGGCGAGGATCGAACCGGAGCGATCGATCAGGATCAGGCTGGCCTCGAGCGCCCGGCCGGCCGCGCGCAGCACCTCGGGCAGCCCGGCGCCGCCCTGCACCGCCTCGGTAATCGCGGCGAGCGCAGACAGATCCGGCCCCGTGCCGAGGCCTGAGCTCATCGCATCGCCCTGCGCCATCGCGACCTGAGCCATGCCCGCGTCAGAACCAGTTCGGCCACTGAAGGACGATCCATGCGCCAAGCACGACACCGACCCCCACAAACGCGGCGAGCACGTACCCCGAGAGCACGACGACCGCCACTCGCTCCCAGGCGCGCCGGTGGCTCTGCAGCGCTGGAGCGAGAACCAACGTGATGAACGCGATCACGCCAATCAGGCCGCAACCGCCCGCAACGAGATATGTCAGATGCGTGTTGCTCATACGTTGTGGCCCCTCAGGTTAACGACGGAGCGGCGTACTCGGCGCTCACCGGCTCCGCGCCAACGGTCTGCGGGTACTGGTCGCGCAGCTTCTGCGCGGCCGCGAGCGCCCGGCCGACCGCTCCGAGACCCCACCAGATCCCCACCACCGTCGGCCCTGAACCGGACACCATCGCGTGTTCGGCGCCGGCCGCGCGCAGGGCGTCGAGCGCCTCTGCGCACCACGGGCACAGCGACACCGCCGCCGGCTCCAGGTCGTTGACCAGCAGGCCGTCGGGCAGCTGTGAATCGGGCACCAGCGAAGCGACGAGCTCCTCGTAGCGCGCGTCGAGCTCGGCATCGGAACGCTGCAGTCCCAGCCGATCGGCCTCACGGAAGACGTCCGGGGTCGACAGCGCGAACTCCGAGGGCACAACCACGAAGGCGTGCTCGGCGAGCGCCTCGAAGTGCTCGACGATATCCCCCGCGCCGGTTCCCAAGGCAAGCCCGGGCATCAGTTGGCTGGGCACGTCGGTGCCGAGCTCGGCGGCCAACTCATCGACCTCCTCGGCCCGTCCGGGCGCGATCGCCATCGCCAGCCGCAGAGCCGCCGCCGCATCGGCCGAGCCGCCGGCCATGCCCGCGGCTACCGGGATCCGCTTCTCGATCGCAACGCGCACCGGCGGCCCGTCCCAGCCCCGCGCACGCAGACCCGCAAGCGCGCGGGAGGCGAGGTTCTCGCCCTCCACGCCCGGGCACACGACGACGTCCTCGCTGCCCGTGACCTCGAGCTCGAGCTCGTCGGCCAGCGACAGCGACTCGAACACGGTGACGAGCCGGTGACGGCCGTCCGCGCGCGTGCCGCCGAGGAACAGCGACAGGTTCACCTTGGCCGGTGCCAGCGCCCGCAATCTCACGAGTACAGCCTCCCCGCGAGCTCGACGAACTGCTGCGGGGCCAGCCGCTCGGCGCGCACGTCGGCCGGCAGGCCCATCTCGACCAGCGCCTCGCGCGCACGCTCGCGCATGCCCGGCTGCGACAGGTTCAGAGAGCCGGCCAGCGCCTTGCGCCGATGGCGGAAGGCATCATGGACCAGCCGTATCTCCGTCGTACTGGGTGGGTGGGCCCGATCCGAACGACGGCTCAAGCCGAGCAGCACCGAGTCCACATTCGGGACGGGGCGGAAGACCTGCCGGCTGACGGGCCTCAGGACCTTCACGTCGCACTCGAGCTGCGCCAGCACCGAGGGCACGCCGTAAGCGCCGCTGCCGGGCGCCGCGGCAAACCGCTCCCCCACCTCACGCTGCACCATCACCACCCAGGACCGGATGCTCGGAAGCTCGGCGACAGTCCGCAGGATCACGGTCGCAGCCACGCCGTAGGGCAGATTGGCGACCATCTTGTTGGGCACCGGCTGAAACGCGGCTAAGTCGAGCTCGAGCGCGTCGCCCATGTGCAGCTGCACGTTCTCATGGCGCGCGAGCAGGCCGCGCAGGTTGCTCTCGAGGCTGCGGTCGAGCTCGACCACGTGAACCCCGGCCGCACGCTCGGCGAGACGCTGCGAGAGCACGCCCGGCCCACCACCGACCTCGAGCACCACATCCTCATCGGAGAGCGCGGCGAGCCGCTCGATCACGTCGAGGATGTTGCGGTCGACGAGGAAGTTCTGGCCGAGCTTCACCAACTAAAGACCGCCGCCGCGGCCGCCTCCACCTCTTGGTCGAAGTCGTGGTAGCCGACACGCCGCTCGAGCGCGATCGCCTGGGCGGTGTGCACGACGTTGGCCGGCACGTTGCGCTTGCCGCGCATCGGCTGCGGCGAGAGATACGGGGCGTCGGTCTCGCACAGCAGCCGCCCGGCCGGGACCTTCAGCATCGCCGCGCGCAGGTCCTCGTTCTTGGGATAGGTGACGTTGCCGGCGAACGAGAAGAACCAGTCAGAGTGCGCCAGGCACTCGTCGACGCGCGCAGCCATCGAGAAGCAGTGCAGGATCACCGTCAGGCCGGCGGCGTGCTCGTCGAGCATCGCCAGTGTGTCGTCGTCGGCCTCGCGCGTGTGGATCATGATCGGCTTGCCGAGCTCACGGGCGATCTCGATCTGGGCCTTGAAGGCGCGCGCCTGGTCGTCGTGTGGGGCGTGCTCGCGGTAGTGGTCGAGGCCGATCTCGCCGATCGCGACGCAGCGAGGGTGCTGCGCGAGGCGCGCGAGCGCGGTGAATTCGGCGTCGCTGAAGCCGGACGCATCGTTGGGGTGCAGGCCGACGGCCGCGTAGACCTCGGGGAAGCGCTCGGCGGTGGCGAGCGCGACGCCCGAGTTCTCGACGTCGGTTCCGATCGTGACGATGCGGGTGACCCCGGCTTCGAGCGCGTCGGCGACCAGCTCGTCGTCGGGCGGGTCGCAACTCGACAGGTGCGTGTGGCTATCTATCACGCTTCGGGAACAGCGGCTCCAGCGCGCCGATCATGCCGCCGGTTTGATCGAGCCAGTCGGCCGACGCCAAGCCGGTGTCGTTCAACTGCAGGGCGTCCAGCAGCCGACGGGTCGTGTCCGGGATGTAGGAATGGAGTAGCACGGTGACGATCCGCAAGCCCTGCAAGAGCGACCTCAGCACCACGTCCAGCTCGTCCGCGCGACCCGGATCCCGAGCCAGTACCCACGGTGCCCGTTCCTCGACGTAGCGGTTGAGCCGCCGTACCCGCCCCCAGATCAGATCGAGCGCTCGCGTGAGATCGGCGCTGTCGAACAGCTCCATCACAGCTTCTCGCAAACCCGCGAACTCAGCGCCGAGGGTCCGATCGGTCGCCCCAGCCGGCAGCTCACTGTCCCGATAGCGCGCAATCATGGCGAGCGTCCGGGACGCGAGGTTCCCGTACTCGTTGGCGAGCTCGGCGTCGTAGCGGGTCTGCAGACCGTTCATGCCGACGTTGCCATCCGCCCCGAAGTGAACCTCGCGCATGAGGTAGAAGCGCAGCGCGTCGGTACCGAAGACGTCTATCACCTCGAACGGATCGAGACCGTTGCCCAGCGACTTGCTCATCTTGCGGCCGTCCTCGCCCATCAGAAAGCCGTGGACGAAGACGTGCTCTGGCACCGGCACGCCCGCCGCCATCAGCATCGCCGGCCAGAAGATCGTGTGGAACTTGAGGATGTCCTTGCCGATCACGTGGAACTGCGCGGGCCAGTAGCGGTCGCTGAGATCCTCGCCGGGACGCGCGTAGCGCAGCGCGGTGTAGTAGTTGAGCAGCGCGTCGAACCAGACGTAGAAGACGTGGCTCGGGTCCCAGGGGACGATCACGCCCCAGGTCAGCTTCCCGCGTGAGAGCGAGACGTCCTGCAGGCCCTGGGAGATGAAGGCATGCGCCTCGTTGTAGGCGCGCGTCGGCATCACGAAGTCGGGCCGGGCCGCATACAGGTCCTCGAGCGACTGCTGGAAGGCCGAGAGCTTGAAGAACCAGTTCTGCTCCGACTCGCGCGTGAGCGGAATCTCGTGGATCGGGCAACGGTTGCCCTCGAGGATCTCGTTCTCGACCTTGAAGTCCGCGCAGCGGGGGCAGTACCAGCCCTCGTAGAGGCCCTTGTAGACGTAGCCGTTGTCATAGACCTGCTGCAGGAACTCCTGGACCGCGAGCTTGTGCTGCTCGTCGGTCGTGCGGATGAAGAAGTCGTTGGAGACGTTCAGCTGCGGGATCAGCGCCTTGAAGCGCGCCGCGTTGCGGTCGGCCAGCTCCTGCGGCTCGATACCCTGCGCCTGGGCCGCGTCGGCGACCGGCTCACCATGCTCGTCGACCCCCGTGAGGAAGAAGACGTCCTCGCCGCGCTGGCGATGGTGCCGCGCCAGCACATCGGCCGAGATCTTCTCGTAGGCATGGCCCAGATGCGGCTCACCGTTGACGTAGTCGATCGCGGTCGTGATGTAGAAGGACATCTGGCTGGAGACTAGATGGCCTAGGCCGTCAGCGCCCTGTAGAGCTTGTTGGCGCTGCCGCCGGTCAGGTCCGCGACAACGTGGGCCGCCACTCGTGGTTTCGCGCCCGAGTCGACCAGCTTGCGCACGGCATCGAGCGCCGGGCCGAGGTCGGCCGCGCCCGGCGCCGGCGCCGGGCCGACGACGAGCACGACCTCGCCCTTGGGCGGCGCCTTGGCGTAGCGCTCGGCGAGCTCCCCGGCGTGGCCACGCACGACCTCCTCGTGCAGCTTGGTCAGCTCGCGGCAGACCGCCACCGGGCGCTCGGGGTCGAGGGCGGCGAGCACACCCAGCGAATCGGCCACACGCCGGGGCGACTCGAAGGCGACGAGCGTCTCCCGGCTGGCAAAGGCCGCCTCGAGCTCTGCGCGCTTGCGCGGCAGGAAGCCGGTGAAGCGCCAGTGGTCGGCGGGAAGCGCTGAAGCGACAAGGGCAGCGAGGGCAGCGGACGGCCCGGGGAGCACCTCGAGCTCGAGCCCGGCCGCGACGCAGGCGCGCACCAATACGAAGCCGGGATCCGAGACCAGCGGCATGCCGGCGTCGGAGACGAGCGCAACGACCTCGCCGCCCCGCATGCGCTTGACGAGCTCTGCCGAGCGTGCCTTCTCGTTCTGCTCGTAGTAGCTGACGAGCTTGCCCGAGACGCCGTAGTTCTTGAGCAGCATGCCCGTGCGACGCGTGTCCTCGCAGGCGATCAGATCGGCCTCGCGCAGGGCGGCGAGCACGCGCAGCGTGATGTCCTCGACGTTGCCGATCGGGGTCGGGCAGACGATCAGCTTGCCAGGAGGCATCAGACCTGCTCCTGTCGCATCAGACCTGCTCCTGTCGCATCAGACCTGCTCCTGTCGCATCAGACCTGCTCCTGCCGCATCAGACCTGCTCCTGTCGCGCGGCCAGGCCGTCAAGTGCGAGCGCGGCGGCGCCGACCATGCCGGCCTCGTGGCCGAATTCGGCCGCGACGATGCGGACGTTGTCGCGTGATGGCGGTAGTGCCCGCTTCATCACCTCGGCGCGCGCAGGCTCCAGCAGCATCTCCCCCGCGCCCATCACGCCGCCGCCGACTACGACCATCTCGGGGTTGAAGATGTTCACGTAGCTGGCGATGGCCACGCCGAGGCGCTCCCCGATCAGCTGGATCACCTCACGCGCGGCCGTGTCGCCGTCGTATGCGAGCTCGGTGACGAGCGGTCCGTCGATCTCACGGCCGTCGCGCACCACGCGACCGAGCGCGGACTCCGGTTGCACGGACGCGATCAGCCGTGCTTCGCGTGCGAGCGCCGTGCCCGAGGCCATCGCCTCGAAGCAGCCGTGGTTGGGGCAGTTGCCCTGGCACTTGGGACCGTTGATGTCGATCACCATGTGCCCGAGCTCGGCCCCCGATCCGATCCAGCCGCGATACAGCTCGCCGTTCAGGACCAGCCCGCCGGCAATTCCGGTCCCGAGCCCGATCAGCAGCATGTGATCGACCCCCACCGCGGCGCCGGCGCGATGCTCGGCGAGCGCGGCGACATTGCCGTCGTTGTCGACGAAAACGGGCATATCCAGGCGCTCGGCCATCAATGCGCCGAAGCGGATGTCCGTCAAGGGCAGGTTGACGGCAACCACCGAGGTCCCGCTTCGGCGGTCGATCAGAGAAGGGATCCCGAAGCCGACCGCAGCGATCTCGCCCTGGATCGTGTTAACCAGCTCTTGAACCGCCGCGGCAATAGTGTCGAGCAGAGCAGGGGTGTCCTGGCCACGCATCGAACGTTGCAGACGCTGATGTATCTGCAAGCGATCATCGACCACCCCGGCCGCTAGTTTCGTGCCACCAATGTCGACGCCGATCACCAGTCGCGAAGGCATCCCGCCACTATAAGCAGCCGGTCTGCGGATTCAGACCAATCGCAATCGATGTCCGACTTCAACCAAGACGACGACAACCCGAGACCCCGCCCCCCGCGCCAGGTGAACCCGCGCGGCGGCGCGGACGGGCAGGGCGGCGGCCACACCTACATCGGCCGCAGCGGCCGCAGTGGCCCCAGCGGCCCCAGTGGCCGCAGCGGCCCGCAGCGTCCCTACAACCTGTACCGCTCGAGCCCCCGCAGCCTGGCCGCGCGTCTGCGTGGCGAAACCGACGCCGACCTCGAGGCACGCGCGGCCGAGCGCTCGCGTCAGGAGCCGCCGCGGCCTCCCCGCGACGGGGAGCAGCTCGGCGGGCGACGCCGCCGGGGCGGCTGGTCCGGTGGCCCGGGCGGCCCGCCGAGGCCACGTCGCGGCTGGCGGCGAATCCCCGGCTTAGGGCCCTCGCTGCGCCCGCTGTGGCACCCGCTGCGGCTGCTCAAGTACGCGTTCAGGTTTTGTGTCTGCTGGATCATCTTGTCGATCGTGCTGTTCGCGATCAGCGCCTCGGGCGGCAACCTGCCCGGCGGCAGCGCGACGCGGGCCGCGCTGACGGGCGGCAGCCCGATGCTGTTCTCGCCCAACAACATCCTCGTGGTCGGTCTGGATACACGGCCGACCAGCGGCTACAGCTCACATGAGGGCGGGCTCTCCGCGGCCGATCACAACGAAGCCGATGCACGCACCGACACGCTGATGATCTGGCACGTCGGCGGCGGGACCTCGCGCAAGCTCTCGATCCCCCGTGACACGCTGGTTTACATCCCGTCGTGCGGCTACCACGCGAAGATCAACGCGGCCTGGTCGTGCGGGGGGCCGAAGGCGACGATCCAGGCGGTGGAGACGCTGACCGGGTTGAAGATCAACCACATGATCGTCGTCGACCTCGGCAACTTCGTGAAGTTCATCGATGACATCGGCGGCGTGACCGTGAACACCCCGCGGATCTGCTCACAGATCTCGGGCGGCGCCGCCGCCGGCGGTTACACGCTGAATCTCCGGCCCGGCTCACACCACCTCACCGGGGTGCAGGCGGTGACGCTCGCCCGCACGCGCGACAACAGCTGCAACCCGGCCTACACGGACGTCAACCGCGAGAAGATGCAGCAGGGGATCATGAACGGGACCAAGAACCAGTTGTTCTCGCTGCACGCGTTCATCCACCTGCCCTGGGCGTCCTGGGACGCCCCCAAGGCGATCCAGACCGACATGGGCCCGCTGTCGCTTGCGCAGCTGTTCGCCGCGGCCGAGATCGGCGGCTCCTCGTCGCCGCAGACGCTGAATGAGGCCGGCGGCTATTACAACGGCCAGGATGTCCTCAACTACAACGAGAACGATGTCCGCGCCAAGGTCAACAAGCTGCTGAACGGCTGATTGGCCCGCCGGCACGCCAGCGTGCCCAGCCGACCACCGCTCGGCCGATCAGGCCGTGGCCGCACCGCTCGGCAGATCAGGCCGCGGCCTCGGCCGGTCAGGCCGCGGCGGCTTTGCTCTCAGACGAGGAAGGCTTGCCGCCGGACTCCGACTTCGAGCCGCCGTCGCCGCTCTTGCTCTCCGACGAGCCGCTGCTGCCGCTGCTCTCGGAGCTGCTGGACGAGGAGGACTCCTTGTTCTCCTTGGCCTCGCGAGCGCGGCGCTTGGTGCCGTAGTCGGTGTTGTAGAAGCCCGAGCCCTTGAAGTGGACCGATACGGGGTGGTAGACCCGCTGAACGGCTGCGCCGCAGACCTCGCACTT
Organism: Solirubrobacteraceae bacterium; assembly: GCA_050696795.1. Lineage (GTDB taxonomy): Bacteria > Actinomycetota > Thermoleophilia > Solirubrobacterales > Solirubrobacteraceae > Palsa-465. The sequence continues at coordinate 17,393 of JBOGYJ010000327.1, read as the reverse complement.
GGTCAACGCCTCGTCGCTGAAGCTCTGCATCACCTCGAACACGTGGCCCTTCTTGCACTTGTATTCGTAGATCGGCATCGCTTCCAAACTATAGCTTTTCGGGGCGACGCGACCTTGGCACTCTCCTTGCGCGAGTGCCAATGCTGCCCGAGAAAGGGGCCTCCCAGGTGGCGCCGCTAGCATGCGCCGCCTATGGCAGCTGACGTTGTGACGATGGAGAAGATCGTCTCGCTGTGCAAGCGGCGCGGCTTCATCCTGCCCTCGAGCGAGATCTACGGGGGGATCGGCTCGAGCTACGACTACGGCCACTACGGCGTGCTGCTCAAGAGCAACGTCAAGGGCCAGTGGTGGCGCTCGCTGCTGCAGGAGCGCGATGACGTCGTGGCGCTCGACTCGGCGATCATCCAGCACCCGCGGACCTGGGAGGCGAGCGGCCACATCGCCGGCTTCACCGACCCGCTGGTCGATTGCCGCACCTGCAAGCGCCGCTACCGCGCCGACAAGCTCGAGGACGGCCAGTGTGGGCAAAAGCCGTCGTGCCGCCCAGGCGAGGGGCCGAACTGCGACCTCACCGAGGCGCGCAACTTCAACCTGATGTTCCAGACGACCGTCGGCCCGGTCCAGGAGGAGGGCTCGACCGTCTTCCTGCGCCCGGAGACGGCCCAGGGCATCTTCCTGAACTTCAAGCAGTACCTGCAGTTCGCGCGCAAGAAGCCGCCGTTCGGCATCGCCCAGGTCGGCAAGAGCTTCCGCAACGAGATCACCCCCGGCAACTTCGTCTTCCGCATGCGTGAGTTCGAGCAGATGGAGATGGAGTTCTTCGTGCCGCCCGCCGAGGCGGACAAGTGGTACGAGCTCTGGAAGCAGGCACGCTACGACTGGTACGTCAAGCTCGGCATCCGCGAGGACCATCTGCGTCTGCGCGCGCACGACGCCGATGAGCTGTCGCACTACTCGAGCGCCACCAGTGATGTCGAGTACCTCTACCCGATCGGCTGGCAGGAGCTCGAGGGCATCGCCAACCGCGGCAACTTCGACCTGACCCGGCACGCCGAGTACTCGCGCCAGAACCTCGAGTACGTCGACACCGCCTCGGGCGACCGCTATCTCCCGTTCGTGATCGAGCCGGCCGCCGGCGCCGACCGCGCGACCCTGGCGTTCCTCTGCGACGCCTACGACGAAGACGAGATCGAGGGCGAGACGCGCACCGTGCTGCGCCTGCATCCGCAGCTGGCGCCGGTGAAGGCCGCCGTACTGCCACTGGTCAAGAAGGACGGTCAGCCGCAGGTCGCGCGGGAGATCCTCGGACTGCTGCGCGAGCGCATGCAGGTCGAGTACGACGAGGGCGGCGCGATCGGCCGCCGCTACCGCCGCCAGGACGAGATCGGGACGCCGTGGTCGATCACCGTCGACCACCAGACGCTCGAGGACCGCACCGTGACCGTCCGCGACCGTGACTCGCTGACCCAGGATCGCGTCGCGATCGACGCGCTGGCCGATGAGCTCGAGCGGCGCCTGCGGGCGCCGTGGCGCTCACCAAAGCTCGGCTGAAGCGCGAGCCGCCCGCGCGCCGCCCGCCCCGCCCGCGCGGGCCCCGACGAGCGCCTGCACGCAGCGATAGCGGCCGGGTCTGAGCCCGGCCGCGTTCACGCTGTCGATTACCAACCGCCGCCGCTGCCACCGGACGCTGACTTGCTCTTGGCCATCGGCGAGCCGCTGGCCTCCATGACCTCCCAGACGCCGCCGAAGCTCTTCAGGCCCTGGCCCAGCGCCGCGCCCTTGCTGTCCTGCACGTAGGTGTAGAGCGGGTGGCCGTTGAGCGTCACCTGGTTGATCTTGCCGTGATGCCAGACGCCGATCCTGCCCTTGACGCCCGCGCCGACCGCCGGCTTCTTCGAGGTCGTGGTGACCGCCGGCCAGTAGGTCAGGCAGTTGGAGCTTGCGCAAAGTGGATGGGACTTGCTGTCACGGGTCAGCAGGTAGACCGGAAGCCCCTTCGAGTCCACGAGCAACCGGCGCGCCTTGTTGGTCGTCCTGATCGCGACCTTGACGCTCGCGACCTTCAGCACCGCGGCGCTCGCCGGGCGCGCGGTCGCGGCCGAGGCAGTCTGGACGGCTGCGCCGGCAGCTCCGCCGCCGAGCGCGGCCAGCCCCGCCGCGACGATCGTGAATCGGGCTCTTGTCACTTGGATCCTCCTCGTAGTTGTAGTTGAAATCGCCGGTGAATTTCCAGCTGAACATGAGGACGCCCGCACCGTCCGATTCCTTCCCGGCGGGGATGGTCTGCCGTACGGACATGGAAGCGGGGCTTATGCTGGCGCCGGGTTATGACCGACGCCCATCAGCTCGATCCTGAATCGCTGGGCAACCATGTCGACCGCCTCTACCGCGCCGCCTGGAGCCTCTGCGGGAGCCGCGAGGAGGCCGAGGACCTGGTCCAGGAGACCTTCGCGCGCGTCCTGCGGAAGCCCCGCTTCCTGCGCAACGACGACGACATCGGCTATCTGCTTCGCGTGCTTCGCAACACGTTTGTCTCCGGGCGCCGTGCCGCTGCACGGCGCCCGATCTCAGCGCCGCTGCCGGACGACCTGAGCACGCTCGAGGACCCGGCCGCCTCGCGTCCCGAGACGCAGATCGAGGTCAGCGAGCTCTACGCGTCGATCTCGGCGCTGCCCGAGCAGTTCCGCGACGCGCTGATCGCGGTGGACGTCGTCGGCCTCTCCTACCGCGAGGCCGCCTCCGCCCTGCACGTGCGCGAGGCGACGTTGACGACCCGCGTCTACCGCGCCCGTCAACGCCTGGCAGGCACGCTCGGGATGTAGGACACGAGGCCGTACACGCCACCCCGTCGCGTGAGCGCGCGTCGACCCCCACCCGAGCACCCGCGCTATCCGAGCGCCTTACGGAACCCGAACGACGCCAACTGCCAGAGACGCGCCGGTGAGATCCCGGTCCCGCTCAGCAGGCAGGTGTGGCCGGCTTCCTCCCAGATCACGGTGCTGCGGCCGTGCCGCCACATGGTTGCGTACGGCTCGCCGTGGGTGTCCAGGCCGGGAAGCGCGGGCGAGGAGACGATCGAGTACCCGACCCGGCTCGAGCCCGCGGCGTAGTAGACGGTCCTCACCGTGCGGTTCCCGAGATGGTCGAAGCGCTGACCAGTGGCACGCCAGCCGCCGGCGGCCCGCCAGTTCGGGAAGTGCAGGGTCCCAACCCTTGCCGCGAGCAGCTTCGTCGAATCGCTTGGATCCGCTGGCGGCGCGGACGCTGACGGCGCGCGCGTGGCCAGCGCTGCGGCCTGCGCGATCGAGGGTGCGCCCACACTGCCGCCGAGCGCCAGCACGAGCGCGGCAGCGCCGGCTGCGGCGGCGGGCATGGCGATCCTGACGAAGTTGAACGCCGGTCGTGGGAGCAGCGCCCGACGCCTGCTGGTCGACGCCCGCTCCCGTATCGAGCTGACGCGCGCATGCAGCGACTCGGGAGCGCGCTCGCTTTGGGCGGCGGCTCGCAGCAGATCGACAACCTGCTGCTCGCGTTCCGGGGTGTCGTTGTCAGGTGCCATCGTCTTCAGGCGCGCAGCTGTTCAAGCTTAAGACGCCGGGCCCACAAGGAAACTTCCCGTGGGCGGCGGGCCACAGCCTGCCGCGACCGTCACCGTCTGCGGATCCCAGTAGGTCAGGGCGCCCTGCGTGTTCACCTAACCCGACCGCGGGCGAGGAAGCTGACGCCGCCGGGTACGGCGTGGGCCATGACCGACTGCACGCTGATCTGCGGATCGTCGAAGAGCGTGACGGTGGCAAAGGCGCCGAAGAGGCCGGCGGGAGCAACGATGAGCTTGCCGTCACGCGCGGTGACGGCCACGTCGACGGAGGCGTTCACACCGAGCACGCCGGCGGTGCCGCGGAGCACGAGCTGACCATCGGCGTCGTGTACCGGAGTCAGCGAGCGAACCATCGGCAATGCCGCCTGGAGGTCGCGGAGATCGAGCTGGGCGGCTCCCACCATCTCGTCACCGTGCTTGCTGAGGCTCACGTCATGCAGCGTGAGCAGCCCGGTGCGTAGGAGAGCGATCGAGATGTCGAGCGTGCCGGCCCCGTCGGCCTGCTGCAGGAGCTCTTGAATCCTGTGCGGCGAGGCGTTGTAGTCCGCCATCCGCACGGTGACCTTCTCCGCATGCTGCCAGAGCAGCTCAAACCACGGGAAGGCGGAGAGCTTCGCGCTGATCACCCGGCCGTCCTTGGCCAGGCGGTGACCTAGCAACGTCGCCGCGATCGGTGGCACCACCAGCTGCCCGCCGACGAGTACCACCACACAGGCCGCTCCGACCGAGATCGCCACTCGGCAGGCTCGGTCGGATGTGAGCCTTGTGACGATCGGACCCTTGACGCTCGTAGGGAACGAGGCCTTCAGGACGTGCTACCGGCGCCGTCGCCGGCGGCGTCGCCCGAGGAGGGGTCCGGCGGCGAGTACTGGAACTCCTCCTCCGAGCCGAAGAGCGCGTCGAGCGCCTTGTTGCGGACGTCTTCCGACAGCACCAGCGCACCGGCGCCGCCGATCAACAGCAGGAAGAAGACCTTTCTGACGCGCCGCTTCTTCTTCTTCGGCTTCTCCTCAGCCTTCTTGCGCTTTCCCATCTGTTCTCCCGTAATTGGCGTCCAACGTTCGCCGGAGCATAGAACTCCGGCCCGATCGTCCATTCTCAGACCACGTAGCGCGCACGCTCGGTGGCCAGTTCCACAGGTCCACCGAAGGTGCGCTCGGCCGCGCTTCGCAGTTCATCGGCGTCCAGCAGATCCGAGTAGTGCGTGAGCACCAGACGCCGGGCGCCGGCATGATGCGCGATCGCTCCAGCCTCAGCTGAGGTGAGGTGACCACGAACACCATCGCCGATGTGTGGCCCGGCTCCCTCGGTGGCCTCGAGCATCAACAGGTCAGTGTCGCGGGCCAACGCGATGACCTTGTCGTTCGGTCCGCAATCGCCGCCGAACGTAAGCCGCCGTCCGGTTGGTGCGCGAAGGTCACAGGCCCACGCGGGAATGTAGTGGGGCACCTTGCAGAAGCTGATCACGAGCGGTCCCAGCTTGAGCTCGCGCGCCGGGTCGTATTCGCGAACCCAGAACCCCTCGTTGATCTGGTCCGCCATGCCTACGGCGTTGGCGTAGGCAGAGAATGCGACGGCCGCGCTGGGTGGCCCCCAGAGCAGTGGCTGCCGCCGCTGGTTGCCGATCTGCCCCGACGCCAGCGCGAAGCTGAACGGCAGCAGATCGAGCATGTGGTCAGCGTGCAGATGGCTGATCAGGACGGCATCGACCGCGACCGGATCGGCGTAGGAGCGCAGCTTCGCGAACACTCCGCCGCCGCAATCGAGCAGCAGCGTGAAGCCGGCGTGCGTGATCAGGTAGCCGCTGTGCGCGCCGCCCGCGTCCGGTATTGCCGGCGACTTGCCAAGCACCGTTAGCTCCACTGTGACTCTGACACTAGTTGATCAGCGCCGGCCCGCACGAAGGATCTCTGGCTTGGCGGCCAACTGCTGGGCGCGACCGGACCGTGTCCGTTGCCGCTTCAGGCGTGCAGCGCGAACTGGTCGCTTGCCGACGGGAACGCCCAGGCAACCTGTAGGCGGCGCTCCTGACGGAAGTCGAAGCGAAGCTGGCTCGGTGGGCGTAGCCCCTCGGGACGGTTCGGGCGATACGTGGCGCAGGGACCGGATTGCGTCACAGCGCACAGCATGTTCTGCTTGAAGAAGCAGCCTTCGCACGAAACCTTCGCGCCATGGGCACAACCTGTAGCCATCGAAAACCAGACACCTTCTCGCTTGTGGAACCCTCTGACCGGGGCGCCCCCACGCCCCAGCAATTGGCATCAAAGCGGGTTAACCCCCCCGATGCGAGTCCGATTCTCGGAAAACGCAACACTTTCGTCACAACTACTTTTCCCTGCTATTAGCGAGTTTTTCTTGCTCACGGCCGGAAATCGGCCGCATTTTCCGTAGCTTTCAGGATCGGATGCGAATCCTCGTCACCGGCATCACCGGCGCGATCGGAAGTCGGCTCGCGCCCCAACTGCTCGAAGCGGGCAACGAGGTGCACGCGCTGAGCCGCGGGCGCGCCAGCGACGGCGGAATGCCCCGGCTACCTGATGGCGTCCGACTGCACACTGGCGATGCCATCTCCGGGATCGGCCTGCCCGAGGCTCTGGAGGGCGTCGAGGTGACGTTCTACCTGATCCATTCGATGGAGCCCGGCACCGAGGAGCACTTCGGTGTGCGCGAGCGCCGCGGCGCCGAGAACTTCGCCGAAGCCGCTGCCGACGCCGGCGTGAGGCGGATCGTGTACCTCGGCGGCTTGGTCCCGCAGGACTCGCCATCGCCGCATCTGGCCAGCCGCCTGGCGGTCGAGCGCATCCTGCTCGAAGCGGTCCCCGACTCGGTCGCACTGAGGGCACCGATCGTGATCGGAGCGCGCTCACGCTCCTTCCGCTTCCTGGTCAGGCTCGTGGAACGGATGCCGGTCCTGGTGATTCCGGCATGGGGCGAGCACCGCACCGCCCCGATCGACGAGCGCGACGTGCTCCGATGCCTCGTGGAGGCGGCGAGCGAGTCGCTGATGAGTGGACGCTCGCTCGATCTGGCCGGGCCCGACGTGGTCACCTACCAGGAACTGATCGAGCGCATCCGTGACCATCTGCTGATCAGCCGGCCCGCGCTGCGACTGCCAGGACCGACGCTGACCCCGATCGCGAGCAGGGTCTCTGCGGTCATCGCAGGCGAGCAGCACGCACTGATCGGTCCGCTGATGGTCGGGCTCGAGACCGACCTCCTACCGCGCCGCGAACTCGCACTGGAGATGCTGGGCATCCGCCCTCACCGCCTCGACGCGGCGATTGAGCGCGCGCTGCGTGACTGGGAGGCCACCGAGACGCTACGCGGGCGCTAGTGTCGTGATCCGTGAATTCGCAGCGGACTCGCGACTCTACGGACAGCATCAGCACCCGAACTGACCCGGCAGACGATGAGCACAGTTCACGTCCAGATCGATATCGACGCGACTCCCCGAACCGTTTGGGACACGGTCATGGACCCGAACCGACTGGCGGAATGGGTCACGATCCATCGTTCGGTGAAGTTGAAGTCATCTGATCCGTGCGAGCAGGGCGCACGCATGGATCAGGTCTTACATATCCTTGGTGTGTCATTCAAGGTTCATTGGACACTGGACTCGGTTGTCGTTCCAAAACGTGCGGAGTGGCACGGGCGAGGACCGGCGCTCTCTCGCGCGCTGATCAGCTACAAGCTGACGGCCAATGGCGATGGCACGACCAGGTTCGATTATGTAAACGAGTTTCACCCGCCTGGAGGGCCTCTCGGTAGCGTCGCTTCACGCGTTTTGGTCGGCCACGTGCCTGAACGTGAAGCTCACGAGTCACTCACTCGACTAAAGCAGCTGATCGAATCCAAATAACAGCGATATGGTTAAGGCGCTAAGTCCAGACCGTTTTGTATCTGATGCGAAGGAGACTGCATGGCCGGTTTCATCGACGCGGCTGTCCAAGACATTGACAACCGCCTGAAGGAACTCAAGGAAGAGGAGAGCCGGCTCATTGCAGCCCGCGCTGCGCTCGCCGGTGGCAACGGTGCCCGCCGTGGTCCCGGCAGGCCGTCGCGCAGCGCGGCCGCTCCCTCCTCCGCGCGCCGCCGACCCGGACGTCCACGCGGGCGCCGTGGTGGCAACACCCGGTCGGCGCAGGCGCTCGAGCTTGTGCGTAATAAGCCTGGCATCACCATTCCGGAGATTGCCTCGGCGATGAAGATCGAGCCGAACTACTTGTACCGCGTGATGCCGAAGCTGACCTCCGACGGCCTGGTCACTCGCGACGGTCAGGGCTGGCATTCGTCCAAGTCGGGCGCGTAAGGGCGCAGACTGCATCAACGGGTGGGGCCGCGCCTGGCGCAGCCCCACCCGTTGGCAAATCATGTGACGCCAGATGTGGCGTCCGCGTTTTCAGATCAGGCCGAGTTCCCTGACCGCCTCACGCTCGTCGGTGAGTTCACTCACCGATGCATCGATGCGCGTACGAGAGAACTCGCTCAGTTCAAGTCCTTGGACGATCTTGTACTCGCCACCTGAACAGGTCACCGGGAAGCTGGAGATCAGGCCCTGCTGCACACCGTAGGAGCCATCGGACGGGATCGCCATCGACACCCAGTCACCCTCTGGAGTCCCCAGCACCCAGTCGTGCACGTGATCGATCGCCGCGCTTGCAGCGGATGCCGCGCTGGAAGCACCACGCGCCTCGATGATCGCGGCGCCACGCTTCTGGACAGTGGGAATGAAATCGCTCTCGAGCCACGCCTGATCGTTGATCTTCTCGGCGACGCTATCCCCGGCAGCCTTGGCCTGGAAGATGTCGGGGTACTGGGTCGCTGAATGGTTACCCCAGATCGTGACGTTGGTGATGTCCTTCACCGCCGCGCCCGTCTTGCCTGCCAGTTGGGCGATCGCGCGATTGTGATCCAGCCGGGTCATCGCGGTGAAGCGCTGAGCCGGCATATCAGGCGCGTTCTGTTGGGCGATGAGCGCATTGGTGTTGGCGGGGTTACCGACCACGAGCACCCTGATGTCAGAGGCAGCATGCGCGTTCAGCGCCTGCCCCTGCGGCTTGAAGATGCCACCATTGGCCTCGAGCAGGTCGCCGCGCTCCATGCCCGCGGAGCGCGGACGCGCGCCAACCAGCAGTGCGACGTTCGCACCGTCAAAGGCCAGGTTGGGGTCATCGCTGATCTCGATCCCGGAGAGCAGCGGGAAGGCGCCGTCGTCGAGCTCCATCGCTGTGCCCTCGGCCGCCTTGACGGCGGCGGGGACCTCGAGCAGCGAGAGCCGAACCGGCGTGTCAGGGCCAAGCAGCGCACCGCTCGCGATCCGGAACAGGAGCGCGTAGCCGATCTGGCCGGCGGCGCCGGTCACGGCTACCTTGACGGGTGTCTGACTCATGGTTTCTCCGTGTCTTGTTCTGCCAGGGCGAGAATCCAGGCTACGCCAAGTCGAGCTGATACACGTCGCCGAGCTTGGCCCGCAGGTAGTTGATGAACGGCATCACCTGCACCGGCTGCCCGACCGCTCGCGCGAGCAGGTCACTGTCGCTGTAGCGGGAACCATGGCGGTGAACGTTCTCGCGCAGCCACTCACGCAGCGGCGCCAGTTCGTGACGGGCCAGCTGGTCATCCAGGTCAGAGATGTCCTCGTTCGCCCGCTCCCACAGCTGACCCGCGATCAGGTTCCCGATCGCATACGAGGGGAAGTAGCCGACGAGACCCTGCGACCAATGCACGTCCTGCATCACGCCATCGGCGTTGGAAGGGACCTCAACCCCAAGGTATTCGCGCATCCGCGCGTTCCAGGCCTCGGGCAGATCGGCCACCTCGAGATCTCCGGTCAGCAGGCTGCGCTCCAGCTCGTAGCGCAGCACGATGTGCAGCCCGTAGGTGGTCTCGTCGGCCTCGATCCGGATCATCGAGGGCGCCACCATGTTCACGGCGCGGAAGAGCGCGTCGGGCTCGAGCCCGGCCAGCGCTCCCGGGGAATGCTCGACAAGCGCCGGCGCGAGCGCTGCGCAGAAGGCGCGCCCGCGCCCGACCATGTTCTCCCACAGCCTGCTCTGGGACTCGTGGATCGAGCTCGAGCGGATCGTGCCGAGCGGCGTCCGCTGCAGAGCCGGGTCGACCCCGGCCTCATACAGGCCGTGACCGCACTCATGCATCGCGCCGTAGAGCGCGGTCGGGAAATAGGTCTCCAGGTATCGCGTGGTGACGCGGATATCTGTGGCCGAGAAGCTCTCCTCGAACGGATGGACCGTGTCATCGAGTCTCCAGCTCGAATCCTCAAAGCCCATCCAGCGCAGAACCTGGTCGAGCAGGCGGCGCTGATCGTTGACCGGATACCGCACGTGCAGCGGCGTCAGGTCGATCTCGCGTCCAGACAGCTCGTCGATCAAGGGCAGCAACTGGTCGCGCATCTCTCCCAGCAACGTGCTGACCTGACTGGTGCGCATCCCGGGTGCGAAGTCGTCGAGCACGATGTCGTATGGATGCTCGTAGTCGTCGAAGCAGGCCACGTAGTCCCGCGCCAGCTTGAAGTTCTCCTCGAGCACAGGCGCGAACGCGCTGAAGTCATCAACCTGCCGGGCGGCCACCCACAGCTTGTAGCCCCGGGACGAGGCCCTGGCGCGAGCCGCCGCGAGATCGACCGGCACGCGCCGGCTCTTCTCGAAGAGACGCCTGGCCTCGGCGATGATCCGAGTCTCGACCGAATCCTCCGGCTGACCGTTGCGGTCCGCCTCGGCGGCCTCGATCAACTCGAGTGTGCGCTGCGAGATGAAACGCTCGTGGGTGACGCGCTCGAGTGTCGCGATCTGCTCGGTGCGCCGCGGCGCACCGAGCGGCGGCATCATCGTGCTCTGATCCCACTGGAGCACGGCGGCCGCGCGGCGCAGATCCGAGATCTCGCCCATCCACGTTCGAAGCTCCACTATCGCAGTCGCCATCAATCACTCCCGGGTTGCCGATGCGGCCTGTGCCACCATTGCAGCATGTTTCCGCGCACGCGCTCGATCAAGCTGGGGACGATCGGCGGCATCCGCATCGGCTTGGACCTCACCTGGTTCGTGATGCTGTTCGTGTGGATCTTCCTGTTGTCGGGGTCATTTCGCACCGCGCTGCGCTCCAGCGATGACATCGCCTACCTGACAACGGTCGTCACCATCCTGCTGTTCTACTGCTCGCTGCTGCTGCATGAGCTCGGCCACGCGTTCGTCGCACGCCGTTCGGGCATCCAGGTACAGCGGATCGAGCTGTTCGGCTTCTCCGGCAGCACCGTCATGAGCCGCGACTCAGAGACCCCTGCCGAAGAGTTCCGCATCGCGGTCGCCGGTCCAGTGGGCACGGTCGTCTTCATCCTGCTCTGCCTGGCCATCGATCTGCTGATCGTCGGCCCCCATCGCCTGATGCACGCGGTGGAGCTGGACGGCACCGTGCAGATCACACCGGTATTGCTGGCGCTGAGCTGGTTGCTGCCGATGAACGTCCTGATCCTGGTCTTCAACCTAGTACCCGCTTACCCGCTCGACGGCGGGCGTATCGCCCGCGCGCTGGTCTGGCGGGTCACCGGCGACAAGCTCCGCGGCACCCGTGCCGCCGCCCACCTGGGGGAGGGCTTCGCGGTCCTGCTTGCCGGCTTTGGCGTCTACACCGCACTGGGCGATTCGAGCTTCATCGGGATCTGGCTGATGGTGTTGGCGTTCTTCATCTGGCAGTCCGCACGGATGGCGCTGACCGGCACCGCCGCAGCGTCCCGCGTGCAGGGCGTGCGCGTCGCAGACGTGATGGACCACGAGCCGGTGGTCGTGCGGGGCACGAGCTCGGTGCTCGACGCGCTCGACAACACGTTCAGGCGCTATCAGTTGGAGTGGCTGCCCGTGACCGACCACGACGGGCGTTTCATCGGTATCGCACGCCGTGAGCGGGCGCAGGAGCTGGTCCTCACGGGAGCCGGGGATGCAACCGTCGGTTCGATCCTCGAGCCTGACACCGGCCGTGTGACGATCCCCGAGGATCGGCCGCTCACCGACGTACTGATGCTCGAATCATTGGGCCGCCTGGGGGCGGTGATCGCCACCGACGACGATGACGTGCTCACCGGCCTGGTGACGATCGACCAGGTCAGGCGTGTGCTGCAGACGGTGCTCGTCGAGCCGAGCGCGCGGTAGCCACGTTACGCGGACGCCGGCGCGGAGGCCTGCTGGCGCCGGGAGGCGACCAGCCCGTCGCGTATCAGCAGCTCCGCGATCTGAACGGCATTGGTGGCGGCGCCCTTGCGCAGGTTGTCGGCGACGACGAACATCGCCAGGCCGTTGGGGTGCGTGGGGTCGCGACGCAGACGGCCGACGAAGACCTCGTCGCGGCCCTCCGAGCGCAGCGGCGAGGGGACGTCCTCGAGGATCAGCCCGGGCGCCTGCGACAGCAGCTCACGAGCGCGCTGCACCGACAGGTGCTCTCGCGTCTCGAGGTTGACCGACTCCGAGTGGCCGACGCGGACCGGGACGCGCACGCAGGTGACCGCGACGGCGATCTCCGGATCCCCGAGGATCTTGCCGGTCTCGAACATCATCTTGCGCTCTTCATCGGTGTGGTCGTCGCCCTGCGCGAAGTTGCCGGCCGCGCCGATCACGTTGAACGCGATGTTGTCCGGATAGATCCTCGGCTCGGGCAGCTGCTCGCCGGCGAGCGAGGCACGAGCCTCCTGGTCCAGCGCATCGAGTGCGTTCACGCCGGTGCCCGAGACGGACTGATAGGTGGAGACGATCAGACGGGCGATGCCTGCCTCGCGCTGAATCGGCGCGAGCGCGACCATCAGCTGCATCGTCGAGCAGTTCGGGTTGGCGATCAGCTTGGGGGGGGTGGGCCCAGATCCGCGCAGCGCGTGCGGGTTGACCTCGGAGACGACCAGCGGCACGTCGGGATCGCGGCGGAAGGCGGAGGAGTTGTCGATCACGGTCGCGCCCGCCTGCACGAAGCGCGGGGCCCACTGCTTGGCGGTGCCCCCGCCGGCCGAGAACAGGGCGATGTCGATGCCGCTGAGATCGGCGTCCTGATCGAGCGCGCGCACGGTGCGGCCCTCGATCACCTTCCCGGCGGATCGGGCGGTGGCGAACAGGATGATCTCGTTGTCGCGGTCGAGGCCGCGCTCCTTCAGGCACTGCAGCATCACGGTGCCCACGGCGCCGGTGGCTCCGACGACGGCAATGCGGTAGCCGCCACGCTGTTCGACGCCGCTGGCCAGCGGGCCGGCGGCGGAGCCGGCAGCACTCATCGCGCGTCCTGCCCCAGGCCACCCTCTTCCTGCACCTCGCCGGCGGAGAGCTCGAAGGCATTGTGCAGCGCGACCACCGCCTGCTTGACCGAGCCCGCGCGGATCAGACAGGTGATCTTGATCGGCGATGTGTTGATCAGCTCGATGTTGATCTTCTCGTCGGCGAACACACGGAAGACCTTGGCGGCGACGCCCGGATGCGAGCGCATGCCGGCGCCGATGATCGAGACCTTGCCGATCTCAGGATCGGTCTCGAGCTTGGCTTCGCCGAACTCCGCGAGCACCGGGGCAAGCGTCGACTCCGCGATGCGCACATCCTCGCTGGCGCAGGTGAACGAGACCTCTGCGGCCTCCTCGTCGGTGCGCGGCTCGTTCTGAAGGATCGTGTCGACGTTGACGTTGGCGTCGGCGAGCGCCTCGAAGATCTCGGCGGCGGCCCCGGGCCGATCGGGAACGCCGACCACCGTGATCCGAGCTTCCTCGGTCGAGTGGGTCACGGCGGTGATCAGTGGATGCTCCATCGTCTCGTCTTCTCCAATCACAAAGGTACCCGGGCCGTCCTCGAAACTTGAACGGCAATGAACGCGCACGCCGTGCGTGCGCGCGTACTCGAGGGAGCGCAGCTGCAGGACCTTGGCCCCCGAGGCCGCCATCTCCAGCATCTCCTCGAACGAGACCAGCGGCAGCTTGCGCGCGTCCGGGACGATGCGCGGGTCGGCGCTGAAGACCCCGCTCACATCGGTGTAGATCTCACAGACCTCGGCGCTCAGCGCCGCGGCCACGGCAACCGCTGTGGTGTCTGAACCGCCGCGGCCGAGCGTCGTCACGTCGCGGCTGGTCGAGACACCCTGGAAACCTGCCACCAGCACGATCATGTCCTCGTCGAGCGCGTCGCGGATGCGGTCCGCTCGGACATCGAGGATGCGGGCCTTGGTGTGCGAGGTATCGGTCACGATCCCGGCCTGCGAGCCTGTCAGCGAGATCGCCTTGTGCCCGAGGTCGTTGATCGCCATCGCGCACAGCGCGCAGGAGATGCGCTCGCCGGTCGACAGCAGCATGTCCATCTCACGCGGGTCCGGCTGGGGCGAGACCTCATAGGCCGCCTTGATCAGCTCGTCAGTCTCGACTCCGCGCGCGGACAGCACCGCGACCACACGCTTGCCCGCCTCTTTCTGGGCCACGATCCGGCGTGCGGCGCGCTTGATCCGCTCGGCGTCGGCCACCGAGGTGCCGCCGAACTTCATCACGATTGTCGGCTGGGGCAGCATCCCCGATGAGGTTACGTGGTCGGGCTTCGCGGCGACCTGGGGCGCCGGCGGTGGCCGTGTCAGAGCGCGCGACGCCCGGCGAAGGCGCGACCGAGCGTCAGCTCGTCCGCATACTCGAGGTCTGCACCAACCGGCAGGCCCGACGCCAGGCGGGTGATCGCCAGCTCCGGCGCGATCGCGCGGATCCCTGCGGCGATGTGCAGCGCCGTGGCCTCGCCAGTGGTGGTCGGGTTGGTGGCGATCACGATCTCACGAATGCTGTGCTCGCGCACGCGCGCGTAGAGCTGCTCGATCTTCAGGTCCTCGGGATCGATGCCGTCGATCGGTGAGAGCGCCCCACCCAGTACGTGGTAGCGGCCCCGGAACTCGTGTGTGCGCTCGATCGAGATCACGTCGACGGGCTCCTCGACCACGCAGATCAGGTCCGTCTCGCGCCGCACGTCCTCGCAGATCCGGCAGCGCGGCCCTTCGGCCAAGTTGAAGCAGATCTCGCAGAAGCCGATCTTCTGCTTGACCTCGCGGATCGCCTCGGCCAACGCAACAGCATCCTCCTCACTGGTGCGCAGCAGGTGGAAGGCGAGCCGCTGCGCCGTACGGCCGCCGACGCCGGGCAGCTTCGACAGCTCGGTGATCAGCCGCTGAAGCGGCGGCGCGTACGTGCTCACGTTGCCCCGGGAACCTGAAGCGAGTCTGGCCTAGAAGCCGGGGAGCCCCAGACCGCCGAGCCCGCCGGCCAAGCCACCGAGCTCCCCGGCGGCGGCACCCATCTTCTGTGCCTGCAGTTCCTGCGCGGCCTGCAGTCCCTGGTTGACCGCCGCCAGCACCAGGTCGGACAGCATCTCTGGATCGTCGGGATCAACAGCCTCGGGCGCGATCTTGAGCGACTTGAACAGGAGCTCGCCGGTGACCTCGACGGTCACCGCGCCACCGCCGACGCTGGCCTCGACCGTCTCGGACTTGAGCTCCTCCTGGGCCTTGGCCATGTCGGCCTGCATCTTCTGGACCTGCTTCATCATCTGTTGCATGTTGGGCATGCCTGGCTGCGGCATCAGCTCTCCCCCTCCGGGTCGTCTTCCAAGATCTCTTCTGCTCCGAACTCGTCCATGAACCGCTGAACCAGCTCCTCATCACTCATCGGCTTCACCTCCGCCACCGCCTCTTCCTCACCGGTATGGGACCGCGCCTCCGCCAGCTCGTAGCGCAGCGTGAGCGCCATCCCGGTGACGTTACGCACCGCCTCTGTGGTGGTCCGACGGTAATCGTCCTGCTCGGCCTTGCGCTTGTAGAAGGCGGCCTCCGCTGGGAATGACAGAACCAGCTCGCGCTCGGTGACCGACTGCGGCCGCGCCGACTCGAGCAACACCCCCAGCATCGCATTACCGCCGCGCACGAGCTCGACCACGGCGGGCCACATGCGTTGCATGTCGGCGATATTCGCGCCGTTTGAGGCTGGCCCTGTACCGGACGGGTCGATCGACGCAGCCAGGGCATCGAGCGGATCCGGCTCTCGCTGGACGGCCGGAACGGCCGGAACGGCCGGAACGCGGACGGCCGGAGCGGGGACGGCCGCAGCCGGGACGGCCGCAGCGGGGACGGCCGCAGCGGGGACGGGTGGTTCAGAGACCGGGTCCACGGCAAACGGATCCTCCTCGAGCGGCGGCCTGTCGTCCCAGGCGGCGGCCTCATCCACGAGCGCGTCCGGCCCGAACCCGGGATCGCGTTCGGCCGCGGGCGCAGGTGGCTCGGTCACGCGCGCAGGTGGCTCGGTCGCGCGCGCAGGTGGCTCGGCCGGGTCGATCGCGGCAGCGGGCGCTGGGGCCGAGGAGGCGACGGGCCGCACGCCGCCGCGCTCGAGGCGCTCGATCCGCGCCAGCAGCGCGCTCATCGACGGGTCCATCTCGGGCGCGGCGGCCTTGATCAGCGCCAGCTCCAGCTGAATTCGAGGTTGCGCTCCATTGGCGCTCGCCTCCAAAGCGGCCGAGACGAGCTGGAGCAGACGCACGACATCGGTCTGCGCCAGCGTCTGGCCCTGCTGCACCAGCCGCTGGTCGCGCTCGGCCGTCACGCGCAGCTCGGCCGGAACCTCGCCCAGGATCTGCACGGTCAGCAGCTCACGCGCGTGTACCTCGAGGTCGCGCAGCACCTGCCCGGGGTCGCGTCCCGACGAGGCGAGCGCGCCCGCTGCCCGCAGCGCCGCGGCCGGATCGTGCGCGACGACCGCGTCGACAGCGGCGAACAGCTGCTCGGTGTCGGCGACGCCGAGCACCGTGAGCACGTCCTGGGGCGTGATCGGAGCGTCGGCGGCGTAGGTGACGAGCTGCTCGAGCGTGCCCAACGCGTCGCGGAACGAGCCCGTAGCGTGGCGGGCGATCAGTCCGGCGGCGCCGTCATCGATCACGATCGACTCGGCCGCGGCGACGCGGCGCACGACGGTCGCGACCTGCTCGGCACTGGGACGACCGAAGTCGAAGCGGTGGCAGCGGTCGACGACGGTCGGCAGCACCTTCTGCGCCTCGGTCGTCGCGAGCACGAAGACCGTCCGCGGCGGCGGCTCCTCGAGCGTCTTGAGAAACGCGTTCCACGCCTGCGTGGAGAGCATGTGCGCCTCGTCGAGGATGTAGACCTTGTGGCGGCCCGAAACGGGCGCGTAGGCGACCTTCTCGCGCAGGTCACGGATGTCATCGACGGAGTTGTTGGAGGCGGCGTCCATCTCGATCACGTCGAGCGACGTGGCGTTGGCTATCGAGACGCACGAGTCGCAGACGCCGCACGGTGTAACGGTCGGACCGTTCACGCAATCGAGGCAGGCGGCGAGGATCTTGGCCATGCTCGTCTTGCCCGTGCCACGGGAGCCGACGAACAGGTAGGCATGGTGAATCTGGTCGCGCTCGACGGCATGCGAGAGCGTGCGCACCACGTGCTCCTGGCCGACCACATCGGCGAAGGTGCGCGGCCGGTGACGGCGGTAGAGCGAGGGACCTGCGGACACAGACGCCTGAGTCTAGGTGGTTGGTCCAGGTGGTCGGCCCGCGCCTCAGGTTCTATGTCCCGTTGTTACGTAATGACGTAACGCAGGGCCAACGAACCACGGTGATCGGTCCTGTCGGGCGGGGCTCGCGCGTCGCGGCGCGCTCGCGAGTCCGGGCGGCGCAATATCTTGTCGCCGTGGATGTCGTCGGCCTGGACCACGTGCAACTCGCCGCGCCCAGCGGCTGTGAAGAGGACGCGCGGCGCTTCTTTGGAGAGCTGCTCGGCCTCCCGGAGG
>JBOGYJ010000326.1:0-4847 GCA_050696795.1 Solirubrobacteraceae bacterium | reverse complement strand
TCTCGATCACGAACACGCGGCGCGTCGACTCGAACGGCGTCTTGGTCGCGGCGGCGACCACCGCCTCGTCGATGTCGGAGACGAGGATCTCATGTGCCCCGCTGGGAACCACCCAGGTCAGATCCGGGTGTGCCCCAGCCAGCGCGCGCGCTTGCGCGCTGGCTGGATCGGGCGCGCCCTGCGATAGCAACCGCGCAGCGAACTCGCGCGCCAGCGTGCGCTTCCCGGCGCCGCCCGGTCCGTGGAAGAGGTATGCGTGCGACGGGCTCGCCCCGGACTCGAGCACCGGACCGAGCACCGCGCGGGCGTTGGCGTGACGCTCGAGTGTCTCCAGCATCATCCGATCGTAAGCTACCCGCAACCCATGAGCGAACGCGGAAGGCTGATCACGATCGAGGGAGTCGACGGCGCCGGCAAGACGACGCTCGCCGCCGGGCTCTTGGCGGCACTGGCGAGCGCGGGCGTGCAGGCCAGGCTGCTGCGCGAGCCCGGCGGCGTGCAGACCTCCGAGGCGATCCGCGCGCTGGTCAAGGACCCGGCGCTGACAATCGGCGCCCGCGCCGAGGCGCTGCTCTACGCCGCCGCCCGCGCGCAGCTGGTCGAGCAGGCGCTCGAGCCGGCGTTGGCCGCCGGGCAGTGGCTGCTGCTCGACCGCTTCGTCGACTCCTCGCTGGCCTACCAGGGCGGTGGGCGCGGGCTCGGGATCGAGCCGGTGCGCGCGCTCAACCTGTTCGCCACCGGCGGCCTGACGCCCGACCGGACCCTGCTGCTGAGGCTCGATCCGGCATCCGCGCAAGCGCGCGCGGATGCCCGAGGGGAGGCGCCCGACCGGCTCGAACTGGCCGGCGCCGAGTTCTTCCGGCGGATCGCCGAGGCCTACCAGCAGCTGGCCGACGCCGAGCGACAGCGGATCCGCGTGCTCGACGCCACGCAGCCGCCCGAGCGGGTCGTGGCACAGGCGATGACCGCGCTGGAGGACTTGCTACCCGAGTAGCACCATGGTAGCATCAGGGTATGAAACTCAGCGTGAGCCTCAGCGAGAAGGATGTCGAGTTCCTCGACTTCTACATCACCCAACATGACCTCGGGACGCGGTCGGCTGGGCTTCAGGCGGCGCTGCGGGCGTTGCGCGATGTGGAGCTCGAGCCCGCATATGACTACACATTCAGCGAGGAGGGGAGCTACGAGGATCCAGCGATCCTCGCCGAGTGGGAAGAGATGGCCAAGGAGGCTCGCGAGAAGAAGCGCAAGGCGCTCGAGGCTGAGCTCGAGACCCTCCGTCATGCGTCGCGGTGACGTGTACCTCGTCGACTTCGAGCCCGCGCAGGGCGCGGAGGTCAACAAGCGCCGACCAGCCGTGATCGTAAGCAACGAGGGAGCTAACCGCAGTGTGCGACGGCGTCGCTGGGGAGTGATCGACGTCGTGCCGCTGACGAGTCGCGTCTCGGAGGTTCAGCCCTACCAGGTGCTGATTCCCGCGCAAGAGTGCGGCCTGCGCCGCGACTCGCGTGCGCAAGCCGAGCAGGTGCGCGCAGTTTCGTTTGGACGACTCGTGGAACACGTGGGCCACGTGCCGCCGTTGCTGATGGCGCAGATCGACGAGGCGCTACGAGTTCAGCTGGCGCTGTAGCCGTGCGGATGGGCCTGGGCGAAGGCCCAGGCGTCGGCGATCATCGTCTCGAGCTCGGGCTTCTTCGGGGCCCAGCCGAGCTCCTCGCGGATCTTCCGGCCGGCGGCGACCAGGCGCGGCGGGTCGCCGGGGCGGCGCGGGGCCTCCTCGGTGGCGATCGTGGTGTCCGTGACCCGCTCGACGGCGGCGATCACGTCGCGCACCGAGAAGCCGTTGCCGTTGCCGAGATTGAAGATCCGGTGCTCGCCCGCGCGGGCGTGCTCGAGCGCCAGCACGTGCGCGTCGGCGAGGTCGTCGATGTGGATGTAGTCGCGCACGGCGGTGCCGTCGTCGGTCGGGTAGTCGCTGCCGAAGATCTGCACGGTGTCGCGCTGGCCGAGCGGCACCTTGAGGATGTTGGGGATCAGATGCGTCTCCGGTTCGTGGTCCTCGCCCGCCTCACCGTGGGCGCCGGCGACGTTGAAGTAGCGCAGGCTGACGGCGCCGATCTGGTAGGCCGTGCAGAAGTCGCCGATCAGGTGGTCGGCAGCGAGCTTGGAGGCGCCGTAGGCGTTCTGCGGCCGCGGCGTCGCGGTCTCCGAGATCGGCACCTCGTCGGGCTGGCCGTAGACGGCGCAGGTCGAGCTGAACACCAGCCGCGGCACCTCGTAGGCGACCATCGCCTCGAGTAGGTTGAGCGTACCCGTGACGTTCGTGCGGTAGTACAGCTCAGGATGCTCGACCGACTCGCCGACCAGCGCCAGCGCCGCGAAGTGCAGCACGCCGTCGAAGCCGCCGGGACGCAGGGCGCCGCGCGGATCCTCGGGGTTGCGCAGGTCGGCGACGATCAGCTGAGCCTCGGCCGGGACGGCCTCGCGGTGGCCACGCTCGAGGTTGTCGAGGACCACGACCTCGTGGCCCTCTTCGATCAGCAGGCGCGCGACGATCGAGCCGATGTAGCCCGCGCCGCCGGTGACAAGAAGCTTCATATCGCGGCAGAGCTTCGCACATCCTCAGCCCTCGTTATGCCCGGAGACCGAACCAGGACATAGAATCCCTCGCGCCGTGACCGAGGGAGACACGCAATTCGATCTGGTGGAGTTCGAGCAGGTTGAGGCCGCCCCGGGCACCGCGCTGCTGCGCGTGGCCGGGCGCCCGTCGCCGGAGCTGCCCGCCGGGCAACTGGCGCTGGTGATCGACGACAACGGCACCGAGCACCGCCACGAGCAGCTGCCCGCCCTGCCCGGACCACCCGGGCTGATCCGCGCCGCTTTCTCGGCACCGCTCGATCACGTCGGCCCCGGTGCGACCTACGCGCTGGCGCTGCCCGACGGCCAGCTGGTGCGGCTGCCCGCGCCGGCACGGCGGCGTGCGGCGCTGAGCTCGGCGTCCAGCCGCGGGCCTGCGGCGACGCAGCCGGTCAGCGGACCGGCCGCGGAGGAGCCCGCGCACGAGCCCTCGCGACTGGTCGAGGCCGAACGCCGCGCCGAGTCGCGCAGGCTGGCGATCGCCGAGCTCGAGCGGCGGCTGCAGAGCGAGCGCGAGCGGCGATCGGCGGCGGAGTCCGACCTCGCGCACCTGCGCACCGAACGTGACGAGGCGCGGGCCGAGCGCGACGCGGGGCAGGTCGACCGCGACGAGGCGATCGCCGACCGCGATCAGGCCGAGGCCCGGGCGCGCGCCGCAGCGGCCAACGCAGGCTCGCTCGAGGGCCAGATCCGCGCCTCCGGCGACGCGGCGACGCGCATCGCGACTGCACTCGAGGCGCAGCTCGCCGACCGCGTCTCCGAGCTCGAGCGCATGCGCTCGGCGGCCGAGCTCGCGCAGGCGCGCGCGGCCGCGAGCCGGCGCGAGGCGACCGCGCTCGACGAGCAGCTCGCGCACGCGCAGGCCCAGAACACCGTGCTGCAGCAGTCGCTGGATCAGCGCGAGGCCGAGCAGGCCTCGGCGCGCGCGGGGATGGACGACGAGCTGGGCGCCGCCCGGGCGGAGACGGCATCGGTGCGCGAGCGCGTGACCGTGATCGAGGACGAGATCCATTCGCTGCGCGAGCTCGCGGCCCGCACCGACGCGCAGCACACCTACGACCTCGACACCGCGCAGTCGCGGATCGACGCCGCGCATGCGGAGACCAACGCGGTCCGCACCGAGTCCGACGCCCTGCGCCACCACAGCGCCGAGCTCGAGGCGACGCTGGCGGAGCTCGACGCCGCGCTGGCCAAGCGGGCGGCCGAGATCGAGCTGCTCCGCGGAGCGGTGGGCGGGACGGTCGCAGCCGCTGCCGGGGCCGGGGCCGGCGGGCTCAGTGGCGATGAACTGGAGGCACGCCTGGCCGAGGCACGCTCGCAGGCCTCCTCGGTGCTCGTCGCCGAGGTCGAGCTCCTGCGCGCGCAGGTGCAGGAGCATCGTGGGCGGTTCGAGCAGGCGCAGCGCGCGCTGCGCGCCGCGGTCACGCGCGCCGAGAGCGCGGAAGCGACGGCGGCCAAGCGCGCGGGCGAGCTCGAGGAGTTCGGCGCGAAGGTGCGCGAGCAGATCATCGAGGTGCAGCGCAGCCGTCACGAACTGGTGACGGCTGCCGAGGCCACGCAGCACGCGCTCGAGACCGAGAAGGCCCGCGCGGACACGGCCGAGGCCAAGACCCGTCAGCTCTCCGAGGCCGTCAGGGTCGAGGCGGAGAAGCGTGTGCGCGCCGAAGAGGCGCTCGTCGAAGCCGCCGCGCAGCACGCCTTGACGCAGCAGACGCTGGCGCTGGAAGCCGACAGCGAGCGGCCCTGACATGGGCTCGACCGCGTCCTTGACGCCGGCCTGACGCGTCAACGAAAGCGGTCTTGCGCCGCTAAAATTTCTTTTACTGCAACCACCGGGGTTTTCCGGTCCGGGTGGCCTCGAGCGGGCGGTTTCCGTCCGAGCGGAGCGGGATGCTTCTCGACCCCTCAGCCACCCCCCAGCGAGCCGAGGAACAGTTTTCTAGGAGCAGCGACGAGAAGGAGATCTGAAGGCATGGCGAAGACACCGCAGGCCCCAATCACGGATAGCGGCACAGGGCGAGGCCTCTCGATCGAGCGGTACTTCACCACGGCTGGTCAGGATCCCTTCGCGTCCGTCGAGTGGGAGCTGCGCGACGCGCGCATCGGCCACGGCGGCAAGATCTCCTTCGAGCAGACGGACGTCGAGTTCCCGCAGTCGTGGTCACAGAACTCGACCAACATCGTCGCGCAGAAGTACTTCCGGGGGCGGC